>JAUXMV010000025.1 GCA_030683155.1 Bacteroidales bacterium
TCCTTTAACTCAAAATCTTGTGTGATTTCTATTGGAACTACAAGGCTTAACAACTCTTTAAAAAGATCATCTTTTGTCATTTTGCTTTTTTTATGCTAAGGTAATTATTATCCCCAGCACATCAAAATAATAAGTAGCCGATATACTTATACGTAATTCTTTTTGTTCAGAATAAATCATCAGGATTAAAATCATTGAAACCAATCAGACAACTCTTGAAAGTCATCTGGTTATAAGCCAGCTTGCTTTTTCTTACATTTGCTCACTTATTTTAAATGATATGGAAAAACCTGCATCATTGCTTCAGGTGAACAAACTAAGTATTCGTTTCAGGCACGAAAATGCCTGGCTGTATGCAGTGCAGGATGTAAGTTTTGCAGTGGAACGCGGGGAAACATTGGGTATCGTAGGTGAATCCGGTTCGGGAAAGTCGGTCAGTTCACTGGCAGTAATGCGACTTCTTCCCACCAAACAATCGAAGATAGAAGTTGATTCAATCTATTTTTATGGCGAGGCTGCACATTCCTGGAATGATGAACAAATGCGTCAGGCGCGGGGGAGTAAAATGGCCATGATATTTCAGGAGCCAATGACTTCGCTCAATCCTGTTTTGCGCTGCGGATATCAGGTGGCCGAAGCCATCCTAACTCATCAGAAAACAACAAAAAAACAAGCAAAAGCAAAAGTACTTGAGCTATTCAGAAAAGTAAAGCTTCCGCGTCCGGAACAGCATTTCAGGGCCTATCCGCATCAACTTTCCGGTGGACAAAAACAGCGTGTGATGATTGCAATGGCCATTGCCAACGAACCTGAACTGCTGATTGCCGACGAACCTACCACCGCCCTCGATGTGACAGTTCAAAAAGAAATACTGCTTTTGCTTAAGGAGTTGCAGCAACAAACCGGCATGGGAATGATTTTTATCAGCCATGATCTGGCCGTTATTGCAGATATTGCAGATAAAGTTGCGGTGATGCATAAAGGTAAAATTGTGGAATCAGGTACCGTTCAAGATGTACTCGGAAATCCACAACACCCCTATACCCGCGGACTTTTAGCTTGCAGACCACCACTTGACACACGTCTCAGCCGGTTACCTGTTGTAAGGGAGTTTTTGGAAAATAAATGGCCTGGCGGCCTGCCCGAAATGCTGGCTGAACTCAATGTTCCACAAAATGACCGTGCAAAAGCACATGAGCTGCTTTATGCTCAGGAACCTGTAATGAAAGTTGAAAATCTCCGCACCTGGTTTCCTGTTCAAAAAGGATTTTTCAGCAGAGAAAAGGCTTACGTAAAAGCTGTTGACGATATTAGTTTTGAAGTTTTTCCGGGAGAAACACTTGGTTTGGTTGGCGAATCCGGTTGCGGAAAAACTACGCTTGGCCGGAGCATTTTGCGTCTTCAGGAACCCACTGACGGAATCGTTAGCTACAAAGGTGTTGTTGTTAATAAACTGGATAAAAAGCAGTTACGTGATTTTTGCAAACAGTTGCAGATTGTTTTTCAAGACCCATATTCATCCCTTAATCCACGTATTGCTATTGGTGAAGCCATTATGGAACCTATGAAAGTGCATGGTTTGAATGGAAATGCAAGTCAGCGCAAGCAGAAAGTATTTGAGTTGCTTGAACAGGTTGGTCTCGAAGAATCGCATTTCAGGCGCTATCCACATGAGTTTTCAGGCGGACAGCGGCAGCGCGTTTGCATTGCAAGAGCGCTTGCGGTAAATCCAGAACTTGTAATTTGCGACGAGCCGGTTTCAGCCCTTGATGTTTCGGTGCAGGCTCAGGTGCTCAATTTACTCAACCGCCTGAAGAAAGAATATGGTTTCACTTATATTTTTATCTCACATGATTTGAGTGTAGTACGTTATATGTCGGACCGCATTCTGGTGATGAACAATGGCAAAATGGAAGAGTTGGCCGAAGCTGATTTGCTTTATAAAAACCCTCAAAGCGACTATTCCAAAAAACTGATTGATGCTATACCTGCAAAAGCTTTCAAATGAGGCCATCCTTTGAATCAATGATTTCTCTGTAAGCTGAATTTTCGCCAAGTTGAATCATCATAAATCAACTTAACATAAAAAAGAAATCAAAGTAGAGGCATTGTGCGTTAACTTTGTAGCCACAAACTGATAGTTTTCTAAAAAATACCGACTGCCATGCCAAAAAAGAGAGAAGTTTCCGGTGGAGTGAAAAACACCCTCACAGCTACCATACTGAGTATTTTCGGTTCAAACCCGTTCAAGTCTCTCAATTATAAACAAGTCAGCAAGTTGCTGAGCATTAAAGATAAGGCAGGTAAAGATCTGATCCATAATATTTTGCTTGAGCTTACCAAAGATGGGAAACTCACCGAAGAAAGACCATACCGCTTTTTACTAAGTAAGGCAATGCTTCAGGAATATGGTGAAAAGAAAGCCTTCATCACTGGCAAAGTCGATATGAAAAGTACCGGAAAAGCCTATGTGACACCCGACGGTGGTGGTGAAGACATTTTCATTTCAGCCAACAACACTGCACAAGCATTGCATGATGATCAGGTTAAAGTGTATCTTTTCCCCAAACGAAAAAATCATAAAACTGAAGGACAGATCGTTGAAGTCATTCAAAGAAACAAAACAGATTACGTTGGTGTGATTTCTATTTCTAAAGAATTCGGTTTTCTTGTGCCTGACAGCAAAAGCATGGCGGTTGATATTTTTGTTCCAAAACCATTATTGAACAAGGCAAAAAATGGTGAAAAAGTCATTGTACGCATCACTGACTGGCCGGAGCATTCAAAAAATCCATTTGGTGAAGTCATCAAAGTGCTCGGACAGCCGGGAGACAACAATGTTGAAATGCAGTCTATCTTGGCCGAATACAATTTCCCGCTTGAATTTCCTAAAGAGGTAGAGGAGGAAGTCAATAAAATCGATCATGGGATAACGAAAGCTGAAATAGCTAAAAGACGCGATTTCCGCGAAATAACAACCATTACCGTTGACCCCGATGACGCTAAGGATTTTGATGATGCTCTTTCGCTTCTTAAACTTGAAAACGGTAATTGGGAAGTCGGGGTGCATATTGCCGATGTTGCGCATTATGTTGTGGAAGGCACACCTACCGACCTCGAAGCCCAAAACCGCGGAACATCAATATATTTGGTTGACCGAACGATTCCGATGCTGCCCGAAAAATTATCAAACAACATTTGTTCGCTGCGTCCAAACGAAGATAAACTTTGCTTTTCGGCTGTGTTTGAAATGACCGAAGAAGGCGAAGTCCTGAACGAATGGATTGGCAAAACCATCATCAATTCAAACCGGAGATTTGCTTACGAAGAGGTTCAGCTTGTTATTGAAGGTGGTGAAGGCGATTTTAAAGATGAAATTTTGGTACTTCATACTATTGCCTCAAAATTACGCAGTCAGCGTATGAAAGATGGCTCAATAAATTTCCACTCTGAAGAAGTGAAATTTATCCTTGATGAAAAAGGGAAACCCATTGATACGTATGTTAAAGTGCAGCAGGAGAGTCACATGCTTATTGAAGATTTCATGTTGCTTGCCAACAGAAAGGTTGCAGAACGCATTGGAAAACCACTTGGAAAAAAGAAACCAAAAACATTTGTTTACCGCATTCATGATGAGCCAAACCCGGAAAAACTGAATACTTTTTTGCAGTTTATCGGCAAGCTTGGTTATAGCATGAACATCAGTTCAAGGGAAAAACTTGTGAAATCTTATAACGATCTTTTTACAGCTGTGGAGGGAAAAGGCGAGAAAACGCTGGTCGAAACCATCGCTATTCGCACGATGGCTAAAGCGGAATACAGCACCCAAAACATCGGTCATTATGGACTGGCATTTAAGTTTTATACACATTTTACCTCGCCGATCCGACGCTATCCCGACCTTATTGTTCATCGTCTTTTAGAACGTTATCTACTTGAAAATAAAGATTCTGTGAGTCAGGAATCGTATGAGCCTGTTTGCAAACATGCATCAGAAATGGAACGTCGTGCCGCCGAAATGGAACGCGATTCTATCAAATTCAAACAAGCAGAATACCTCTCAGATAAAGTAGGTAAAATTTTTGACGGACTCATTTCGGGTGTCAGCAAATGGGGCATTTTTGTTGAATTGAAGCAAAGTAAATGCGAAGGGATGGTGCGTTACAACGAGATGCCCGGCGACTATTATTATCTCGACGAAGACAACTATCAGGTTATAGGCCAGAGTTTTGGAAAAGTTTTCAGACTAGGTGATCCCGTAACTATCCGCGTCAAAAAAGTGGATCTGACGCAAAAGAAACTCGACTTTGTAATCATCGATATAGATGAAGCACGAAGTTTTGAAAATCCGGTTATCAGGAAAAAAAGGTAATTAATCTTTTTCAGGTTTTTAAAGATCATGTAGTACTCATTAAGCCTTTTTAAAGATGGTTTCGAATCGTATTTAAGGTGCTTATTTCTTTCAATCACGATTGTGAAACCATATCATTCAGCTTGAATATGTTGATTCCTGGAAAGATTCAAGATTACAACAAAATCATTTTTGATAAATGATCTGATGTTGTATCAACTGAAATAATTAGGCTAAACTCTCAAAAATTCATGTACTTTTGGCGCGCTGAAAAAACAAAACTTATGCCTCATCTATCCATTGTAAGTCCTGTTTACCGCGCTGAAAAAATTCTCCCGGTGCTTGTACAAAGGATTACTGACGCTGTAAAATTAATTACCAACGATTTTGAAATTATTTTAGTTGACGATTTCAGCCCTGACAATTCATGGGCAGTGATTGAAGAATTGGCCAAAGAAAACACCACAATTAAAGCCATTAAACTGAGCCGGAATTTTGGACAGCATTATGCGATTACTGCAGGCCTTGACCATGCCAAAGGAGAATGGATTGTTGTGATGGATTGCGATTTGCAGGACAGGCCTGAGGAAATTCCATTATTGTATAAAAAAGCCCAGGAAGGTTTTGATATCGTTTTAGCCAGAAGGTCTGTCAGAAAAGATAAACTTTTAAAAAGGTTGTTTTCAAAGTACTTCTACAAAGCACTAAGCTACCTGACCGGATCAGAACAAGATGAATCTGTTGCGAATTTTGGAATTTATCATCAAAAAGTCAATGATGCTATCAGACAGATGCGCGAATCAATCCGTTATTTTCCAACCATGGTACAGTGGGTTGGATTTCGTACAGTTAAAATTGAAGTACAACATGATGAGCGCTATGAAGGAGAAACATCCTACAATCTGCGAAAATTATTGCATCTGGCTGCTGACATAATTCTGGCATTTTCTGACAAACCACTTAGAATTCTTGTTAAGGGCGGCCTGTTGATTGCTTTGATTTTCTTTGTTGTGGCACTGATTTATTTGATAAAATGGTTTAGAGGCGATATTGTAATTTTGGGATATACAAGTCTGATAATTTCGGTTTGGTTGCTTTCCGGGATAATTATTGCCACACTTGGAGTGGTTGGACTTTATATTGGGAAAATATTTGAAGGTGTTAAAAACAGGCCCATTTACCTGATCGAAAAGAAAATAAATGATTGAAAAACTATCGTGGGATTCGACATTTTTTGGCTTTCCCGTGGGAAAAATCTTCGTTGAAAATCCTGCTGAATTCAATAAAGATCAATTTATTTTGGCAGCAAAAGATTTCAGGCTTATCTATGTTTTTTCTGTGAAACCTTTTGTTGACAATACATTTGTTGAACCAGTTGATGTGAAACTCACTTTTCAGAAAGAATCGAATGCCTTTGATGCTTCAATAGAATTAAGGTTCTTTGATGAGAAAGATCATGATAAAAAAGCTTTACTTCAGCTCGCATACAAAAGTGGAATATATAGCAGGTTCAGAACGGATTCTAATTTTCGTAAAGATGATTTTTTCAGAATGTACGAGATTTGGATCAACAAAAGTCTGGAATCAAATCAGAGATTTGTTTTGGTTAGACACGTCAATAACGAACTTAAGGGTTTTGTAACTGTAGATTTCACAGATGCAAAAAATGCTGCAATTGGTCTGATAGCCGTTGATCAGGCGAGCCAAGGTTTGGGTGTGGGGAGCGAATTGATGAAGCAGGCTGAAAATCTTGCAGCGAAATTTGAACGGAGATTTCTAAAGGTTTCAACACAGCTGGAAAACGTTCAGGCATCAGCATTTTACAAAAAAAATGGCTATAGCCTGATTAATCAAGAATATATCTATCACTTTTGGAATTTATGATCCCTTTTAATAAACCTCATATCACCGGACGCGAGCTGGAATTTATCAGTGATGCAGTTGCCTGCGGACATATTTCCGGGAATGGTAAATACACCAAATTGTGTCAGAAACTTTCAGAAGAAAGCTGGGGTTTTCATAAATGCTTACTCACAACTTCATGTACAGATGCGCTCGAAATGGCAGCGATTTTATTGGATATTGCGCCTGGAGATGAGGTAATCATTCCATCTTTCACTTTCGTAAGCACTGCTTTGGCTTTTGTTCGACAGGGCGCAAAAATTGTTTTTGCAGATAGTCGCTCCGATCATCCGGGTATTGACGAGTTAGCTATTGAGCATTTGATAACTCAAAAAACCCGCGCCATTGTTGTGGTTCACTATGCTGGTATTGCAGTAGATATGAATCCTCTTATGGAAGTTGCAAACCGACATAAAATACCTGTCATAGAAGATGCCGCGCAAGCAATAGAGAGTTATTATCTCTATGATAATCAAAAAAAGGCCTTAGGTAGTTTTGGTGTTTTGTCTGCATTTTCGTTTCACGAAACAAAAAACATCCAAAGTGGTGAAGGTGGAATGCTTGTGATCAACGATCCAAAGCTTGTTCAAAGAGCAGAAATAATCTGGGAAAAGGGAACAAACAGGGCAGAGTTTTTCAGGGGCGAAGTGAATAAATATGGATGGGTAGATGTTGGAAGCTCATTTTTACCGGCTGATACAATTGCAGCCTTTTTATATGCTCAATTAATTGAAATAAAGGATATTCAGAAAAAAAGAATTGACCTTTGGAATAATTACATGAGGCTTTTTGAAAAAGGGGATAATGTCCGCATTCAATTGCCTTTAATTCCGGAGTATTCAACCAACAACGGACACATGTTTTATCTGATGTTAGAAGGCATCGACATCAGACAACGGCTTATTGTCCACCTGAAGGCGCATGGAGTGCTTGCTGTCTTTCATTATCTTCCACTGCACTTATCAACTTATTACAAAGATAAGCATGATGGAAGAAGCCTTCCATATTCTGAACATTTTGCTGATAAATTGCTCCGCCTGCCGCTGTATTATGAATTAACTTTTGAGCAACAGGAATTAATTTTTACCCTTATTCGTGAATTTTTCGAGAAAAATTGACAAATGAAACAAGAGCATTTTCACAAATTTGAGAAGCGCTGGTTGTCTGCAGCAATGATAATTAGCATAATCATGATTGTTGCTTTTTCGATTTCACTTTTCATTCGAAGGATAAATGGAGATGAGGGCATTATTGGTGAATGGGCTTATTGGTTGTCGAAAAACGGTGAAGCGCGTTCAATGCTATATTATAGCTACTTTGGAGAAAAAGCCAACACGCTTCCCATTTACCATAAGTTCTATACAATTTTGCTGGCCGGCATGATCAAAGTATTTGGTTTTCATTTGTTTTATCTAAGAACGATTTCTTTGTTGGCATTTGCGGGCCTTATTTTGCTGGTAAATCATTACTTGAAAGCAAAAAAAATCGAACTATTCTCCTGGTACATATTAATGGGATTCTATTTATCTCAATCGCTTATGTTTAACTATGCGTTCTTGGCAAGGCCTGAGCTATTAATGGCATTTTTCGCTTTGGCAACCTTTCTTTCGTTGAGGCAGTTTTCAATTACAAAAAACTGGAAATGGGCTTTATTGGGAGGAGCGATCAGTGGCTTGTCATTTTATTCGCATCTCAATGGAATAGCGATAATTGCTGCTGCCGGAGTTTTTCTTTTGATTCACTTTCAGTGGAAGGCGCTATTTGCTTTTGGCTTGAGCGCTTTTGCACTGGCAAGCTTGTTTGTGGTAGATATTCCGGGCACTTATCTGGGCTTGCTGAACGAGCTGTCTCAGGCTCCGGACGTAAAAGAAAGCAGATTTTCAATCGGTCGGATAGTGATGAAGGTTGTGACTGAGCATGAAAGGTTTTTTCACAATGCGGGATTAGCAGTATTTTCGTCAGCAACTTTATTAAGCCTTGGGTTTACATGGAAGCAACAACAAAAGCATAATCCAGATTTATTGATTTTCACGGCGCTGCTCATTCTATGCTTAAGTCTATTAACCCATGGTAAAACAGCCAAATATTTACTGTTTTATATGCCATTTATGGGATTAATCATTTTGCAGGCAATTCATTACCTTTTCTTATCTCAAAGCATAAAAAAACTCCTTTTTCTTTCCTTGTTTCTTATTGCCGGATCAGGAATATCATTAGGAAATTACATAAAAGAATATCCATATTTTGTTTCGGTAGAAGAGCGCAATCAAGCAATGGGCGCGCTAATGGAGAAAAAATCGGTGGTAATGGCACACGATGGCTTTGTGTTTGGACAACTGGAGCTATTTGAAATACGCAGTCCGATTATTTTCTTTTTTACCCATGAAGGTTTTGGAGAGAATAAGATTGATGACAGCTTTGAATACCTCAATTTTGCACAAAAAGAAGGGTATGATTACGTTGCAATCGATATGCTTCTGGAAAGAAATGATATCCGAAAGATTTTTGGTGACAAGGGATTTAATGAAGGTGATAGCCTGGCTGGATTTAATCTTTGCCATAAGGATGCTGATTTTCTTATTTTTAAACGGATGAAAAGGACTGACCCTTGAATTTGAAGTATATACCACCGTTTTATGTATTTTTGAGGAATGTTCCAAAAACAAAACGGATTTGAAACTAAATTCATGTCGGTTTGTTATATGTAAAACCTTTAAAACATAAACAGATGAGAGTAGCCGTATATCGCAAAGCCCATTTCAATGCAGCCCACAGACTTTACAATCCAGCATGGAATCAAGATAAAAACAATGAGGTTTTTGGTCTTTGTAACAATGTGAACTGGCATGGTCACAATTATGATCTGATCGTAAAAGTTGTAGGCGAAATCGATCCTGAAACAGGGTATGTTGTTGATATGAAAGTTCTTAAAGACCTCATCAAAAATGAAATAGAAGAGCGTTTCGATCATAAAAATCTCAACCTCGACTGTCCGGAATTTATAGGAATTAATCCCACTGCCGAAAATATTGTAATTGTTATTTACAACATCCTTCGCGAAAAGCTTGACGCAAAACTTGATGTTCAGGTAAGGCTCTATGAAACTGAAAGAAATTTTGTGGAGTATCCTGCTTAATCAATCAATAAACCAAGCTATGACAGTTGAAGAATCAGACAGAATTATTGAAATGGCATGGGAAGACAGAACACCTTTTGAGGCAATAAAAGCACAGTTCGGTTTTTCTGAATCGGAAGTTATTGCCTTAATGAGAAAAGAACTCAAACTAAGCAGCTTCAAAATGTGGCGAAAAAGAGTTAACAGCGGTGTCAGCCGAAAACATTTGTTCAAACGCTCAGCCGAAATAGATCGTTTCAAAAGTAAAATGCAAAGGGATATTTCCTTGAATAAAATCAGCAAAAGGCTCTCAAGATAAGCGAAAAATTACCTCACACTACTCAGAAGTATCTTCCTTACAACAGTTTGCTTTTCTGTGGAGAGCTTAAGTATATAACTCCCTGAAGGGATATTTCCGGAATCGAAATAGAAGGTTTCAACACCTTTTTCTACGTTTTTGTCAAAAAGAACGACAGTTTTTTCCCCTAAAATATTGTAAAGCTCAAGTCTGGCTTTTGTGCTTTCATTGAAACGCATTTTGATTGTTGTTTTGCCGGCAAAGGGATTTGGATAGTTGTAAAGCTGTAAAGGTTCTTGCCCCAAATCTTGAATTCCAACAACTTTTTTGCCTTGCAGCAGCATATTGTCGAATCGGTTGTTGCCCGAGCTACCGCTTGCTTCTGTGCCGTGAAAAGTGATTTTAATATGAAAATCATTATTATTATTCGCATCTTCAATGTTTGTCAAGTCAAACTCAAAAAGCTGAAAATTTTCTGTAATATATACATTACCTTCAATTTGAACCCACGGTGAAATGTCATTAATGCGGTAAAAAACCCGTTGAATTCTTTGTCCGTTATTGGTTCTAACAACGGCATAGCTAAATTTTATGGCTTCATAGCCTGTGGTTGGCAATTTTATAATTAGTTCTCGTGTATCCGAAGGGTTTCGAACGCGAAGTGCATAACCGGCCGTCACATCCGGCAAGCCATTTAATGTGCTTCCTTCGTTCACACGATCCATATAGCCTGCTCCTGTACCGGGATAACTGATCAAAGCTCCGGAAACAAGGCTTGAATCTGCTGAAACCAACGTGATGTTGCCAGTAGGCAAATCGTTAAAGTGCCAGTAATGAATAACAGCATCTGAAGGATTACCATCTTCTGCAAACAATGCTCTTATCAAATGTTGATCAGAATTGGGGATAACTTCTGCGATTTGTCGGCTACCTGCGGGCAATCCCTCCCAGCCTGCAAAAATATATCCCGGAAGCGGAATGGCTTCAAGCTGCAATGGAACCCCCTGAAAGTAAATGCCAGTCCAGGGATATGGATTTTCGACTATTCCGGGAGTTTCACCGTTGACTTTGATACTGTTGATTTTAATATAGCCTGATGCAGGATCAGAAACCTCCAAAGTTATTTGTGTTTCTGGGCCAAGTTCAAACTTATTGCGCAGATGCTGTCGTTGATTTTCGGGTCTGTGAATAGCAAAATAACGCAACAGCTCCAGATTGTCTTGCCAGACTTCCTGATTCACCGGATGTCCCCACCGATTAATGTGCAAAGGCATAAATTCCTCAATGTTGCTTGCATATTGGTCGATGACGCTGATTACCCTCTCCGGCTTGAAAAAACTGTTTAGCAAATCGGCAAAGCGACTAATAAAAGTTACTTTGAAAGTTTCGTTTTCCAAAAATTTACGAAGCAAAAGCGTTGCGTCAGGAGGGTTGGCCCACGTATTGCCTTCTGTTGTCGTGGCAAAATCGAGCATATCATGCATCGGGGCATCCTGACCTCCAATAAGTCCGAAACCAAAGTCGGTATCATACATCATCCATCGCCATCGGCCATCGTGTCCGTATGATGCGTCAGGCTGGTAATTATCTGTGCGCAAACGCCAGAATCGCATATTATTTCCGGGCCAGTCGCAGTTGTTGGCATAAATATTTGCAATCTGATAACTCATATAGTTGTCAACATCAATGCGTGTGCAAATTGAATCGAAATGCTCACTCGCCTGCAAGCCATTATTGTTGATGTAATTAAGCGTTTGCTGAAAGTGAATGCGGTCACCTTCATCTATCACCAGATAATAATCTCTGAGTATATCCACATTTTCGATGTCTACATTATAGATCTGCCCAAGATAATATTTATCGAAACGCTCCCGCAGATTTGTGACTCCCCAAAATTCCCCATTGATAAATAAAAGAGCAGGCTTATATTTTTGCGTGTCAAAATTCAGATCTTTAACCAAAGCATGAATCATTGCATCTCTGAAAAGTGTTGGTAAATCATAGAAATCTTGTCCGGAATTTCTAAGAAGAAGTCTTTTATAATCTCCAACACCATCACCGAAAACATCAAAATCAAGTGTGTTCGTACCATATTCACTTCTGGCATAAACTCTTAATGATTTCATAGGTGCAACGCGCGTTCTGCCGCCATGAATACGGAATCCAACTGCCTGACTGATATAGTTTCCATCAGGATAAATGAACTCAATATTGCCCGCTCGTTCCCACTCAGCGCCATCCTGATAATAGTTGGCATTGGGATAGCCAAAGTAGTCTTCATAATTCCAGCCTAATTCATTGTAGTAATTTCCTGGCACATAAATCCCGATTGAGTCATCAAACAACGACTCCGAATCTATAGCAATAGAAACTACAGGAAAATCAAATGATACTTCAAGTTTTGTTTTCGTGGCTGTTTCCGAAGGAAGATAGCCTTGTCTGAATGCCTTTGATCTGACGACAACAGCTCCCGGAAAATTGCCTTGTGGCATGTGCCATCCAAATCCGTTTGGATCAGCTTCAATGGGTGTTGTACGTATAAACATCAGGCTGTCGGATTGTACACCTTCAACAGTGAAAACGCTGGAATAAAGCAACGAAGTTGTATCAGGAGCTGCACCATTAAGGGTGAAAAAAACTTCGGCATTATTGTCATTGTGCTCAATTTCAAGCTCGAAAACATCCTCACTTATTTTCGTGATTTGAATGGTTGGCGGACTTAGAAAACCCAGATAACCTTCATTGGCATTACTATAACCCGGCGTCGGCTGATCAAAATACAGCAGTTGAAGTCCACTATCAGGCAAACGTCCATAGGATATGTCAGTTGGAATTCTGACAGGTGCAATTTCATCAATGCGTGTTCCATTGGGTTTGGTGAGTAGAATTTCTTCTCCGGCAGCGCTGATACTGTATGACGTGTGAAGAATGCCAGAAGGATCTGTTTTGTTTTTTCCTGAAGCAAATACGAGCAAAAACTCACCTGATTGTAGCGTTATCTCTGGAAAAACCCACTTAAACGGATTGTTATAATTATCACTTAAACCATAGCCGGCAAGGTTCACCGAGTTCTCTCCGTTGTTAAAAAGCTCTATCCAGTCAGAAAAATCACCATCTTCATCCGGAATTACGGATGCATTAGATGCCATGATTTCATTGATAGAGATTTCTTGTGCAATTGCGGGCTTATGAATGATAAAAGCTAAACCAAAGAGTAAAACAAAAACAAAAGTTCTCATCGACTATGGATTTTCCTGAAACATAGTTCAGCAGTAATTGGCTGTTTTTTTGACCTTAATACTAACACTCCTTTTGTTAAAAAATTGTTAAATCACTTAAAAAAACAGATGATGTTTTTAAAAATAAAGTTGCATCAAGACACTTCAAAAAATTTCATAATGTGGTAAATGCTCTTTGAAAGACATTTGTACCTATATCGTTATTTTTTTTCAGATAGAAAACGAGCCTACATTTTTAACAATTTTCTGGAAATCAATTGCTTGTCTGTTCTAACAACGCAGTTATAATAACCCGCAGGGAGCTTGTTAGCATCAAATGTGAATGAGTGATTACCATTTAAAAGAATGCCACTTGCCAGTGTAGCTACTTTTATGCCCAACAAATTGAAAACGCTTATTTCAACATTTGTGTTTTCAACTAAGCTGATGACTATTTCAGTTTGATCATTGAAAGGATTCGGATAGTTTTCGACTGCGACTGTTTGATTGTTGTTTACGTATTCAGGCACATCCATCGTTACCGTGCTTACAACAATATCATCCAATCGTAACATATCGCGGCTTCCATCACTTTGGTTTATTTGCTGCCCTGTGAAAAAGTATTTCCATCGCAATTGCAGATAAGGCTCGTTGTTTGCTTCCGCCGGCAATGTAACCGGGCCGAAAACTGTTGTGTGTCCCGCTTGTGCATTTCGCATGTATTCAAGAGGCTCTCCGCTTTGGTTTGTCACATTCACAAAACTGCCTTCATGCCCAATTCTGTATTGCAAAATTATCGCATAAGCACGTGAGTTTGGGATAACCGTGCCGGCAGTCCAGCCCACTGTAATATTTTCTAATCCGCGTGTATCAATCGCCAGTACAGCAGCTCCAAGGTCGCGACCACGTCCGGTATTAATAAAGGAAATACCTTCGCTTCCAAGTCCGTTAAGCCTTGTTCGCCGTGTAAGGCGATAAGGAAATCCAACGTTTGCCATGTCATCTGCATGATATTCTCCCGCTGGAATATGATAAGGTCGTGTCATGGGATCGTTTTGCAAAGGATCATTTTTGGAACTTTGCTGAAATACCATATGTGCAGGAAAGCTTCGTTCAGCATTATTTTCGTCCCAATAGGTAAAATGATATGGACCATTGGCCAGACGGTAAGCTGCCGGATTGAGTGAGTCGCCGGCGAAATCGTTGCTTGCTTCAAAAACGGCATCTACCATACTGTTGGCTGTCATAACAAGTTCTGCTGTTTCACTTTGTGAACTAATCTGCCCCGTCCAGCCCACAAAACGAAAGCCAGGTTTTGGATGTGCTTTTAGTTTTAAAGGAATTTGTGTGAAATAGATTCCCTGCCAGATCAAATCAACAATTTCGATTGAATTTACCTGCACAGTGCCCATTTCCGGATTATTGTTACGGATTGTGAGCTGGGCAGTGCCTTGTAAACTGAATTGATTTTTGATGTGCTGCCTCATAAATGCAGGTCTTTGTTGGGCAAAAACACGCATTACATTTACGTTATTTTGCCATTCAGACAATATTGTAGGTCGTCGCCAGCGAAGAATATGCTCTTGCATTTCGGGCTGAAGCATGTTTTTTACAGAATCAATGACAGAAACCACATTGGATTCCTTAAAGTCAGTGTTAAGTAAATCGCAGAATCTGTTTATAAACTGATGCTTGTAATTGATGTTTATAAGCAAATTTCTCAGCAAAAAGGTTGACCATGGCGGATTGGGCCAGTTAGGGCCGTTTGTGGCTAGCGCAAAAGAAAGAGTGTTGTGTGATGCTCCGTAAGTTGCTCCGGGTACATAATTGAAATTTAAGCCAAATGCGAAATCCATATCAAGAAGCATCCATCTCCAGCGGCCATCACGTCCGTTAAGGGCTCCAGGCTCGTATGCATCGCGCAGATATCGCCAGAAAAGACTGTTGTTTCCGGGCCAGTCGGTATTCATGGAATAAATATTGGCGATCTGAAAATCGGTGAAGCTTTCAATGTCCATCCTGGTTGAAAGTGTCTTGAAATTTTCATCTGAAAGCAGGTTATTGCTGTTCACAAAACTCCGCATACTATTATAATGATTGGCACCTCCGGGATTTCCAAACTTAAATGTCGAGTTGTTTTCAAGGATGGTCATTTCCATCTCCTCAATACCATATCTGGCATAAATATAGTGTTCGTCGTAACGGTCGCGCACATTGTGAATTCCCCAGTATTCTCCGTTGATGAATAAAATCGCAGGCTGATAAAACTGCCGGTCAACATTCATATTGCGCATGAGCGATTGCACAACTGCATCTCTGAAAACCGTCTGATCCCAATCATTTCCTGAGTTTCGCAGTAAAAACCGTTTAAACATATCGGTGCTTTTATCAGGAAAAAGCTGATAATTGATCCAGCTATTTCCATATTCGGCTCTTGCATTAATGCGCAGTGATTTACGCGGACGGCTGCGTGAGGTGTTGCCATGTATGCGTATCCCAATATTTTCGCTGAACGCAAGGTTACCGTCTTTTTCAATTAAAGTCAGGTTAGCAGGTCGCTCCCATTCCATGCCATCCTGAAAATAGTTGTTGTGATTGCCATAAACATAAATGCCAATTTCAGCATCAAACAGATTATCAAAATCTGTGGAAAGAGAAAAAACCGGAAGCGAATAGCGTTGATTTCCGTTTGGATCAACAATGTAAGTATTTGTTGTAACAGGTCCGGGAGGCGCATCAGGATGCATAAGTCTGGCGCGGATAACGTTAATTTTATAAACCTCTCCAAGTGGCGGTTGCCAGCCTTCGTAATAGGGCGGACCGGGATCATTGTTGTTATTGGTTGGGATCATCGAAATCGTATTGGGCTCACCAACCCTGCTTTGAACCAAAACCGGTTCCGTATATAGATTGCTTTCGGTGGTTGGTACAGAGCCGTCAGTAGAATAGTATATCTGCGCTTCATTATGCGTGGAGCTTATGTTTAACTCAATTGCAGAAGTGTAATAGCCATCGAGATGTGAAACAGAAGGCTTACCCAGAATCAAACTATAACCCGTTTCACTGTTGGCTGCTCCGGGCGTGGCCGGGCTGAAATATCGCCATTCGCTGAGCTGATTGCGCAACCTGCCGTAAGAAATGTCGGCTTGAAGTGTGATGGCAACTGTGCTGTCAATTCTTTCACCAGAGGGATGTGTCAGAAGCAGTTGTTCGCCTGCTGCACTTATACTGAAATTTGTATGAAGTGGTTGCTGAGTGTTGATGCGGTTTTTACCGGATGCCCAAACCAATAAATACCCGCCGGGCTGAATACCTTTTGCAGGAAAAACCCATCTGAAAGGTTGCTCAGGATCATCTGAAAGACCATAACCAGCAAGACTTAATGCCTGATTGCTCGTATTGTGCAATTCGATCCAGTCGGAGTAGTCGCCGTCTTCATCAGCAACGGCTGTTGCATTCGACGACATAAATTCGTTGATTAGGACTGTTTGTGGAAAAACACAGACATTTAAAAACAGTAAAAACACAATAAGTATTGAGGCCTTCGCCTTGAAATTATTCAACATTAAGGGTAATTTTCAAAAAAACTGCAAGTTACAAAACAAAGATGGGAACGGGGCTGAATAATAAGGCAAAGGTCTTTTATAAACAGTAGTCGTTACTTTATAGCAACTTAATAATCTGGTTTTTAAAACAAAAATACAAGGAGGTCTTTGATCAAAACTACTCTTCTGTTTCCTCTTCTTTTTTCTGCTTGCTCCAATCAACAAAGAACTTTCCATTGGTCAGGACAATGGTGTCAGTTTCATCCGATTTTTTAGTGTTTTCATGATAATGAGGGTCGCCGTTTGCGAGCATTCCACCTCCGGCTTTTGTAATAAGTTTTTTCTCAAGGTTTCCTCTGATACCGGATCCTGTCATGGTTGCAACAGGTCTCTTTTTGTAATACACACCATTCAGCGTAGCTTCAAAAAATCCTTTTACGGAAGTTGAAGTAATTTCCTCAATTGTGAGCGTACCACTCATCGACTCTCCATCGTGAAAAGCATGCCCCAAACCCTTTGTTTCTTCAGTATAGTCAACTAAAACCCACACCAGATCTTTGTTTGCGTTTTTCTTTTTGGATGAGGATTCAATTTCTTTTTCTGAGGTGATTTCGTAGGTTCCGGGCTTCAACTCATCAGTAAAATAGTACATTCTGATCCAAACCTGAATATCCGGACTCACTTGAAAAGCCGCAAGCGCAAGGTATTCAAAACCAGATATCGGAATTCTCAGTTTTTTTGCTTCTGCCTTCCACTCTTTGCCATCAACTTCACATGATATAAAATTGGTGTAATCCTGCGCAAATAGAGTGCTTCCGATCCCAAAGAGCAGGATGAACATGACGATAATTTGTTTTTTCATAGCTGTTTTATTGTTTAATGATATGTGAATAAAATTAAAAAGCGATTGATTTTACTTATATGAAGATGTCAAAATTAGCATTTTTAGAAAACAAATTCAAAGGTCGAATAATGATAAATCACTTTTTTACCTGTTTTCTTCCTGAATCAGCAAGCTGCTTATTGTTGTTTTATCGGACCAAAAGATTTGTCAATGATTTCCGGCAGAAATGGTCTGCCATTGCGGTTGATTGAAGTTCCGGTTACTCTTGCACTGATGACGGGTTTGCGGTCGGGAAGCCTGAAAATATTTTGTACAAAGGCAAAACGAAGCGGTGAAAGTCTTTCTGCAACACAATCTACATAGAAAACATCGCCGCTGCGTAATGGAAAATGATAATCAATTTCGATGCGCTTAACGACAAGAATAATCCCTTCTTCGGTAAGTTTTGCAAAATCAAGTCCAATATGATGAAGGTATTCATGGCGTGCATGTTCCATATAATGCTGATAGTTGGCATTGTTAACGATTCCTTGCATATCGCATTCATAGTCACGCACTTTAAATTCCAGAGAAAAAGGAGTTTCACCCATAGTCAATTGATATTTTTTTTGTTTAAGGGTGTAAAAATAGTTCATTTTAACCAAAGCCTCTTATCGAATTCCGGTTTCTGTAAAAAGCATAGTTTTGCAATAAAAATGTCAATGGATTTTATAAAATTTGTTTCAGAGCGTTACAGTGTCCGTAATTACGATCCGCTGCGGAAGGTTGAAAAAGAGAAGCTTCTGCGCATTATTGAGGCCGGCAGAATGGCGCCCTCTGCTGCAAACAGACAACCATGGAAGGTACTCGTTGTTCAGTCGCCGGAAAACCTGAAACGACTTCAGACCGCTTATCCGGCAAATTGGTTTGCAAATGCATCAACGATACTTGTCGTCAAAGGAATGCCAGATGAAGCCTGGACGCGCAAAGCAGACGGTTATAATGCCATCGAAACCGACCTCACAATTATGATGGATCACCTGATTCTGGCAGCACATGCCGAAGACCTTTCTACTTGCTGGATTGCAGCTTTTGACAAACAAAAACTTCAGGATGTGTTGCAACTTGCTGATAATGAAGTTGTATTTGCGATTACACCGCTGGGTTACCCAGTTGAAGGGGAAACTGCCACACGTCCGAAAACACGAAAAAGCCTCGATGAAATTGTAGAATGGATATGAAAAAAGACCATAAAAGTCTTTTGCAGTCTTCAGTGCAAGAAAACGATTTTAATGAATTGCTCGTTTTGCTTCGGCAACCGCTTTCGAAGCAGCATATTTTGATGATTGCTTCATTGGTCGAAAAACGACCTGATTTGCTTCAATATGTTTTTGAAGTCATTAGAAGCAAAAACCAAAAAGACGCAATGCGCGCTTCCTGGCTTTTGAGCCATCTCTGGGATAGAAGTCCGCAATTATTAAGACCTTTTCAGCATGAATTAACAGAATTACTTTTTCAAACAGATTCAGATTCTGTCCGCCGGAACATTTTGAGAATCCTAGATGGAATGCCTGTCAATGAATCCGATATGGGAAATCTGATCGATGTGTGCATGCAATGGATGCTTTCAGAAAATCATGCAATAGCCGTCCGATGCAACGCAATGCAGATTCTTTTTCGCATTTGTCAGGTCGAGCCGGATCTCAGTGGAGAAGTAAAAGCCTGCATACTTGCATTAAATGATTATGGTTCAGCAGGTTTTAAATCCAGGACAAATAAAATAGTAAAACAATTGAAGGCTTTACAGCCTGATTGAAATGACGACTCATTGAAATCACCTTTCCTTTCAAGAAAACAGTTTTTTGCAGAAAATCGGCTCCGATTAACTGGTTTATAAAGTAACCTGAATCTGACTTTTTACTTGCTGCGCAATGGCCTCATAACTGAGTTGTCCGGGATAAACAGGGTCAAGAAACTCAACAGTCACTTTTTTCCATGGTTTTGGAAACACACTTCCGCGAGGCAAAGCTTCAAACGCGCCTTTGATTGAAACAGGCACGATTGGCACATTTAGTTCGCTGCTCAGGATTGCAAAAGTTTTCTTGAATTCTCCCAGTCCACCATTGAAAGTGCGGGTTCCTTCAGGGAAAATGATAATGTTTTTATTGCTTTTCAACACTTCAGCCATCTTCTGAATTGATTCTTTAAGATTGCGGTTCAGATCCATGATGATTATGTTGTTGCGATTAGCAAGAAACTTAAGCCATGGACGTCTGATGTGTTTTTCCTTTGCATAAAAGTAAGTGCGTTTTGCCTGTCCGAAACGCAGATATGAAGCGACAAACATGCCATCGATAAAGCTTTGATGGTTTGGTGCAATAATACAAGGTCCATCAGGAATTTTTTCAACACCGGTTGTCTTGTACCTGAAATATAACGAAAGAAAAGCCCTCGAAAACCACAATGCAATTTGTCCGGTAATCCACGTGTCTGGCAGCTTTAAAGAGACTTTTTCCTGCAAAATAGCTTTCCAGTTTACGAACGATTCTTCCATGCGGGTTTTGTTTTCACGCACCCACTCGCTTAAGGCATTTATGTTTTTATATTCGGCCATTTCTGCCGGATCAGGTGAAACGCCAAAAGTTTGCTGAAGGTAGGTCTGAAAACTTACTTTATCAAGTGAATCGAGGCCAAGATCAATTTCAATGTGGTGATATGGCATCACTTTACGCCCTTTTTCCTTTAAAAGGTAATCGGCAATCATCAAAAAAACAGGATCTGTAATTTCTTCCTGAAGTTCTTCTTCAACCGCTGCAATCTCAACCATTGAAGCCAGTTTAAAGCGTTGTAACTTACCCAGACGTGTGCGTGGCAACTCTTGTTCGGTTACATAGAAACGCATGATTTTTTTGTAAGCCGACACACTTTTGTTAAAAGGTTCAATGAGTTTGGTGCGGATTTCAGCTTCAATAGCTGTTGGGTCAGCATCAGCGAATGCTTCCATTTCGGGAATTATCATGAGCTGAAGTTGGTCGTTAAGTGCAAACACACCGCAATCGAGAACCATCGGAGAAGCAAGAAGAACCTCTTCCAATTCTGTCGGGTTAACGTTTTTACCATTTGAGAGAATGATAATCTCCTTTTTTCTTCCTGTGATAAAAAGATATCCTTCTTCATCGAGATAACCTAGATCGCCTGTGTAGAGCCATCCATCTTTAAGCACTTCAGCCGTTTCTTCCGGCCGGTTATAGTAGCCTTGCATAATATTTTCGCCGGCTGCAGTAATTTCGCCGTCAACAATCCGGATATCTGTTCCCGGCATCGCTTCACCGGGTGAGCCTATACGAACACGACCTGGTCGTGTAAATGAGATCATGGGAGCGGCTTCAGTCATGCCGTAACCTTCAAGTACTTCAAATCCAAGAGTTTGGAAATCGCGACCAACAGCAGGGTCAAGCGCTGCACCACCCGAAACAAGGTTTTCAACAGCACCACCCAATTTTTTATGTACAGCACCGAAAACTTTTTTTGAAAAGGCTTTCGAATTCAGTTTTTGTGCCAGTGAAAAGAGGGTTTTTGCAACAAAACTCTTGTTCACTTTATCCATAATACCTTTCCTTATGGCAGCAAAAAGACGCGGAACACCAATCACAATCGTTATTTTGTTGTTCTGAAGTGTTGCCATGATATCTTCCGAAACCATGGAAGGTGAAATGGCTAGCATACCACCAATCTTCAGAGGTATAATCATCGTTCCCATGAGGGGAAAAATATGATGCAGCGGCAACAACACCAAAACCCTCGAATCTTTGTTGTAAATCTGGATGTGATCAGAAACGGCTTTAACATTTTGCATCAGGTTGCGATAGCTGAGCATTACACCTTTTGGACTGCCTGTTGTGCCTGATGTGTATATGATTACAGCCGTTTTTTCGAGTGCCGGCTCCGGCATTTCAAAACCTTCCAGATTTGCTGCCTCTTTGGCCTCATGCTCATCGATGATAAATAATTTTGCAGTGATGCCGGCAATTGTTATGGCTTCCTGCATCACCTTCTGCGTTTTTGCAGAACAAAAAATCACTTCCGGCTGACTATCTTTCAAAATATAACCTACTTCAGTGGCTGTAGCCATGAAATCAACAGGAATTGCAACTCCCTGATGCTTCCAGATGGAGTAAAAAGCATAGATATATCCGGGTCTGTTCTCTGAAAACACAACGGCGCGCTGCCCGTGTTCGATAAAATACAAACCAGCAAAATGCCTGATATGAGCAAGCAATTGTTGATAAGTGATGGTTTCTGAGCCATATTGAATGGCAGGTTTATTGCCTGAATTTTGAAGCATTGCTAATTTTCTGTTGATGGATAATTAATTGAATTTAAGGCTGTAATACTGTTTTGAAATTGAAATCTGACATGTTTATCAGAGTAATTTTCCAAGTCAGCGGTTTTTGGATGGAAGACAATGGGTGTTAAATTAAACAAACTCATTCAGTTCCGATGTGTAAACAATAATAATGCAAAAGCCCTTTTTAGGTATATTTTTTTACTGCCTACTACCAGCTAATAAAGTACAAAGATAATGCATTTAGGACTAAATGAAATTGGTCAGGATGTAAACAATAGAGATATAAACACTTAAAAAAGCTTAAAAGGAGAAATTCAAAACAAAAAAACTGCGTTTGATTTTGTTGAACCAACAGGATCAAACGCAATTTGAATGGCTACAGATTTTATTAAGGCTGACCTTAACCAGATTTATTTCATGTAAGACTGTTCGTGAACGCCCGATACAGCCCTTCCGGAAGGATCGATCATGTTTTTGAATGAGACATCCCAGGCAAGTGCTTCCGGTGTGCTGCAGGCTACTGAAGGCACTGAAGGAACGCACGATGCGGCTGAATCGGATGGAAAATGTTCACTGAAAATAGATCTGTAATAATATTCTTCTTTGCTTTGAGGGGTGTTGATGGGAAAACGAAACTTAGCACTTGCCATTTCTTCGTCACTGATAATTTCTGACACAAGCTTTTTCAAACTGTCGATCCAGTTGTAACCAACGCCATCCGAAAACTGTTCTTTTTGTCTCCAGACAACACTTTCAGGCAGGTAATCTTCAAAAGCTTTCCGAAGCACCCACTTTTCCATGTGTCCGTTGCCAGCCATTTTATCAGTCGGATTTATGCGCATTGCCACATCCATAAACTCTTTGTCAAGGAAAGGAACACGGCCTTCGACGCCCCAGGAAGCAAGTGATTTATTCGCTCTCAGGCAGTCATAGAGGTGAAGTTTACTCAGCTTTCTAACCGTTTCTTCATGAAAAGCAGCGGCATTGGGAGCTTTGTGGAAGTATAAATATCCACCAAATATTTCATCAGCTCCTTCACCTGAAAGAACCATTTTTATCCCCATTGATTTGATAACTCTGGCGAGTAAATACATTGGTGTTGAAGCTCTTACAGTTGTAACATCATAGGTTTCGATGTGATAAATAACATCGCGGATGGCATCCAGCCCTTCCTGAACAGTGAAATTAACTTCATGATGAACAGTTCCCAGGTGGTCGGCAACTTTACGGGCAGCAGCCAAATCGGGTGAACCTTGCAATCCGATAGCAAAACTGTGCAGACGCGGCCACCAGGCTTGTTGCTCATCATCTGTTTCAACACGTTTTGGCGCAAAACGGGTGGCAACAGCAGAAATAATTGAAGAGTCCAAACCACCGGAAAGCAATACGCCGTAAGGAACATCAGACATAAGCTGACGGTGAACTGCTGCTTCCAGGGCTTCGCGGAGTTCTTTTATATCGGTCGTATTGTTTTTTACATTTTCAAAACTTGTCCAATTCCGCTGATACCATTTTTTTGCAACACCATCCTTACTTGAAAGGTAATGTCCGGGAGGAAATTCTTCAATTTTACTGCATACACCTTCAAGGGCTTTCAGTTCAGAAGAAACGTAGAAGTTGCCGAATTTGTCCCACCCCATATATAAAGGGATGATTCCGATGTGGTCGCGGGCTATAAGGTAGGAGTTGTCCCTTTTGTCATAGAGGGCAAAAGCGAAAATCCCATTGAGGTCTTCCAAAAAATCGTTTCCTTTTTCATCGTACAAAGCAAGAATGATTTCACAGTCTGATTCTGTCTGGAATGCATAAGGATTTTTGAGCTCATTGCGCAAAAGCATATGATTGTAAATTTCCCCATTTACAGCCAAAACAAGATTTTTATCGCTGCTGTACAATGGCTGACCACCCGAAATGGGGTCAACAATAGCAAGCCTTTCATGAGCCATGAGCACCTTTTCACCATAGTACATTCCCGACCAGTCTGGTCCGCGGTGACGTACTTTTTTAGACATATCAAGTATCTGAGGCCTTATCAGATGCGGCTCCGTTTTCAGATCAAAAACACAAACAATTCCACACATATGTATATATATATTTGAATAACAGCCCGCAAAAATAGTATTTCACTGACATTTTAAGCTGTTTTTATCTGGGATTGTATGTTTTTAGCAAATATGAAGGGTGTTTGTTTCATCTTTTTAAGCCGGCAATTAAAAAATCGTAGACTTTTTATAAGAAAAGCACAAGATCGAAAGCAGGTAATTTATTGAAAACAACTACTTGATATTTGTCTTTCTAATCAAGACATGACTGCTGTTAAATGCAAAACACTGTTTGCAAGAGTCTCATTTCCTGCGAATTGTATTTTATCACGATATTTATCTTTATCCCGGTCGGTGTTGGTGAACAAGATCCAGCCAATGGATGCAGGAACTTTTACTATGGTGTGAGCCTCATCATTAAAGTTTTCATAAAATTCCCAATGAGATCCATAATTTATCAAACGTTTGCGTAATCTTATTTCACCAATTATTTCAACCTCTAACAGCTGTTCAGTAATTGATAGAGCACTTCTGTTCAGTTGCTCGGGAAGACCTAAAAGCAAGGTTTCATATAAAGGTGTAAGAAAACGCTCCGACATCAAAAGATTTCTGCCAGATGCGAGCCGCATCTGCATCTGATGATGCCATTTTTCGGTGTAATCACGTGCAATATCGAACCAGTTTGGAGATTTTTTCTGACCAGCCCAGGAAACAGAGAATAGCGCATCATCCTCTGGCTTGAGCCGGCAATAAAGCTCATAAACTTCCTGCTCATATTTTTTAAGCATTTCAACCAAAATTCTTGCACTAAGTCTTTTTGTTGCTAGAATCCACTCATTGTTTTTCTTTTGAATCAGTTCAACAAGCTCAGCATGATTTTGAGGGATTTCTGTATCATCAAAAAAATGATCCCGCTGCATGGATATGCGTCGCAAAGAACCATCAATCAAATGTGAGGCGAGATCTTTTATTGTCCTGCCATCGATAGGTGAAGGCAAAAACCATTCGTTTGGCTTGAGATCGGCTAAAAAATAAATGAGCTCTTGATTGAGATCTTGAAAAAGGTGAAGTGTTTCGATTGGTTTCATGGGCAGCTGTGTAAAACTTAGCGGGCAAATTTAAGTAAATCTTTACGGGAATCAGAAAAATGCTTGGTTTTTAAAACGAACATAGTTCATTTTTTGTCATAAAATCCCTTAAGTTTTTTTAACATTTGTAACGTTTTTTAACAAAAAGAGTTTTTTAACAAAACAATGAAGATTTAACAGAGTGTTTTTGCAAATAGTTATAAATAAGTTACATACAAAATTTATCAGAAATAAAATTGATTTATATCAATCATTAAGCTTATCTAGATCGTTAAAAAATCAAACAAATCTCATTAAAACGCGCTTGTCGGATATGTTAATAAGTCTTAAACTTGCAGAGTAAAATAGTGAAGAACCAAAAACTATAAAGAAAAGACTTTATCAAATTTAATATTATGAAAATGATGAGAAAAATAAGTATGATGATCGCCATGATAATGGTTGCATCTTTGACTTTTATGTCATGTACGAAGGAAGGCCCTGCTGGTTTACCAGGTAAGGATGGAAAAGACGGAACTAATGGCACTAACGGTTTAAACGGCCAAGACGGCACTGCAGGCTGTATTGCATGTCATGACAACAGTCAGGTTAATTTTGCTGTTACACAGCAGTGGGAAATGTCAAAACATGCCACAGGTGGCTTGTATGTACGTAACTCAAATAACTGCGCTGGTTGCCACACAAGTCAGGGTTTCCGCGAAATGATTGCCGCCGCAACTCCAAATGCAAACACCGCAGGTACAATTCAGAATCCGGTTCCACCGAACTGCTACACTTGCCACAACATTCACTCAACCTACTCACCTGCTGACTGGTCTCTTGCAACAACTGCAAACGTTACCTTCCGCATCAAACCTGAAAACACACACGATTTTGGCAAAGGTAACCTTTGCGCTACTTGCCACCAGCCACGTATTCCAAGTCCAATGCCTGTTTTAGGTGGGCCAGATATTACCATTCCAAATGCAAACTGGGGACCTCACTATGGTGCTCAAGCCACGATTGTATCCGGAAAAGGTGGATTTGAATTCGGAACAGGATATACCAATTCCTTCCATACCGCAGGCGTTGCCAATAGTTGTGTTGGATGCCATGGCGGGGATGCTAACGGTATCAATGGTGGTGGACACATGTTCAATTTAGGTTACACAACTACTACTGGCGCTGATGCAGTAATTACAGCAACTTGCACAAGCTGTCATGCAGATGCCTCATCACTGAATGCACTTATGGCATTGAAAAAAACAGAGCTTAATACATTGTTGCTACAACTAAGAGTCAGACTAAAAGAGATAGGCATTATGGATCCAAATACTGATCGTGTTGTTCCAGGAACATGGACCTCAACTCAGGCAGGTGCTTTTATCAATCATAACCTTGTTAAGTATGACCACAGCAATGGTGTTCATAACTTCCCATATGCCAAGAAACTTCTTGAAAACTCCCTTGCTGCAATTCAGTAAGCTTTAAAAATATCGCTTCAGTTGAGCAGGCTTCGGGAACGGGACCTGCTCAATTGTTGTCAGAAAACAGGTATATTAAATCTTATTTTTCATGTTGAATTAAGCTTTTAAAGTCAAACGGAAAAATTTTTAAGCCTATCTTTACATCAAACTTAATCGAATAATCATTAAAAATATTTTTATGAAAGCACGGCAAATACTTGCGATTTTTACACTGCTTTTGGCCGGATTTCTCACTTCTTGTGAGTATGAATTCATCGTTCCAGATGTGCCGGTAATTGATCCAGAAGTACCTATCAAATTTTCAGAGCAAATTGTACCGATTTTTACAAGTGGTAATGCATGTACTGCCTGTCATAAAACAGGAAGCACCCCTCCTGATTTAACTACTGACAGAGCATACAACGCAATTGTTCCAGCTCTTGTCAATCCAGCTGACCCTGAATCCAGCAGTATTTATTGGTTTGCTCACCCAAATTCCAGCTCACATAACTGGAAAAAATACTCTGCTGCTGATGCGGCTATCATTTTGGAGTGGATCAAACAAGGTGCGAAAAATAATTAATACCAAAAAGACATGAAAAAGACGCTTTATATATTGATCATGATGTTGGTTTTTGGCTTAACAGGTATTGCTCAAGAAGAAACATCAGAGCCTGCAAAAGTAAAGGACAGACCAGTCAGACCGCCATTCCAGAGTGGATATCTCATCGATAATCAAACTACATATATCCCATCACAAGGAACACTTGAGTATGTGATTCAGCATAAGTTTGGCAATATGAACAATGGATTTTCTGATCTTTTTGGTTTATATGCTCCAGGAGCAAACATTCGCATGGTCATGAATTATGTTGTAATGAAAAATGTTCAGGTAGGATACGGACTCACACGTTTGAACATGTACAGTGACTTTAATGCGAAATGGACAATTCTTGAACAAACAAGAAACAATACTATTCCAGTTGCGGTTGGTTTGTACGGAAATATTGCAATCGATGGACGCAACGAGAAAGCTTTTGGAAAAGAGTATGCTTTTACAAACAGACTATCTTATTTTTCTCAACTGATAGTGGGTCGCAAAGTAAACGACTGGTTGTCAGTGCAGGCTAATGTTAGTTTTACGCATTTCAACAAAACAGATTCTTTGATTGACCATGATAAAATATCTGTTGGTTTTAATGGCCGTGCTCAGTTTTCACCACAGTCGTCAATTCTTTTCCAGTATGATGTGCCTTTGAAAATTCAAGGGATTGCTGAGCACAGGGAATTTACAAACCCATCAAAGCCAAATCTCGGAATTGGCTGGGAAATCTCTACAAGCACACACGCATTTCATCTATTTGTTTCAACAGCCGGCGCAATTGTACCGCAACACAATGCAATGTACAACAACAATGACTGGACTAAGGGAGACCTGATGTTTGGGTTTTCGATAACCCGACTTTGGAGTTTTTGATATCTTTAACCTCTAAAAAGGAAATCACTATGAAAACAAAAAACGGTTTTTTAATTATGATTTTTCTGGGATCGATGGCTCTTATGGCATTAAGTTTTCCTCAGGATCAGAAGAGAGGTGTTGCTTGGGAAATTCCGGCAAAATACAAAAGCATGACCAACCCAGATAAAGGAGATGCTGATTCCGAGAAACTTGGAAAAGCACTTTATGCAAAACACTGCCGTTCATGTCACGGTAATACTGGTTTGGGCGATGGACCAAAAGCTAAAAACCTCGAAACATGGCCCGGTGATTTTTCGGTTGCAAAATTCCATTCTGCTACAGATGGCGAGTTGTATTATAAATCAATAATTGGACGTGATGAAATGCCAAATTTTGAAAAAAGCATACCAGATGAAGAATCAAGATGGGCAATTATCAATTATATTAGAACGTTTAAGAAGTAGTCATTTTTGGCACAATTTTGGCGTTAACTATTAACACACTTAAAATTATATGTTATGAAGACTAAAATCTTTTATTTGTTATCATTATTTGTTGGCTCGATAGCTTTTACAGCGTTTAACGTACCACAGGATCAGAAAATTGGTGGCCCATGGGATATCCCGGCCAAGTACATCAGCATGAAAAATCCAAATAAAGCTGGAGATGCAGATGCGGAAAAACTTGGAAAAACCCTCTATGCTAAACATTGCCGCTCATGCCATGGTAATGCTGGTTTGGGCGATGGCCCAAAAGCCAAGAACCTTGAAACTTTTCCAGGCGATTTCTCGAGCGCAAAATTTCAGGCTTTAAAAGATGGCGAATTGTATTTCATGTCCTATATTGGCCGTGACGAAATGCCAAACTTTGAAAAAAATATTCCTGATGAAGAAAGTCGCTGGGCCATTGTTAGCTATATGAGGTCACTGAAAAAATAAAAAAGCTGTTGGCAACCGCTTAACAGCGTTTTAATAATAGAAAGGTTTATAACTCGGTTGTGACAGTATTTCACCAAAAGTTATAAGCCTTTTTTATTTGTTTGAAAGCAAGATTCTTTCCCAGCATATATCGACGAATCAGTTTATAGTGCGAACATATCAGCATCAACTATATAACTAAAAATCAAAAATCATGAAACTACCAAAGCATTATTTTAGTTGGACAACTTTTCTTGGTGGATTAATTGCCATAATATCATTGTTCATGATAATTATCTTGTTTTTAGCTTCACTGATTTTAGGCGTAGGAGATAATTATTCAGGGCTTTTTACATTTATCATTTTACCAGCAGTTATGCTTGCTGGACTTGCATTAATGTTTTTTGGCTTAATCAGAAGCAGAAAGAAAAGAGCCTTGCAATCGCCTGAAATCGCAAAGCTACCAATTGTTGACTTCAATGATCCAAAACAGCGTATGATTGTTTTTGTTCTTACAATTGGCTTATCTGTTTTTGTAGTATTATCTGCATTGGGTAGCTATCAAGCCTTTCATTACACAGAATCCAATCAGTTTTGCGGCACTGTCTGTCATTCTGTTATGGAACCAGAATATACAGCTTATCAAGGATCTGCCCACGCAAGGGTAAATTGTGTTGAGTGTCATGTTGGCTCGGGAGTAAACTGGTATGTAAAATCAAAATTATCAGGATTATATCAGGTATACTCAGTAATGGCAGGCGCATATCCACGTCCAATTCCAACACCTTTGCATGACTTACGCCCTGCCCAAGAAACCTGTGAAAAATGCCACTGGCCAGAAAAGTTCTACGATAGAAAATTCGTTTTTCACAAACATTATCTTGCTGATGAAGAAAATTCTGAATGGGATATTGCAATGGTAATGAAAACAGGTCCTGCATATCGGGCGCTTGGACTGCAAGAAGGTATCCACTGGCACATCAATTCTAATGTTAAAATTGAATATGCTTCCACAAATGTCAAAAGAGACACTATCATTATAGTGAAATATACAGATTTGCTTACTGGCGAATCACATATTTATATGGATGAAACATATCCTTTGGATCAGAATCAGATTTCAAATCTTGAATTTAGAACCATGGATTGCTTGGATTGCCATAACAGACCTTCACACGATTATAAATCTCCACAAAGATTTTTTGACGATGCGATGACTTCTGGAAAAATATCCAGAGACCTTCCTGATATTAAAGTTGCTGCTATGGAGATACTGCGTAATGTATTTCCAACCAAAGACAGCGCTTTCAGATATACTGAAAGCGAGATTTATAACTATTATGACATGCTCTATCCAGAACTGATTGAGACCGATAAAGAAACAATTGACAGGGCAATATTAGCTATTAAGGAAGGATATTCACGAAATGTATTTCCTTATATGAAGGCTGATTGGAAAGCCTATCCAAATTTTATGGGTCATATTGAAAACGATGGTTGCTATCGCTGTCATAATGATAGATTCAAAAGCAATAGACAGGCCAGAACTATATCCCGTGATTGTACACTTTGCCATCATATTAAACAACAAGGGCCTCCAGGTGAAATGATGTATGCTACCGGAAATGATTTTCTGGAGTTTGAACATCCAGTTGACATTAAAGGAAAATGGAAAACAATGTTTTGTGCGGAATGCCATAAAGAATTATACTAATTTTTTATACTTTTTTAATGGAATTGGTTGTAAATCATGAATTCCAAGTGTTTGATAAATAATGAAATAAGTAAGAATATTTATTTACAGGCATTAAAATCACATTTCTTATAAATGGAGATGTGTTGAATTTTCTTACATTCGCGCAATGAATAAAAATTTAATTAAGTGATACACTTAATCTGATTTATTATAAATAGATGCATGGGTTTTAAACTCACAGAGTATTAATTTAGGATTATTTTAATCAACTATATATGCAAAATAAATTACTGATAATCTTCATTGCCAGCTTGTTTATATGGGTAAATTTACCTGCAAGTTCACTTGTCAACATGGAAGACGAGCCGGCAAATTTAGAAGGCAACAAGCTTTGTTTCGATTGCCATGCCAATAAAATATATTCCTACGAGAACGAAATGACAGGCCGCATTGACCGAAAAGCAATGAACCCTAATTTTATCTACAATCCTGACGACTTTTATAAGGGCGTTCACAGGCATTTTAGTTGCACCGACTGTCACTCTCCAGATTATGAAATTTTTCCTCATCAGGCTGAGTTGCGCCTTGAAGAAATGTATTCCTGCATGGATTGTCATGGCGGCGATCCAACTTATGCACAATATCAGTTTGATCTGATTAATGACGAGTTTCATAAAAGCGTGCATTCCAGCAGGCATGATGAGAGCTTCAATTGCTGGATGTGCCATGACCCGCATTCCTACAGATCTATGACAAGAAGCAACTTTAAGGTTTCAGAAATAGTTACTTACCACAATAATGTATGTGCCAGTTGTCACGATAACCCTGATCATTTTCAGCGAATAAGCGATAGTCTGAAAAGGCCACTTGATCAGATACATGCTTTTCTCCCTAATTACAAATTGCATTTTTCTGCTGTCAGATGCATCGAGTGTCATACATCTGTACAAGATACTATGTGGGTTGCACATAATATTTTAAGTAAGGATTTAGCAGTAAAAAAATGCGTTGAATGTCATTCAGCTAATACCATGCTGATGTCGTCGCTTTATAAATATCAGAATATCGAAGCGCGCCGAAACAGAGGAACACTCAATGCAGTGTTTTTGAACGAGTCATATGTTATCGGAGCAAACAGAAATGTTTATCTGAATATACTGAGCCTGGTTCTTTTTGGTATGACTATCATTGGCATTCTGATTCACATATTTTTCCGAATTAAAAGCAAATAAAAAATGTCCGAAAAACTATATCTATATCCTGTTTGGCTAAGACTTTGGCACGGTATCAATGCCATTTTGTTCCTGGCTCTCATAGCAACCGGGATCAGTATGCAATATTCCAATCCAGATGCGCCGCTGATCCGTTTCGACCTTGCCGTTAGCTGGCACAATATTGCAGGCGTGATCTTATCGCTAAACTACCTTATTTTCGTGCTCGGAAATCTGACCACAGGGAATGGAAAATACTATAAAATTGTGTTGAAAGGTTATGTTCAAAAGGTTCTCAAACAAATGGACTATTATTTGCGGGGCACTTTTAAAGGCGCGCACACTCCATTTCCGGTCACTAATAAGCGAAAATTTAATCCCTTACAGAAATTGACATATGTAGGAGCATTGTATATGCTTATGCCAATCATAATTCTTACAGGCCTTGCTTTATTATTTCCAGAATTTATTATAGATAAAGTGTTCAATTTCAGCGGAATATATTTAACTGCATTACTGCATGGAGTTGTTGGCTTTTTGCTTTCCTTGTTTCTGGTTGTACATGTTTACTTTTCTACAATGGGATCAACTCCAACGAGTAATTTCAAAGGCATGATGACCGGCTGGCATGAGCCGCACTAATCTATTTAGCTGAGCTAAAGTGCCGCATTCTGCAATTGCAAACTTTTACTGACCATTAAGCATATTTTCTTCATCTTTGCCGTTAAAATCAAAATTCAATACAATGAAATCAAATCTTTTTTTATTTATAGCGCTGCTGACAATAGCAGCTTGCCAACCCAAATCTTCTGGAGTTGATTATGCCGTTGACCCTTACAACCGCGAGGTAGTTGTCAACGAAGTCATGCAAACAAGTTCCTACAGTTATCTTCAGGTCACTGAAAATAATGAGCAATATTGGATGGCCGTAACATTTGCAGATGTTAAAAAGGGTTCAACCTATTATTTTTCGGAAGTTATGGAAATGAATGATTTCTATAGCAAAGAACTCGATCGCAATTTTGAAAGCATATTTTTTGTTGGAAACTTAAGCGACAAGCCCATTCCAGCTCAGCCACAAACAATGCAGAGTGCTCCACAAACAGGCATCAGACCTGAAATTCAGAAACAGGATTTAAGCATTGAGCCTGTTGATGGAAGCATTAGCTTGGCTGAACTTTATGAAAGAAGGTCTGAACTAAATGGTCAAACCATTAAAGTTGTCGGACAAGTAGCGAAGTTCAATCCGGGAATCATGAGCAGAAACTGGGTTCACATTCAGGATGGAACCGGAACAGAGGAGTTCTTTGACCTTACTGTAACAACACAAGATATGGTTTCCCCGGGGGATATAATCCTTTTTGAAGGAAAAATTACACTTCAGAAGGACTTTGGATCAGGCTATTACTATGAAATTCTAATGGAAGAGGCTAAAGCTTCAAAATTGAGTTTGCAGTAAGCAGTGCGGATTTCAAAAACTAAAACAGCGATCGGTTCAAATTATTTGAAACAAATCGCTGTTTTTTTGTTTGTTAATTCTCAAAAAGCACCCGGAAAACCGTCTTAGCTGCTATATTTTATTGAGCGCAAAAGCATAGGCACCCAAAGCAATTGCTTTACTGGTACCAAGCACTGAAGTCCCGACACCAACCCATTTCGTTGGGTTATAGTTGACGTATGTATCCGAAAAAGGTAGTTTAACTAAACTGTTATTGCTTTTCACAAATTCTGAAAGCATATTTACATCATCCAGATTTATCACCTGCGATTCTAACCTTTTAACAGGATTCCCATTCGTAATGTTATAGCTTCCATTTAGTTGCTTCAGCATTTCAGGAAAAAACAGATGAGCAGCATTTGCGAGTCCGCCACCGATTACAACAAGGCCATCAATCAATGTAATAACCTCAGCCATAGCGAGTCCGAGAGCGTTACCTAATTTAGTAAATGACTCAATTGCGGCCTTTTGGTTTCCTTTTGCTTTTCCTGTTGCGATATGATAAATATCCTGAGGGCTGATTCCGTTATGAATTTCGCCTCCTTCATTTTTATATGCGCTGATGACAGCCCTTGCACTGATATTTTCTTCAGCAAAAAGCCCGTTGTCGGCCGCACTTCTTAAAAGCCACACCTCTCCGGCTGCACCATTATCACCAAGCCAGATTTCATTGTTTCTTACCAAACCGCCCCCAAAACCGGTTCCAAGTGTAATCCCAATCAGGTTGTGGAATTGTTTTTTTGTGCCAAGATTTTGAAGTTGTTGGTTTAGCTTGGGCAACAATCCAAACATTGCTTCTCCGTAGGCAAACAGGTCGCCATCGTTATTGATGTAGGCTGGAATTTGAAAATGTTCTTCAAGCATTGGTCCAAGTGCAACTCCACCCCTGAAAGCTGGAAGATTACCTAAATCGCCGATGACACCATTTATATAATCGGCAGGACCGGGAAAGGCAAAACTGATGGCTTCGGGATTCACCTGTAGTTGCTTTTTTACCAACTCAAAACCGTTTACAATGGTTTTCAGACATAATTCAAGATCATGTGCATTGGATGGCAAGGCAACTGGTTTCACAATTTCCTTCGCGTTACTTATAGCCGAGAAAACAAAGTTTGTTCCTCCGGCATCTAATGTTAGTACAGTAATATTTTCACGTTTTTGATTCATTATATCATGGATTTCAATGAAACAACTAATTATATATAAGGGCGTTAATGTTGAATTGCTTTTTTAACAGAAGAATCCCTGATCACAATATCAATAGGGAGGATGATGTGTTGTTTCTCATCTTGTTCTCTTTTTTCAATTTGGTTGATCAGAATGCGAAAAGCGGTTTCACTGATTAACTCAATGGGTTGAACAATGGCTGAAATAGAGGGTTTGGTATAGCTGAAAAACACGGTTTCATCAAAACCAATCAATGCAGTTTCACTGGGGATATCTATGGACAACTTGCTCAGATATTTTATTACTACAGAGGTCGAAATATTATTGAGTGTAAAAATTGCTTCTGGCATTTTTCCAAGTTGATATAGCTTCTGTAATGTGTCTCTTATTGTTTCTTCGATTTTTCCGAGTGGAATTCTGATTATATTTTCTTCAGGAAGATTAATTCCAGCAGCGTAAATAGCAGATTTGAAGCCGGATACACGATCATTTATTGATGAAAGATGTTCAGGTGAAGTTGCGAAAAGCATAATGTCGCGCATTCCCTGATTGATTAAATGCCGTGTTGCAAGCTGAGCCCCACCAAAATTATCTACAGAAACACTTTTAGATTTCATGTCGGGAAGCAGCCTGTCAATGAGTACGTGAGGAATACCTTCCTCAACCATTTCATTGTAATAAGCCGGGTCGGTAAAAGAAGAAGAGACAATTAGACCATCAACCTTTCGGTCGAGAAGAAGTCTGACTTGTTTTCTCTCCTTTTCAACCATTTCATCCGTACTGCAAATCACAACACTATAACCGTGTTGCCAGGCCAGATCCTCAATTTGTCGAGCAATTCTCGAATAAAACCTGTTGGAGATATCTGAAACAATCAACCCGATTGTTTCGGTTTTGCCGGTTCTAAAACCACGGGCCAAAGCATTTGGACGGTAGTTGAGCTCTTCAATTTTATCCCTGACCTTTTGCTGAGTTTCTTTGCTTATTCCGTTTGCATTGCCTTTGTCATTAACAACGAGTGAAACCACCGTTTTGGAGATCCCAAGGCTTGCTGCAATATCTGCTAACGAAACTCTTTTCGACATTTTTGCTTATTTGATAAGTGCAAAAATAGAAAAATACTTAAACGATTTAGTAAAAAATTATGTTTTCATTAAATTTTCATTAAATCCATCAGCATTTAACAGCTTACCGATCCAAACTTAAATGGTCTTAAATACTGTATTTACAAGAAATGAATATCATCTGCTCACTTAGCGCAGCTGTCTTTTAGTAATCAATAAAAATAGCGGTGTATCTATGCCGGGTCGAAACCTTTGAATCGAAAATATTGTAAAGCACTTATATAATATGTATTAAGGATTTTTAATCTTATCAGAAATAATTCTTGGTGGCGAATAAAAGACAAGAAACAAAACAAACGCATTGTTGAAATTTTCGTGGAATTTCAAAAATGATTTGGCCGATAAACAGAGTGTTTTTTATCAGCCCAGAATGAGCAGAAAAAAAAATGTGAAAAAAAATTAAAAAAAACTTGCTAAAACGTTTCAGTTTTTTTTAGATTTGTCCCCGAAGTAATACTTGTTTTTACGATGGCTTAAAAATTTCTTTGATTTATCCCTTAAAAACATGAAGATAAAACTAATTGTATATTTTGTAATTATCTGAAATATAATCACTAACAATAAAATCTTAAATTATTAACCCAAAAATTAATTCTATGCAACATGTGTTTTTTCAAAAATTAATTCAATCATTTCAGAGTCACTTAAATGATTTAGTTGCGGTAAAAAGTTATTTTTCTGTTCAATAAATCTTCAAACATTTAAAACGATCACTATGAGAAGTATTTTGTACTTAGTTACATTGTTTGCATTGTTGTCATTTGATGTCAATGCGCAAAAAGCGATTACAGGTACTGTCACTGCAGCAGCAGATGGTAGTACAATCCCTGGTGTTACGATATTGGTGAAGGGAACTTCAACTGGTACGGTAACAGGAATCGATGGCGAATATCAGCTGACAACGCCTGCTGGTGCTGATGTTCTGGTATTTTCTTTCGTGGGTTTAAAAACTCAGGAAATCTTGATTGGCAATCGAACAGTCATCAATGTTGTTATGGAATCTGAAGCAATCGGTATGGATGAGGTTATTGTTATTGGTTATGCCAATGAACGTAAGCAGGACCTTTCAGTCGCTGTTTCATCGATGAAGATTGACGATTCTTATAAAGGTCGTCCGATGAATATTGGAACTTTGCTTCAAGGCGAAATGACCGGTGTCAAAGTGACACAAACCGGCGACCCAAGAGGAGGAGCTGATATCAGTATCCGCGGAAAAGGAAACAGAGGCGGTGATGGTGTACTCTATGTTGTGGATGGAGTGCCGGATGCACCATTTAATGTTGCTGATATTGAGTCAATATCTGTACTGAAAGATGCTGCTTCTGCTGCAATTTACGGAGCTTATGCCGGTTCTGGCGGTGTTATTATCATCACAACCAAAAAAGCAAAAGCTGGTGAAATGAAAGTGAGTGCCAATGTATGGAATGGCGTTCAACAAGCCTGGCGCACTCCTGAAGTATTAACTGCTGAGCAATTCAATAAAGTTTGGAAGGATGCCTCAGAACTTGCTAATCGCCCATTACCTGCAGTTTACGATCCTATTCGTTTCCCTTATGGAAATGTTACACGCACTGATTGGGTGGATGCAATCTTCCGTCCTGGCTTTATGCAACACTATGATGTTTCAGTTAGTGGAGGCACTGAAAATTTAAAATCTTTTGCTTCTATCAGTTATGATGACACGCAAGGTACTTTGATAAATACATTTGACAAGCGATTAACTGCAAGGTTAAATGTCGAAATGAAAGTAAATAAATGGACTACTTTAAGTCAAAGCCTCCTATATCATCACAACAATGGTCAGAGCAATATTGGTGACGGCCACACTGGCGCTGTTTTTGCTGCCATGGCTTATCCAAGATATGCTTCAGTTTTTGAATATGATGCCGCAGGAAACAAATTACCTGGTGGTACTGTTCCACGTTGGGCTTTAGCTGAAGGTTTCAGTGTTGAGGCTGACTTATTTAATCCAGTTACACAATTGGAAAACACAGTGCAAAACAATCCTTATAACAGAGTTTTTTCGGTTACTTCACTTGAAATAAAACCAATTACAGGATTAAGTTTTAAATCTGATTTTGCCTATGACTTAGGTGTTGGCCGCAACGAAAGTTTCACAAAACGTTTTACTGCTCCTGGCCGTACAGTTGATATGAACTACCGAACTCTTTCAAACAGTTTGAGCAACAGATGGAACTGGGAAAACATTGTAACCTACTCACACATTTTCAGTGAAAAGCATTATGTGTCTGTTTTAGGTGGTTTTACAATGAACTACAACACCGAAAGGTATAATAGTACCAGCACACGTAATTATGATTTTGAATATCCTAACTATACAATTTTCCCAAATGCCGGAGACTGGGCATCATCAAAACCAAGTGAAAGCATTTGGGAAGAATCTTCAGTTTCTGCCTTGGCAAGAGCATCTTATTCGTATGACGACAGATACTTCTTCAATGCAAGCGTTCGTCGTGATGCCTCTTCAAAACTAAGTCCGGAAAATAACTCTGATGTATTCCCGGCATTTTCTGCAGCATGGAAAATTACATCAGAAGAGTTTATGCCTGAGATTGATGCACTAAGTTTCTTAAAAGTTAGAGCTAGCTGGGGTCAGGTTGGTAACATTCGTTCGGTTCGTAGATTTATCTATGCCCCACCTTTCAGTCTGGGAGATTATGGAGTATATCTTGGGCCTGATATGAGTTCACAGGTTTTTGGTATCTACCAAAGTACTATACCTAATCCTGATTTGAAATGGGAGCGTACAGAGCAATCAAACCTTGGTATTGACCTTGGTTTGTGGGACAATGCATTCACATTTACTTTTGATGTGTTTAAGAAATTGACCAAAGACCTTATCGAAACTTCACCTATTCCTTCCGTAGCTGGGGTTACTTCACCTCCGGAAATTAACATCGGAGAAGTAGAAAACAAAGGTTGGGAAGTTTCTGCAGGATATAACAAAAAAGTTGGCGATGTAACCTTAAATATACGTGCCAACTTAAGCTCGGTAAAGAACAATGTTTTGAATATTGGCGCTCGTGATTTCATTTCTCATGGAAATGGTGTGAATTCAATGAACCCGCTACAATCAACCGTTGGTGAATCCTGGTATTCTTATTACCTGATCGAAGCTCAGGGTCTTTTCCAGTCTCAGGACGAAATTGATGCCTATACCTTCACCAATCCAACAACCGGACAAGTGGTCAAAATTCAGCCAAATGCAAAACCTGGTGATATTAAATACGGTGATGCCAACAATGATGGTATTATCAATGATGGTGACAGAATTTACATGGGAGCATATGATTTTCCTGATCTTGCTTATGGCCTTAATTTGGGAGCCAGCTGGAAGAATTTCTCTTTGAATATGTTCTGGCAGGGAATTTCAGGCGTGAAAATATTTAATGGTGTAAAAGCTATGTCATCAGCAGGTTTGAAAGGCTGGAACATGACTACGGAAATTCTTGATTCATGGGAATATGACCCAAATTCAGGTATTCCACGTTTGTCATTTATCAACGACCCGAATGGCAATTATTCAAAAGTTTCGTCCTATTTCCTTGAAGATGGCGATTACATTCGCTTGAAAAATCTGAACCTAAGCTATTCCTTACCACAAACACTGGCCTATCGCCTTGGATTAGGTACAGGCAGCAATATCAGAGTATATGTGAATGGTGAAAACCTCCTGACTTTTACGAAGTACTCTGCCTTCGATCCTGAAGTTGGCAATCTTGGTTTAGATGCAGGCAGATTCCCAATTTCCCGTATTTATAGTGTAGGTCTAAATGTTTCATTCTAAAAAAGTAAATAAAATGAAAAAGATAACAATAATATTATTTGCTGTTCTTATTACGTTCAATTTCAGCGCTTGTAAGAAGTTTTTGGAGTTTGAACCCTATGGTCAGCCAAGTAATTTGGGTGCCCTGACCGACGCTCAGGCCATGCAAACAATCTATGCACTGTACGAGTGGCAATATCGCGAAGGTACAACCGGACGTGGTTTAATGTGGTATGAAAATGCAAGTGACGACTTCGTTACAGGCCGCTCGCAGGCTGAAGCTGCCAACATTGCCAACTTCATTGACAATGGATCAAATACACGCGATGTGCGCGACAATTGGCCACAGATGTATCGCACGATCAATTATGCCAATCAGATTCTGAAACAAGTTCCGGCCTCTCAAAATTTGTCGGAAGGTGTTAAAAACATGGTTTTGGGAAATGCATATTTCTGGCGCGGGTTTGCTTATCTATGGCTTGCACCGTGGTATGGCGACAACGGCCCGAATGGTGGTATTCCAATTGTTGATGAAAACACCGCAATCGAAGATATCGATGTTCCAAGACCTTCATCTATTTTGGCTAACTATGATATGATCATTTCAGATATGGAAAAAGCAGCTGAGTTGCTTCCATATTTTCAGGATCTACCTTCTGCTCAATGGGGCTTAACACATAAAACAGCCGCATGGGGTCATGCCGCACGCGCTGCACTTTATGCCGCCCAATATGACAATTCATATTATGCAAAAGTTATTCAATTCACAGATCTCGTTATCAATTCAGGCCGTCATGCCTTGGTGCCAAACTATGCCGATGTATTTGAAATTGAAAATAACTGGAGCTCTGAGTATATGTACAGCGTTACCAGCAATGAAGTTGATGGCAGCAAATGGCCGGGTATTTCTTTCCAAAATGGTGGTTTTGGTTATTACAATACCTGGGGATATTTCCAGCCAACTTTGGAATTGTACAATGCTTTTGAAGCAGGTGATACCCGCAGAAAGAAAACTATAATAGCTCCAGGCGACACGGTTTCTTTCATTGGAAACCAAATAATCTGGCAGGTTAATCCAAGTGCAACGTCAAGTCCAACCGGATTTACTCTGGGCAAATGGCTTGCTCCTTTCAGAGATGCTGATTGCATTGGTACAACAGTCAATCCAAATGGTAATAATATGACCACCCGCTTGAATATTTCATTGATGCGTTATGCTGAAGTTTTATTAATGAAAGCTGAAGCATTGATCTGGACTGGCCAGAATGGTGATCAGTATATCAATATGGTTCGCCAGCGTGCTGGTTTGGCTCCCAAAAGCAATGCCACCCAAGCCGATCTGAAAAGAGAACGCCGTGTTGAGTTTGCCATGGAATGGGGCGTATGGCGCCACCTCGACCTTGTAAGATGGGGCGATGCTCAGGCTACTTATGCTCAACCAAAACGCGGATACAAAGTGAATTTGTCAGGCAACGATATCGCTTCACTGGAAGTGATCGAAGTGTGGCCAGCCCGCAACTTTAATCCTTCTGTACATCATGTATTCCCAATTCCGACCAGAGAAATTGCTACAAGCAAAAACCTTAAGCAAAATCTTGGATACTAATTTTGAGCAGCATCGATGTTTTTGAAATTATCATTAAAAAAATAAAATTATGACAATGAAAAATAGTTTAATCATCATACTCGCGGGATTGTTATTCTTCACAGTTGGTTGCGACAGATCAGAATATGATCTTCCTGATCCTGATGGCAGATTGAACAGCCTGAAAGTTGAATTCAAACATGTTAGTCCCAGAACAGGTGAAACTGTTATTAATGGTTTCAGTGATAAATATCGCGCCAATGAAACGGTTAACATTGAAATCACTACAAATTACGCCATAGACCGCATCGAAATTGCCAATGGTCAAACTTTAACGGCAATAACTACTATGCAGTTAAATGGTGCAACAACGGCAACTTATTCAGTTCCTGTAAGTTCTCTTAATGTTCCTTTCGGACAAAGAGTGCCATTGCTTTTCCACCTCTTTTTTGCTGATCAGGGAAAAGAAGGCTTCGATTTCCCATCAATTAAATCATATGCATTTAATGTTGTGGATGATATTCCTTCGGTGGTCAACTTCAAAAGAGCTGATGGAAGCAATGTTGAATTAGCAGCCATTGACAACAACATCGTTGGATATGCAAATGACCCTGTTCGTGGTGTGTTTGTAACTACCAAACCTGGTGTAAATTCCTATCTTGAAGTGAATAATTCTTTGCTGAATTTTGGAATAAATAGTTTTTCAGTAAGCTTCTGGATTCAATCGGAACATGACACAAGTGACCCTGCAATTATGGGTACCATGGATTGGAACAGCTCAAATAATCCAGGTTGGGTTCTTGCATGGTTGAATGGTAGAATCAGGGCCGTCGCCGGTGATGGTGCAGGCACAAAGGTCGACTTCAGAACAGACGCGGCTTTTTCTGTACTTGGGCCAGACTGGAAATTTGTTACTGTCGTATTCAACAGGACAGGCAATGCTGTAATTTATATCGATGCTGTTTCACGTGCTTCTGCAGCAATGGTTGGTGTTGATATCAACAATGGCGTTTCAGTTAAAATAAATCAGGACGGAACGGGAACTTATGGCGATAAACTTGGAGCAAAATATGCTTCAATTAATTTCTATAATTACGCTTTATCTGATGCACAGGTAGCGCAGATTTATAACAGCTCTAAAGTTGTTAATGGTTTCTGAGTTTAGTTAATGTTCATGTAAATTGGTTCTGAATAATCTGAGGGATTAAAAACGATCCCTCAGAACTTCAGATTTTGATCGCTGAAATAACGCTTTTCAGCAAAACGAAAACGAAATTATAATATAGCGTTTAGTAATACTGTTCTTTTGGTTAGTGAATGGTGGCCCGTACTGTCTGTTGCTTTTAATGTAATCGTTTACCTTTGTTTCGATTGAAGTAGCAGGGTGGATGAAGCTGGAATGAGAGGCTTCACTCCTGTATTCACACAGTACGGGCTTTTTTTACAAAAAGATTTTGACTATGACAAAAATCACAGGTTTAATTCTGATTCTATGGCTAGCTTCAATTCCAATCATGGCACAGTCGTTCAGGCTGAAAGGACATTCGCATAACGATTATGAACAGTCAAATCCTTTTTTTACAGCCCATGCCAATAAAATGGGCTCCATCGAAACAGACATTTGGGCGGTAGATGGAGTTTTGTATGTTGCTCATGATTTGGAGAAAATCACTCCTGAAGCAACTTTTGAAAATTTATATCTTCAACCGATAATAGAAGAATTTAAAAAAAATGATGGCAGACCCTGGGCAGATTCAGACGATTTGATGATTCTTCTTGTGGATCTAAAATCGTCGTTTGACCCAACACTCGATATCTTAGTCAAAAAGCTCAGTAATCATAAAAATATTTTTGATCCCGGAACAAATCCCTTTGCTGTTAGAGTGGTTATGTCAGGCAACATGCCTCCACCTTCATTATTTCATAAATATCCTGAATGGATTTACTTTGATGGCCGTCTTGCTGAGACTTACTCCAAAAAACATCTGAAAAGAGTTTTTATGATCAGCAACAGCTATAAAAATTATGCACAATGGGATGGTAACGGACAAATTTCTGAAAGTGATTTAAAAGGAATTATCTTCTTTGTTCAGGAAGTGCATGCAAAAGGAAAAATGGCTCGTTTATGGGGCGCTCCCGACCATCCTGGTGCCTGGAAAACATTTCTAAATGCCGGTCTTGATTACATAAACACTGATCAACCTGCTTTGTATCACGAAAAAATGTTCGAATAGTTACCTATAAAAATATACCATTATGAAATCGCGTAGGGATTTTCTAAAAAACTCCGCCTTGATAGCAATGGCTTCAGCATTGCCTGTCGGGACTAAAATTTTGGCTCAGGACACAGAAGTGCTTCAAACTTCAGCTACCCGTTCGGGAAACACAAACTACAAAAACACCTATATCAGAAATGTTTTTGTTTCAGAAAACGAGTTCAGAAACGCTGCCGCAATAATTACAAATTCACCAGGATTTGAAAAGGCAAAAGAAATTCTCCCCGTACCATTCTGGACCAACAACCAACGGGCAATTGACATGTACTGGAAAACCTGGGAAATTGCGTTTAGAAATATAAAAAACCCTGCTGAAAATACTGGTTTCATTAGCTCATACCTCGATACGGCCTACAACGGGAATATCTTTATGTGGGACTCAACGTTTATTACAATGTTTGCCCGCTATGGCTCAAGAGCTTACCCGTTTCAAAAAACATTGGATAACTTTTATGCAAAACAACATCCTGATGGATTTATCTGTCGCGAAATCTGGGGGGATTCCGGCGAAGATTGTTTCCATCGTTACGATCCGGTCAGCACTGGCCCGAATATCATCCCATGGAGTGAAATGGAATATTTTGAGCATTTTGCCGACTGGGACAGAATTCATAAAATTTTTCCTGTTCTGAGCGGATATTACCAATGGCTCAAACTCAACAGGACTTGGAAAGACGGCTCCTATTGGTCGAGTGGCTGGGGAACAGGAATGGACAACCAACCCCGGCTAAAAAGAGAATACAATCCCTTGTTTTCACATGGTCACATGACATGGCTCGACACCAATCTGCAACAGCTTTTTATCGGAAAAATCCTTATCGATCTTGGCTTTTTTGTTGAAAGATGGCAGGAAATAGAAGATATAGAAGACGAACAGAAGCTGCTGAAAAAGTACATAAAGGAACATATGTGGAACCCTGAAAAAGCATTTTTCTTCGACAGACAAGCAGATGGAAAGCAGGGCGATTTCATGGGTATCGGTGCATTTTGGGCTTTGTGGACTGATTTGCTGGATAAGAACGAAATGGACGCTTTTGTAGCGCACCTGAAAAATCCGGAAACATTTTTGCGCCATCACCCTGTTCCGTCAACTCCCGCAAATCACGAAAAATATCAGGCCGAAGGAAGATACTGGCAGGGCGGAGTGTGGGCTCCAACAAATTTTATGATTTTATCAGGGCTGAAAAACAAGGGATATGATAAAATGGCCTTTGAACTGGGCATGAAGCACCATCAAAGGGTTGGCGAAGTATTTGACAAAACAGGCACATTCTGGGAATATTATGCTCCGGAAGCCAGTGATCCCGGCTTGCTGGCCCGGCCCGATTTTGTGGGTTGGTCAGGATTGGTTCCAATTGCAGTGTTGATAGAAATCATTTTTGGTTTAAAAGCCAATGCCCTGAGAAAAACGATTCAATGGGATGTACAATTAACCGATGAGTTTGGCATTGAGCGCTTTCCAATAGGTGACGAAGGAATGCTGAGCCTGAAATGTGCTGCAAGAAGGTCAAAAGGCGAAAAGCCAAAAATCGAAATCACATCGAATACTGCTCTAAAACTATTGCTTAGCTGGGAAGGCGGAAAAGCTACGCATGATATTCTTCCCGGCAAAAACACCTTTTAAATTTATTCAATGAAAAGACGTCAATTTATTACCAATTCAGCCCTTGGACTAGGTGCAATAGCAATAAATCCTATACCTGGTTTTGCCTTTGGCGCTCCGTATAACAGCAACAGACCCCCTTTGAATAAACGCTCGTTTTTAAGCAAAGCTGTTGAGGAGACAATCAATACAGTAATGCCTGCAATCAAAGACGCCGAGCTGGCATGGTTGTTCGACAATTGTTACCCAAACACCCTTGATACAACGGTTAAATTCAGCATCAGGGATGGAAAGCCGGATACTTTCATAATCACAGGCGATATCGATGCCATGTGGTTGCGGGATTCTACTGCCCAGGTTTGGCCTTATCTCCACCTTGTTAACAGTGATCCCGATCTGAAAAAACTCTTCATTGGCCTTATCAACCGACAATCAAACAGCATTCAATTCGACCCTTATGCCAACGCCTTCAACGATGGCCCAATCGGAAGCTACTGGGAAACGGATATGACTGACATGAAACCTGAATTGCATGAGCGAAAATGGGAAATTGATTCATTGTGTTATCCTGTACGCCTTGCTTTTCATTATTGGAAAGAAACCGGCGACGAAACACCTTTTGATGAAAGCTGGCTTAAAACAGCCAAACTGATTGTTAAGACTTTCAAAGAACAACAGCGCAAAGAAGACAAAGGGCCTTACAGTTTTATGCGTGTCACTGAGAAAGCCACAGATACTGTTACCGGAAATGGTTTTGGAAATCCAATCAAACCCAATGGCCTCATTTGCTCTGCTTTCAGGCCATCGGATGACGCTACGATATATCTTTTTTTGGTCCCATCAAACTATTTTGCTGTTGTTTCTCTGCGGCAAATGGCTGAAATGGCGTCAAAAATTTACAATAATGCTGACTTTGCAGCAGTGTGCAATGAACTGGCAGATGAAGTAGATCAGGCTTTGAAAACACATGCTATTGTTGAACATCCTAAGTTTGGAAAAGTCATTCCCTTTGAAGTTGACGGTTTTGGCAATGCGCTTTTTATGGACGATGCCAACATTCCAAGCCTTCTATCTCTTCCTTATCTTGGCGCTTTTGATGTGAATGATCCGCTATATCAGAATACACGAAAACTTTTGCTGAGCGACTCCAACCCATGGTATTTTGAAGGAAAAGCAGCTTCTGGAATTGGTGGCCCGCATGTGGGCGTTGATATGATCTGGCCAATGAGCATTATCATGCAGGCAAAAACTTCAACCGACGAAAATGAAATTATTCAATGTCTGCGCTGGCTTAAAAACACACACGCCGGAACCGGCTTCATGCATGAAACTTTCCATAAAGATGATCCGACTAAGTTTACACGCTCATGGTTTGCCTGGGCTAACACTCTTTTCGGAGAATTAATTGTAACTCTTCATCGTGACAGACCACATCTTTTGAATCAAATATTGTAAAGAAATGCATCATTTAAAACCTTTATTTTTTGTTATCCTCGTTTTGTTTGCAGCCTGCACAAAACAAGAAAAACCTTTTGATTATGTTGATCCATTCATTGGAACCGACTTTCACGGCCACACTTATCCCGGCGCAACAACCCCTTTTGGAGCTGTTCAATTAAGTCCGGATACAAGAATAAATAATTGGGACGCCTGTTCAGGCTACCATTACAGCGATTCAACAATGCTGGGCTTCTCTCATCTGCATTTGAGCGGAACAGGTGCCGCTGATCTGGGGGATATTTTGTTTCATCCAACCACTAAACCAGTCAATTTCGATGGTGAAAGATATATTTTTGATCCACTGCCTTTTTCGCACGACGATGAAATTGCGAAACCCGGCTATTACAGCGTTAAATTCAAAGATCAGGGCATAAAAGCTGAACTTACCGCAACACCAAGAACCGGCATTCACCACTATACTTTTCCGGCTTCAGAAACATCAAAAATTATCATTGACCTCCATCATAGTGTTGCTGATGAAACAGTGCATCATGCCGAATTTAATGTTGTCAGCGAAACTGAAATTACAGGTGCAAGAATCTCAAGCGGATGGACTCCCAATCAGCATGTGTATTTTGTTGCAAGATTTTCAAAACCTTTTAGTGAGGTAAAATTTCTTGCCGATGGAAAAATCATTGAAAATTCTGCTTCAGCCTCCGGAACCAACGTTCATGGTGTCTTTAACTTTACGACCTCAGCAAACGAACAAATTGAAGTAAATGTCGGCATCTCTGTTGTAAGCATCGAAAATGCCAGATTGAACCTCGATGCAGAAGCGCCGGAATTTGATTTCGACGGCCTTAAAAAGAAGGCTTTCCAGTTGTGGAATAATGCCTTGGATGTGGCATATGTTGACGGCGCAACAACAGATCAGAAAAAGACTTTTTACACAGCTTTGTATCATACATTGGTAGTCCCAAATCTGGTAAGTGATGTCAATGGAGAATATCGCGGGCATGACATGACCATTAAAAAAATGCCTGAAGGAAAGCACATGTATTCAACGCTTTCTATTTGGGACACTTTCCGCACATGGCATCCGCTGATGACTTTGATTGATGATAAATTGGTTAATAACATTATTCATTCAATGCTTTCAATGTATGATGACACCGGTGAATTGCCCATTTGGCCGCTCGTTTCAGGCGAAACGGGTACTATGATCGGGTATCATTCTGTTTCAGTGATTGCGGATGCATTCAGAAAAGGCATTACTGATTTTGATGTCGAACATGCTTTTGAAGCTATGAAAGTTTCTTCAAACAGCCATCGGAAAGGTGGTAAATATTACGTTGAAAATGGCTTTATCCCTGCCGAAAAACACAAAGAGTCAGTTTCATGCCTGCTTGAATATGCGTATGACGATTGGTGCATCGCTATGATGGCAAAGGAGCTTGGAAGGGAAGAAGATTATGAAACCTATAGCAATAGAGCCTATTCCTGGATCAATGTTTTCGATGGAAACACCCGCTTTTTCCGCGGAAAAAGAAGCGATGGCAACTGGGTTGATCCATTTAATCCATTCCTTGTAAGCAGGGATTATACAGAAGCCAATGCATGGCAATATCGCTTTTTTGTGCCACATGATGTGAGTGGTTTGGTGCAGATGTTTGGCGGAAAAGAGCAGTTTCTGGAAGATTTTGAAGGCCTTTTTGATGAATCTACAGAAGTAATAAGCGAAATTCCTGATGTGACCGGGTTGATTGGTCAGTATGCGCATGGCAATGAGCCAAGTCACCACATGGCTTATATTTACAGCTTTTTGGGTCAGCCCTGGAAAACCCAGCAATTGGTGCGCCGCGTGCTTGATGAGATGTATTCAGCCCAGCCTGATGGTATTTCAGGCAACGAAGATTGTGGTCAAATGTCGGCCTGGTACATTATGAGCAGCATGGGTTTCTATCCTGTTGCACCCGGTTCTAACGAATATGTTTTTACCACACCACTATTTGAAAAAAGCACCTTGAAGCTTTATAATGGTAAAACATTGAAAGTCAACGCTAATAATCCAGCAAAAAACCTTTACATTAAAAAAGTGACTTTCAATGGCAAGGAAATTACTGCCAATTTCATCACCCATCAGGAATTGATGCAAGGCGGAACCCTAACTTTTGAACTGACCGACAAACCTGATATGCAGCGTGGAACAAAGTCTGAGGATGCCCCTTATTCGATGACAACTAAAAATCTTGTTTCGGTTCCATTCATCAAACAGGACGTGAACCTTTTCGAAGGATCGTTACTGGTTGAGTTTGGTACAGCAACTAAATCTGCTGAAATTTACTACAGCCTCGATGGAAGCGAACCCACAAAAGATTCTCAGTTGTATGTTGATCCAATTGAAGTGAACGACAATAAAACCCTAAAAGCCAGAGCCTTTAAAGATGGTTTTGAGCCCAGCCGGATATTTTCAGTCGATGCTGTGAAAGCAGTATATCGAAATGCAGACCGATCTTCAGCAAGCAAACAGGGAACAGCCTACAAATATTATCACAACAAATTTGCATCGGTTTACGAAATGGCTGCAACACCTGTCATTGCAAGTGGAGTGCTTGAAGAACCAACGATTGACATTGCAACAAGAGAAGATGATTTTGGGTTTGAGTTTTCAGGCTTACTATACATTGAAGCGGATGGAATTTATGACTTTTATACCGAATCTGATGATGGCAGCATGCTCCATATTGGCAAAAATGTTGTCGTGAGCAACGATGGTTCACATGGCGCTATAAGATCTACCGGTAGAATTGCCCTCAAAAAAGGCTATCATGAATATACCTTGCTTTATTTCGAGGATTATGCAGGGCAAAAACTTGATTGGGGTTGGAAAAAGTTTAATGAAGCTGATTTCAGAAAAATTGACAAATCAATGCTTTTTTTGAAATAATCAGGTCATGAAAAATTTGCATAAGTATATCATTATAAGTCTTTTTGCTTTCATTGTGTCTGCTTCTTTTGCACAAAATGAAGCACATTTGAATGTGATGACTTTCAACATTCGATATGACAATCCTGAAGATGGCGAACACAACTGGAAGCACAGAAAAGAGGCTGCAGCTGAATTGATTTTATCTGTCGATGCCGATTTGATAGGTACTCAGGAAGTTTTAAAAAATCAATTGGGTGATCTCTTGGCGCTTTTGCCCGATTACCTCCACATTGGTGTTGGCCGTGAGGATGGCATCGACGAAGGCGAATTCAGTGCTATACTGTTTAAGAAAACGCGTTTTGAAATCATTGAATCAGGCACTTTCTGGTTGAGCGAAACACCTGATGTGATTGGTTCTGTTGGCTGGGATGCTTCTATGGAAAGAATTGCAAGTTGGGCGATTCTTCTGGATAAGCAAACCAACAAACAGCTTAAATTTGTTAACACACACTACGACCACAGAGGAAAAAAAGCCCGTGCAGAAAGCTCGAAACTGTTGTTGGATAAAATTGCAGAAAAATCAAATAATCTGCCCGTAATCTTAACCGGAGATTTTAACTCAACACCCGAATCTGAACCTGTTCAAATTATTCATGAAAGCAAAATACTTTTTGATGCAGCTATTTTGAGCTCCAAAAAAACCGGGCCGGAATGGACTTTTCATGGCTTTGGAAAAACACCAGAGAAAAGACGGAGACGCATTGATTATGTCTTTTTTAATGCATCCTTTGAGGTAGCAAAATACAATAATATTTTTGAAAAAGTGGGATACACATTTCACTCAGACCACAACCCGATTCATGTGCAATTAACTTATAAATAACAGATTACAATGAGAAAAGTTCCAATCTACACAGCTCTGATACTGGCATTTATTCTGGCTGCAACAAATATTTTTGCCCAGTATGATCAGGAAAAGGATGAAAAACTCAGCTTCATCAACGAGGCACCCTATAAGACAGTTACTGTAAAATCTATTGAAGGTGAAAAAGTTAAAAATGTCATCCTTATGATCGGTGATGGTATGGGCCTCACGCAGATTTCGACTGCCTGGGTTGCCAACAGAGGAGATTTGAACATGACAAAAATGCCTTTTACCGGTTTGGTAAGAACCTATGCAGCAAACAAACTCATTACGGATTCCGGAGCCGCCGGAACGGCAATGGCAACAGGTCAGAAAACATCTTACCACAGTGTTGGTGTCGATGTAAACGGAAATCCATTGCCTTCACTCACTGATCTGGCAAAAGCAAAAGGCCTTTCAACAGCGGTTGTAGTCACCTGCGGACTTACTGATGCAACTCCGGCAGCATTTTGTGCCAACAATGCCGATCGTGATATGGAAGAAGAATTGGCTGCCGATTTTCTGGATTGCAATGTTGACTTTATTCTTGGTGGCGGCCGTGATAAATTCATTAAAAGAACTGATGGCCGCGATCTGATGAAAGAAATGGAGCAAAAAGGCTATCAGGTTACACGCACATGGGAAGAAACAAGCAAAATTAATTCAGGAAAAGTTTTTGCCGTTTTGGAAGACGGTCAGCTCCCAATGGCTGAAAAACGTGATGGAATTTGGCAGCATGCTTCAATGAAAGCCATAGAAATGCTTAGCAAAAACGACGAAGGATTTTTTGCCATGCTCGAAGGTTCACGCATTGATGATTGCGGCCACTGGCACGACATTCCAAAACTGATGGGCGAAATTTTTGACTTCGATCAAACAATAGGAAAAGTGTTGCAATGGGCTGAAAAAGATGGAGAAACCCTGGTAATTGTTCTTGCTGACCACGAAACTGGCGGTTTGACTTTACTGGATGGTTCCATCGAAAACGGAACAGTTAAAGGACATTTTTCAACTGGCGGCCACTCCGATATTATGGTTCCAGTTTTTGCATATGGGCCACAGGCAGAGAAGTTTGTTGGTGTTTATGAGAATACAGACATTTTCAAAAAAATCAGTGAAATCTTAAACTTACTCCCATGAAAAAATTTGTCGCATCAGCATTGTTTTTATTGCTTGGTTTACAAGTCAGCCATGCGCAAAATGTTGACATTCATTTCCGCGAATTGAGTGGATTTACAAAAACAGAAGCCCGTCGCACAATAAAAATTCCGGATATAATGGGTTACAAAACCCTGAAGGGGGATTTTCATATGCACACGATCTTTTCCGATGGAATTGTACTTCCCTCGGAGCGTGTGCGTGAAGCATGGACGGAAGGCCTCGATGTAATAGCGATAACAGATCACACGACTCCACAGCCAAATTATGTCATTGCTGATTATAACACTGCCTACAAAATGGCTGTAAATACTGCCGAACGCTATGGAATAACGCTGATTCCTGCAACAGAATACACTAAAAGTGAACCTGTTGGCCACCTCAATTTTCTTTTTATTGAAGATGCAAATCCCTATGCCGGAGACGCACTCACAACCTATGAGGCCATTGAAGATGCAGCTTCAAAAGGCGCTTTCATCATTTACAACCATCCCGGTTGGCCTGATAAAAACAGTGATCTTGACAAGTTCCATATTGACTTTATCAATCAGGGAAAAATACATGGAATAGAGGTTGTAAATGGAAATGAATTTTATCCTGTTGTGCTCGATTACAGAAAGCAGTACGATATTGCCGTTTTCAGCAATACCGATATTCACAGACCAATTCATGCCAATTATGAATTGGGAGATAAATTCAGGAACATCACCCTTGTTTTTGCGAAAGACAACAGTGCAGAGGCAGTGAAAGAAGCAATGTTTGCCAAAAGAACGCTCGCCTTTGCCGATAATATGTTGATGGGAAATGCTGATTTTATCAGTGAAATTCTTAAAAAATCACTCGTTGTTTCGCAGCTTAAAATGGATGATTTTGGATTTAGTTGTCTTGTTAACAATGTTTCTGATATCTCCTATCACCTTGAAGGCCCAAACCACAAATACATAAGTTTTCCTGCCAACCGCACAGTCATATTAAGAGAAAGTACAGCCAACATTAATCAGGTCTTTAAAATAAACAACACCTGGATTTCATCACAACAACATCTGGAAATACCGCTCACTTTTATTATCACTGCTGAGGATGAAGTTATGATGCCTTTCACAAGACAGAATCTTGTGAATATTGACCCCACAGCCAAAATAGAAGTCTTTAGCACAACTGCCGGAGCGGAGGTTTTTTACACCCTTGATGGAAGTGAACCAACAACAAATTCAGTTAAATATAAACAACCATTTGCAATTTCCAAATCAGCTCAGCTCAAAATCAAGGCCTTTAAACAAGGCTTGAAGCCGAGCCGAACCTACAAAAGTCATGTTTTACTGAATTCGATGCACATGGCTGAGAAACCAGGAAGTTTATCAAACGGACTTAAGTACAGCTATTATGAAGGAGAATTTTCTTCAGCAACTGAAATGGAACAAAAAGGCAAGTTTGTAAAAGAGGGAATTGTTGATTTTCCTGATATTTCTCCAACAGAAAAGGAAGATTATTTTGGTTTTGTTTTCACCGGATACCTTTTTGTTCCGCAAAATGGCAAATATACTTTCTCACTTGAAAGTGATGATGGAAGCATCCTTTACATCGCTGGCGTACAACTTATTAATAACGACGGATCGCGCAGCTTGAAAAAGGACTCAGGCACAATCAATCTGCAAAAAGGCTATCATCCGATAGAAATACGCTATTTTGATGATTACGATGAACACGAACTGAGACTGTTTTGGACTGCACCAAATGGCAAGGAAGCATTGGTGGATCCAAAGAATTATTTTCATAAAAAATAATTATCCAAAAACCGCAGATGCACAGAATCACATTTTTCTTTTTTCTGTTTGCGTTTTTTTCACTCAAGGCACAGTTCAGCCATGATTTGAAAGATGACAAAAAACCGTTTACTGCTGAGCCCAATTTTGCAGGCGAGAAATTTCGTTTTGTTGTCATAGGCGATTTGACAGGAGGGGAGGAGTCCGGCGTTTTTGACGCAGCTATGGATCGGCTCAATGAGCTGGCTCCTGATTTTGTTATTTCCGTTGGCGACCTCATCGAAGGCTATACCTATGACAAAAATGAGATTCTAAAGCAATGGGACGCCTTCAATAATTCTGTCGCAAAACTGGAAATGCCCTTTTTTTATGCAGCCGGAAATCATGATCTGACCAATGAAATGATGAAGGCCGTTTGGAAAGAAAAATATGGCAAAGCGTTTTATAGTTTCAAAGCCGGAAAGACCTTGTTTTTAATATTAAACGTGTATGATCTTGAAAACAAAGGCTTTTCAAAAGATCAGATTGCATACTTTGAAGCGATCCTGAATAATCATTCTGTAAACGATCCGGTTTTTGTTGTTCTTCACGACCCTTTTTGGAATCTCGGACGGCTTGAAGGATACAACGAGATCAAAACGATGCTCGCTAAGCGAAACGCAATTTGGTTTTGTGGTCACGAACACCGTTATCTCTATCGGGAAATTGACGGCCAGCCACATTATATGCTCGCTGGTTTTGCCTCCGGAAGCTACCTTGAAAGCGATCCATCGCTGGGAGTGTTTCACAACTTTTTGCATGTAAATGTTGATGGAAGCAAGATCCGTATTGCCAATCTGGAGCTCGAAGGATTGTTGCCACCAGATATCGTTAATGATGCCAATGAAAAACAGGTGAATTTTTTACGCAGAGGTTCATGGGCTAAGATAACGCCTTCTGTTATCAAAAGCGATGATGAAAAAGTAATCAATAGTATCATGACTTTGAAAAACAGTTCGGATTTTCCGTTTGAAATCTCAGGTCGTTTTGAAGCATTGGAAAGCGTAAGTTTTGAGCCTGAATCTTTACAAGAATTCATTCAGCCAAATGCTGAAATACAAATTCCAGTCAGATTGACTGCTGATTATCCTTTTCAAAAAGACAATCTTCCTGAAGTAAAATTGAATTTTACAGGAAAAATCTTTCAGAACGAAAAGCTTTTACAAACCAAATCACAAACAAAATGGATCATCGACAGTTGGTTTTATAGTCATCCAAAAACCGATGAAGTTGTTTTTAGCGGATTGCTCAAACCGGCAGAAGTGGAAGAAGACTGGGATTGGACCGGCAATGATGATGCTGCTTTTCAGCTCGCTGTCATGCACGATCAAAAGCATCTATATCTGCACATCAAAATCCATGACGATAAATTTGTTTCTGATAGCAGAAACCTAAATGATCTGCTTTCTGTTTTTTTTCAACCAGATACCGCCTTCAACGCAATGAACCCTTATCGGTTTGATTTTTCATCAGGCAAAGAAATTACTGATCAAAAATCCGGTAAGTCTGCTATGAAAGCTATGTTTACTCACATACAAACAGAAGATAATTCGCAGTATGTAACCTTGAAAATACCTGGTAAGACATTGATTAAAAATGCCTTCAGGATAAATCTTTCATATCTGGATGTGGATAATCCAAGCAATATGGATCATTCAGTGCTTTGGTGGAAACCAGCTTGGGGAAGCAGGAACGACTATCCTCAATCAGGCATTTTTATAATCAAAAACTAACTTAATAAAACATTTGTCATGAATAAGTTTTTCAGTTTTTCAGTCATTTTTTATCTGGTTTCGGCTTTGTTTTTCACATCTTGTGAGGAGGTAAAAGAAGTTGAGGCGAAGAAATCTGAAGTTGCCTCACTGGCCTTCGGACCTCAGAAAACTTTCAAGATTGCTCAGTTTACCGACATTCACTGGAAGAATGAAAACGCTGAGGAATGCGAAAACACAATCAAAATGATTCGCTTTGTGCTTGAAACAGAAAAACCGGATTTAGTAGCCCTCACCGGCGACATCGTCAACGATCCGGCTGAGGCAGGCTGGAAAGCCGTTATGTCGGTTTTCACTGAGGCAGGAATTCCTTTTGCCGTAACACTCGGAAACCATGATGATGAGTCGGATTGGTCACGAGACCAAATCTTTGATTATCTCGAAACACTCCCCGGATTTATTGGGCAAAAAGGACCTTCAGATATAACTGGTGTTGGTAACTATGTTGTTGAACTTAAATCAGATAGTAATAGCAAAACAAGTGCTTTGCTCTATTTCTTCGACTCAAATGCTTACTGCAATAATAAAAAAATCAGTGATTATGACTGGATAAAATTCGATCAGATTGAATGGTATCGTAATCAAAGCAGTCGATATACAGCTGCAAATGAAGGAAAACCACTTCCTGCGCTGGCATTTTTTCATATCCCTTTACTCGAATACAAAGAAATCTCGGGAAAAGAAAACACTCTTGGACAAGAGTTTGAAGGGGTTTATTCGCCGCAGATAAATTCAGGTTTGTTTGGGTCTTTCGTTGATATGAGAGATGTTATCGGAACTTTTGTGGGTCATGACCACGACAATAATTATGTAGGCATTCACAAGGAAATCGCCTTGGCTTTCGGGCAAAATTCTGGTTATAGCGGCTACGGAATTTTTGCTAAAGGGTCGCGCATCATCGAATTAAAGGAAGGCGAATTTGGTTTTGATACATGGATCAGAACTCAGGACAGTGCTTATTTCTATTACAATTATCCTTTTGGACTTCACCGGGAAGTTGATGAAAATGAATACCTTCCTTCACAAAATCCTGATCTGGTGCATGAAGGGCTTTTATACAATTATTTCGAAGGAAAATTCAAATCAGTGAATGACTTCCCATTTGGAAATCCAGTGAAATCAGGAAAAACACAAAACTTCGATCTTGGCCTTGCTGATGCAAAAGACTTCTTCGGAATTGAATTTCACGGATTGATTAAAATACCTGAAAAAGGCTTGTACAAATTTTACACCTTCAGCGACGATGGTTCTCAATTGTTCATAGGCGGGAAATTGGTTGTTGACAATGATGGGTCACACAGTGCCTCGCGCAAAGAAGGCTCTGTTGCCCTCGAAGCCGGTTTCCATGATCTCAGGTTGATGTTTTTTGATGATTATATGGGTGAAACATTGGAAGTTGGTTTTTCGAGTATCAAATCCCGTGAAGCAACAATTCCGGACGCCATGTTATTTCATAAATAATAGAAAAAAATAACATTCCGGAATCCATTATACTTGATACAATTAAAAGATTATCAGATGGATAAATCAAAGAATATTGTTGTCGGCCTTGATATCGGCGGAACAAATATGAGGCTGGGTCTTGTGAAAGAAAATGTTTTACAAAAGATTGATACGATCCCCATTTTTGATGTTAACGATAAAAAAGGCACGTTGGATCAGCTTATTGGCTTGATTGAACAGAATTTCTCACACAATATTGCTGCGATTGGAATGGGTGTTCCTTCGCTGGTAGATTTAAAAACCGGAGTGATTTTCGACACTGTTAACATTCCTTCATGGAAGGTTGTCCCTTTGAAAGTTATACTTGAAGAACGTTTTAATGTTCCGGTTTATATAAACAATGATGCCAACTGCTTTGCGATAGGTGAAAAATATTTTGGGCATGGCAAGGATTATGACAACATGGTTGGATTGATTTCAGGTACCGGAACCGGCGCCGGAATCATCAGCAACGGAAAGCTTGTAAGTGGCCGAAACTGTGGTGCTGGTGAGTTTGGAATGGTTTCTTATCTCGATCAGAACTATGAAAACTATTGCTCTGGGGGCACTTTTAAGCAAGCTTATGGCATTGAAGCCTTCGAGGCATTTGAAAAAGCGAAACAAGGTAATACCGAAGCTGTTGAAATCTGGAAAACCTATGGTCAGCATTTTGCGGAACTGATCAAAATGATTCTTTATACCGTTGATCCTGAAATGATTGTTTTAGGAGGATCTCTTTCCAAAGCCTATACTTTCTATAAAAACAGCATGCTTGAAAGGCTCGGTGATTTTGCTTTTAAAAATGCCGTAAGTAATTTAAAAATTGAGGTTACCTCCATTGAAAATATAGCTGTTTTAGGAGCAGCTTCCCTTTATTATGACGCATTGCACTAAAAAATAATTAAATACATAACCCTCATTATGAATCTTTATGATAGAAAATATGCTCAGTTTTCACTCTGTAACGAAATGTTTCAGACTTGCGAAATAGTCAGAAATTTTGATCAGTCAAAAGCTGAGCCATTTGCAAGTCTTTTCAAAGACAAACCGCAGATTTTCATTACGGGCGAAGGGAGTAGCAGACTATTTCCTGCACAAAATCTGATTCACAGAACCGTCAAAAACCCTGGTTCTTTCTTGTTTTTGACTGAATCTTCCAGTGAAGCAGCTGAGTTCAATCTGAATGATTTTGGTGTGATTGGCCTGTCCAATTCAGGGAGAACAAAAGAACTTGTTTGCTTGTTTGATAAGCTGAACCAGTCGTTTCATCCTGCCTTTGGCAGCATCTCAGCCAACCCAGTGGATGCACCTGTAGCACGCCATGCAAAGGTGAATGCTGTTTTGGACTGCGGGTCTGAAAAAGCTGTTGCTGCTACAAAAAGCGTCATGGAACAAGCATTATTTCTTGATGCCATAGCGGCCAAACTTAATAACAAGGATTTGCCCGATTTACAACTTTTTTCGCATCAGCTGAAAACAGTTCTCGAATTAAGCATACCAAATGAAATCATTGAGATTTTCAGCAAAGCAACAGTTATAAATATTGCAGGTCGAAGCAATGGCGTTGGCGCAGAGCTGGCTTTGAAAGCAAACGAAATCACAAGAAAAAAATCAACTTTTTTGCCAGGCACATACGCTTTGCATGGCATTGAGGAGGTAATGGATGCATCTGAAGTACTGCTGATTATAGATCCATTCCCTGAAGAGGAAGCAAAATTTCATAAAGTTATCGCTGAAGGTGTAGGTGTGAAAATTGTCGCAATAGCCGCGCGCGAAACAAGCTTTCCAACCATTCGCATTCCTTTTGGTGGTTTTTATCATCATTATCTCGAACTGGCAACAGGCTGGAATCTTCTGGTGGAAATAGGACTGGCATTGGGCATTGACCTGGATAAAGGACTCAGAGCAAGGAAAATAGGTAACGAAGTATAAAAAACATTTACAAGAATGACACATTTTACTTTCATCGATTGGACAGTTTTTGTGCTTTACACCCTAACGATTGTGGTGATCGCATTGTGGGTTTCACGCACGAAAAAAGGCACAAGTAAAACGGCTAATGATTATTTTCTTGCCAGCCGCTCACTTCCCTGGTGGGTAATCGGGTCATCGCTGATAGCAGCAAATATTTCGGCAGAGCACTTCATTGCTATGTCTGGCTCAGGTTATGCCATCGGACTGGCGATTGCTGCCTACGAATGGGTAGCAGCCATTACCTTGATTATTGTGGCAAAATACTTTCTGCCGGTATTTCTCGAACGCAAGATATTTACGATGCCTCAATTTTTAAAGCAGCGCTACGATGCAAGGGTAAGTACAAGTCTGGCGGTTTTTTGGCTGCTTTTGTATGTTTTCGTCAATCTCACCTCAGTGAGCTATCTTGGCGCACTGGCACTGGAGAAAATCCTCGGCATTCCGCTCATGTATGGTATCATCGGACTTGTCGTTTTTAGTGGTGTTTATTCCATTTATGGTGGATTGAAAGCTGTTGCCTGGACAGATATGTTTCAGGTTGTTGTGCTTGTTTTTGGCGGTATCGTAACAACCTATCTTGCCCTTGATGCCCTTGGACAGGGCGGTGGTGCTGTTTCAGGCTTTATGCATGCAGTTGAACATGCACCAAACAAGTTTAAAATGATTATCGAAGAGGGTTTGATGATGATTCCTGATGGCAGCGGCGGAACCAAAGATGCGTTTATGGATCTTCCGGGTCTGGGTGTTATCCTTGGCTCCATGTGGCTTACAAACTTATCCTTCTGGGGATTCAATCAATATATCATTCAGCGTGGCCTCGCCGGAAAAAGCCTGAAAGAAGCACAATATGGTGTAATCTTTGCCGGATACCTGAAACTGTTGGTTCCGTTAATTGTGGTTATTCCGGGCATTGCTGCTTTTTCCCTTGGTGCTGAACTTTCAAAAAGCGATGAAGCCTACCCATGGTTGCTGACGAATATCGTTCCGCCGGGCATTACAGGCCTTGCTTTTGCAGCAATTGCTGCTGCGGTGGTTTCTTCTTTGAGTTCACTTATCAACAGTACCTCCACCATTTTTACGATGGATATTTATAAGGCATTTATTAAAAAAGATGCCAATGACAGGCAATTGGTGCTTGTTGGTCGTCTCGTTGCTTTTTTTGCCTTACTGATTTCAGCTTTGGTTGCTCCGCAGTTGCAAACTTTTGATCAGGCTTACCAATATGTTCAGGAATATACCGGTTTTGTTTATCCGGGTGTTTTTCTGATCTTTTTTCTTGGTCTTTTTTGGAAAAAGGCTTCTGCCAATGCTGCACTTTGGACAGCCTTACTCACCTTGCCGCTGGGAGCTGTATTCAAATTCGGCTTCCCCGAAGTGCCTTTCATCATGCGAATCGGCTATGTTTTCATTATACTTTCTTTTGTGATGGTTTTGATTAGTCTTTCTGACAAAAAACATGCGGTCGCCAATCCCGATTTCCGTGGTCAGATCAACAAAAAAGAGAAAAGACTTGGCCTTTGGATGATTGGTGTTTCGATATTTGTTGGCATTGTTGCTGCCTTCTTTGTAAAGCCTTTACAATCTTTAGCGCTCGATTCAATCTACGTGCTTGTAACCGGATTTATTCTCCTTGGAATAGTTTTGATGCTGAATGCAAACTACAAAACAATGGATAACAAGGCGCTGATCTTTGAACGCAAATTATTTAAAACGCCAATTCCATTCAACATCGCAGCCATGGGAATCATTGGAATTTTGGCTGTACTTTATACGATCTTCTGGTAATATTTTGACTAACTATGAGGACCTCCGTCAAGGATTTATATAAATCAGCTTATGGTAAAATGGCTCTTGGAGCATTCAATGTTTTCAATGCTGAACAACTCCATGGCCTCATGCGTGGCGCTCAGTTGGCTGGTTTACCTGTGTTGGTTCAGTTCACCCCTGTAGCCAGAAACTATATGCATCCCGAAATGCTCAACGGAATGATCAATGCGGTAGCAAAAATATATCCTGCTGTCAGATTTGCTGTCCATCTCGATCATGGCAATTTTGAACATTGTATAAGTGCCATTGAATCTGGCTATTATGATTCTGTGATGATCGATGCATCTCATGAATCCTACGAAGAAAATATCCGCATTACTTCAGAGATTGTTCAAAGAGCACATCAAGTTGGAATTGCTGTCGAGGCTGAACTTGGCGTTTTAAGTGGTGTTGAAGACGATATTACAGTGGAGAATGACAAAGCGTTTTATACAGACCCCAATCAAGCGAAAGATTTTGTGAGCCGAACGGGCTGCGATAGCCTCGCTGTTGCTGTGGGAACAAGTCACGGCGCCTACAAATTTTCAGGAAATCAGGGATTGCGCCTTGATATTTTGACCGAAATTCAACAAAAATTACCCGGTTTCCCGATTGTTTTGCACGGAGCTTCTGCTGTATCGGCGAATGAAGTAGAAAGCATCAATCTTTCAGGAGGAAATTTAAAACAGGATGCGCAGGGGGTTGATGTTTCGCAATTAAAAAAAGCGATCTCATTAGGTGTTTGCAAAGTGAATATTGCAACCGATATGCGCCTTATCTGGACAAGGGTTCACAGAGAGTTTTTCAGAGATTTTCCGGAACAGTTTGATCCGGTAGTTCCCGGAAAAACATTCATGCTGGAGATGGAAAAAATGGTATACGAAAAATGTATGAATCTCAAAATAGTTTAAAAATGAAAAGAGATAATCAATGCAGTCTTGCCGTAAGGGCAGAGTTGGAAAACGAATCTTATCAAAGCTTTACCAAAGGTGATGTAGGGTGGAAACACATCAATTTTGAAGCAAAAGCATTGAAGCAAAACCAGAAATGGGAAGGAAACACCGGTGAAAATGAGGCTCTTTTTGTATTGCTTTCAGGCAATTTTGCGGCAACTACTTCAGCAGGTAACTTTCAGACTGTCAATGGAAGAAAAGATGTTTTCAGCGGCTTTCCGTATGCTTTGTATCTTCCTCCAAATACCGATTTTTCTATTGTAGCCATCAGCGAACAAATGGATCTCGCCTGTGGTTCCTGTAAAACAGAAACGCACTTTCCTGCCAGATTGATTACACCCCAAATCGTGAATGATTTTGGCATTGAACTGCGCGGAGGCGACAATGCCAGCAGACAAATCAACAGCATTTTGCCCCCGGGCTCGCCTTGCTCACATCTTGTTTGTGTCGAAGTTTATACCCCTTCGGGAAACTGGAGTTCGTTCCCGGCTCACAAGCACGATGAGCGTAAAGTTGACCCTGAAACAGGAAAACTGCTCGAAGCAGAACTTGAAGAGGTCTATTTTTATAAAATTGATAAACCACAGGGATTTGCAATTCAACAGGTTTATACTCCGGATCGCTCACTCAATGAAGTGGCAGTTTTACGAAATAATGATGTAATGCTTGTTCCACGGGGTTATCATCCTGTTGTTGCCGGTCATGGCTACAATGTATACTACCTGAATTTCCTTGCTGGAAGCGATCAGTCTCTGGCCAACACACCCGATCCGGATCATGCATGGATTTTTGATTCCTGGAAAAGTATGGACAGTCGCTTGCCAATGATTTCTCTGGAAATGAACAATAAATAGCACATATATTATGATTAAAGAATATGATTTAATCACTTATGGAAGGTCGTCAATCGACTTGTATTCAGCAAATATTGGTGCTCCATTTGTTGAAATTGAAGCCTTCAATGCCTATGTAGGCGGCTCTCCGCTGAATATTGCTGTTGGCGCCAGCCGCCTCGGACTTAAATCTGCTTTACTGACCGCCGTAGGTGAAGATAAAGTAGGTGATTTTGTTTTGAATTTTCTTAAACGTGAAGGTGTTGAAACGGAGTTTATTCCTGTAAAATCAGGTGCCAGAACCAGCGCTGTTGTTTTAGGAATTGAACCGCCGGATAATTTTCCATTGGTTTATTACAGAGACAATTGCGCGGATTCGAAACTAACGATTGATGATGTAATCAAAGCTGATGTTGGCCGTTTTCGCATGCTGGAAGTTTCTGCAACGGCACTCAATGTTGAGCCTTCGCGCTCGGCTGCATTTTTTGCCGCTGAAGAAGCAGTAAAAAATGGGGTTCCTGTGTTGCTGGATATTGATTTCAGAGCCGATCAATGGCATGATCCACGTGCTTTTGGTGTGATGGTACGCGCTTTTTTGCACTATTGCACGATTGCCATTGGCACAGAAGAGGAGGTCTTAGCGGCGATGCTTAACGATCCCAAACAAATCGTAATCAAAAATCAACAGATCTCTGCACCTGAAATAACAGGGGATATTAACAATTCCATTGAAAAAATTATGAAGTCGGGTTTAGAAGCTTTGATCATGAAACGTGGTCATGAAGGGGTATCTGTTCATTTTCCCGATGGAAACAAAATTGATGTTCCTGGCTTTCCAGTGAAAGTCGTGAATGTACTGGGAGCAGGCGATGCTTTCGCAGCCGGGTTTATTTATGGCCGGCTTCAGGGTTGGGATTGGCACAAAAGCTGCCGCATGGGAAATGCCTGCGGAGCAATTCTGGTGACAAAACCGGGATGCTCCAACTTTGCACCCACCTTGACTGAAACACTTGAATTTATTGAATCAAAAGGAGGTTTTTGAGATGAATGAAACCAAAACCGTAAGATTAACTGTTGCTCAGGCGCTCATCGCCTTTTTAAAACAGCAATATGTGCAAAGAGATGGTGTTGAACAGGCTTTTTTTGCCGGCTGCCTTGGAATTTTCGGTCATGGAAATGTTGCCGGAATTGGACAGGCTTTGCAACAGGACAAGCAATTCAGATATGTTTTAACCCGAAATGAACAGGCTTCGGTACATATTGCCATAGCCTATGCAAAAATGAAAAACAGAATGGGTGCGTGGGTTTGCACCTCTTCAATCGGACCCGGTGCAACAAATATGGTCACAGGTGCTGCCTGTGCAACGATCAACAGACTGCCAGTTTTGATTGTTCCCGGCGACATTTTTGCCCGCCGGAATGTAGCTCCTGTCCTTCAACAACTTGAATCAGCCCATTCTCAGGATGTGTCGGTGAATGATTGTTTTAAGCCCGTTTCAAAATACTGGGATCGCATCAACCGCGCCGAACAGTTAATAACAGCGCTTCCGGAAGTGATGCGTGTTTTGGTTTCTCCTGCCGAAACAGGAGCCGTAACTTTATCCATTCCACAGGATGTTCAGGCAGAGGCTTTTGATTTTCCAATGAATCTTTTCAGAAAGAGAGTCTGGAATATTACCCGTCCACGTCCGGATAAGGACTTGCTGGCCAATGCAGTAACATGCATCAAAGCGTCATCTAAACCAATCATTATTGCTGGCGGCGGAGTAATCTACAGCGATGCTACAGAAGCATTGATGCGGTTTGTTGAAAAAACAGGCATTCCTGTAGCTGAAACCTTTGCCGGAAAAGGATCTTTAGCTTTCGATCATCCTTTAAATCTTGGTGCTGTGGGTGCGACAGGTAGTCCGGCGGCCAACAAATTTAGCGCTGAATCTGATCTGGTAATTGGAATCGGTACAAGATACAGCGATTTTACAACAGCCTCCAAAACGGCTTTTCAGCATCCTTTTGTTCGTTTCATCAACATTAATATTGCCGAATTTGATGCTTTCAAGCATGGTGCTTTGGCGCTTACATCCGATGCAAAAGCCTGCCTTGAAGAACTAACAGACTCCTTAACAGATTATCAAACGGACAAATTGTATCGGGAGGAAGCTGGCTTAAACAACAAAGAATGGGATAGTTATGTGAGCTCAGTTTATCGTCCTTCAGGAGAAATTCCTGTCAGACAAGTGGAGGTTATTGGCGCTGTCAACGACTTTATTCAACCTGAAGATGTGGTACTTTGTGCGGCAGGTAGCTTGCCCGGAGACCTTCATAAATTGTGGCGGACGCAAACACCAAAAGGCTTTCATCTTGAATATGGTTATTCTACGATGGGATATGAGGTTGCAGCTGGAATTGGCGCCAAGATGGCTGCTCCTGAAAGAGAGATTTATGTGATGGTGGGCGATGGTAACTACCTGATGATGAACAGCGAAATTGCAACAGCAATTCAGGAAGGGGTGAAATATACCATTGTGTTGCTCAACAATAATGGCTTTGGAAGCATTGGAGCTTTGTCACAATCGCTTGGTTCGGAGCGGTTTGGAACGAAATACAGAATGTCGGACGAAAAAAAAGGAATTCAATCCAATGAGCTTCTTCCTGTTGATTTAGCCATGAACGCACGAAGTCTTGGCGCTTATGTTATAGAAGTTAAAGATATCGACGAATTAAATATGGCACTGACAGAGGCCAGAAATCAGACAAAAGTGACAGTAATTGTTATTGAAACTGACCTCGAAAAGGGAATCCCCGGATACGCATGGTGGGAAGTGCCTGTTGCCGAAGTTTCAGAAATGGATTCTGTCAAAAATGCCTATGAAAATTATAGAAATAACAAGGCAAATCAGCGATATCATTTATAGAACAGCAGAATTACAAATCAAAAAAAATACAAAAGATGGATAAAGTATTGCAGCATTACATAAACGGGAAGTGGGTAAAAAGCCTTTCAGACAAAACACTTTCTGTCATCAATCCTGCCACGAACGTCTCCATAGCTGAGGTTCCGGCAGGTTGCAAAGAAGATCTTGATATAGCTGCCGAAGCGGCCTATCTTGCTTCAAATAATTGGAGAAATACCAACGTGAATCAACGCATTCAATATCTTTTCAAAATGAAGACCCTTTTGGAGAAGCATGCGGATGAGATTGCTGAAATCTGCACCAACGAAAGCGGAAAAACTTTTGCTGAGTCAAAAGCTGAAATGTTGCGTGCAGTCGAAAATATTGAAGTCGCCTGTGGAATGCCCGTTCTGATGCAAAGTGAATTTTCGGAAGACATAGCCACTGGAATTGATGAATTCATGATTCGTCAGCCTGTCGGTGTTGGAGCCTGCGTTGTTCCTTTCAACTTCCCGATTATGATCACTTTCTGGTTTATGCCTTATGCGATTGCCTCCGGAAATACCTATATCGTAAAGCCATCGGAGAAAGTGCCCATGACAATGACCCGCATTTTTGAGCTATTTGAAACGCTTGATTTTCCTCCCGGCGTGCTCAATATGGTACATGGTGGTAAAGAAACAGTCGATGCTATTCTTGACAATCCGCATATTGGTGCCATCAGCTTTGTCGGTTCAACGCCCGTGGCAAGATATATTTATCAGCGCGGCACTGCCAATGGAAAAAGGGTGCAGGCACAGGGAGGCGCAAAGAATCCAATCGTTGTTATGCCGGATGCGGATATTGATACAACAGTAAAAATAATAGCAGACAGTGCTTTTGGCTGTGCCGGACAACGCTGTCTGGCGGCTTCATTGGTGATTTTAGTGGGTGAGGCAGCTGAACTTTTCACTGAAAAAATTGCTGAATCTGCGCGCGTAAAGCAATGCGGTTTTGGAATGGATACGGGTGTTGAGGTCGGTCCGATGATTACTTCTGAAAGTCTTCAGCGGGTGGAATCCTTAGTCAGTCAGGGTTTGGATGAAGGCGCTGAATTGCTTGTTGATGGTCGTTCAACCCTCATTGAAGGCTATGAAAATGGATATTTCATGAAGCCAACAATACTGAATAAAGTCAAGAGAAATGGAATTATTCATCGCACAGAGCTTTTCGGGCCGGTTTTAGGAATTATGTATGCCGAAACACTTGATGAAGCCATCGAAATAGCCAATGATGCTGAGTATGGAAATGCAGCAAGTATTTTCACTCAAAGTGGTGCTGCTGCAAGAAAATTCAGACATGATGTGATGGCTGGCAATATTGGTATCAACATTGGCGTGGCGGCTCCAATGGCTTATTTCCCTTTCAGCGGATGGAAAAACAGCTTCTTTGGTGATCTTCATGCGCAATCAAGGCATGCCGTAGAATTTTACACACAAACCAAGGTTGTTGTAGAACGCTGGCACGACAAATGGACCAGAAAATTTTAGAAAATATTAATCCAAAACCAAGTAATAATGATACAAATAGCCAATGCGCCCTGTTCATGGGGCGTGCTCGAATTCGAACTTGAAGGCGAAGTTGCAGGCTTTGCTCAGGTCCTCAACGAAATGACCGAAACCGGTTATGCAGGCACAGAATTAGGTGACTGGGGTTTTATGCCTACTGACCCACAACAGCTTAGAAATGAGCTTGATCAGAGAAAACTTAAATTGCTGGGAGCATTTGTTCCGGTTTTTCTTAAAGATGAATCAAAACATGCCGCAGGCGCTGAAATGGCAGTCAAAACGGCCAAACTGATGAAAGACGCCGGCTTTGCGGATGCTTTTATTGTTTTGGCAGATGAAAACGGAAGCGTGCCCGAACGGACACAAAACGCTGGCCGCATCACTGTTGAAATGGGTCTAACCGAACAAGAATGGATGACTTTTGCCAAAGGTGCCGATTTTGTTGCTCAAGAAGTGAAAAAGGCGACTGGTCTGAGAACCGTTTTTCATCATCACTGTGCAGGATATGTAGAAACCCCCGCCGAAATTGACAAATTATTGTCACTTACAAATCCGGAACTAGTTGGTTTAGTGCTGGATATGGGACATTATATGTTTGGCGGAGGAGATCCTTTGGCAGCCCTTAAAAAACATTACAGCCGGATATGGCATGTGCATTTCAAAGATTGTGATCCTGCAGTGGCTCAGAAATCGAAGGAACAGAACTGGGATTATTTCAGAAGTGTGAACGAAGGCGTTTTTTGTGAATTGGGCAAGGGAGCTGTCGATTTTCCGGCCATTCTTCAGGAATTGAAATCACGCAACTATGATGGTTGGATTGTCGTGGAGCAGGATGTTTTGCCCGGAATGGGAAACCCAAAACAATGTGCCGAAAGAAATCGCAAGTATTTAACCACCCTGGGTTTATAATCGAAAACTTGTTTTAGAAACATAATAAAAAGACTAACATGAAGAAAATTAATTTTGGTGTTATCGGCGCCGGCAGAATCGGAAAGGTTCATGTGGCAACCCTGGTTCAAAAAATTGTCAATGCTGAAGTGATTATTGTTGCTGACCTGGATGAAGAAAGTGCAAAAGAATTGTGTGAACAATTTGAAATTCCTGCCCATAGCAATAATTACAAAGATGTTATCAACCACCCTGATGTTGATGCTGTTGTGATTTGTTCTCCAACGGCAACACATGCCCAGTATCTTATTGAAGCTGCAAAGGCCGGAAAGCATGTTTTTTGCGAAAAACCACTCGATCTGACCATCGAAAAAATTCAGGAAGCAATACAGGTAGTTGAAGAAAATGGCGTAAAACTTATGGTTGGTTTCAATCGTCGTTTTGACCCAAATTTCAGCCGAATCCACAAAATGGTCTCTGAAGGCAAAGTAGGAGAACCTCATATTCTGAAAATTACATCCCGCGATCCAGCACCTCCACCAGCACAATATGTGGCCGGCTCAGGCGGAATGTTTCTTGACATGACAATGCATGATTTCGATATGGCTCGCTATATCGCAGACAGTGAAGTAGTTGAGGTGTATGCTAAAACAGCCGTTCTTGTTGATCCAGCCATTGGAGAAGCAGGTGATATTGACACTGCAATTGTGACCCTGACTTTCGAAAATGGAGCCATTGGTGTGATCGACAACAGCCGCAAAGCTGTTTATGGTTATGATCAGCGGGTTGAGATTTTTGGCTCAAAAGGAATGGTAAACGCAGACAATAATTATCCGGACAATCATGTTTTTTACAGTGATTCAGGAGTTCATAAATCTTTACCTTTGAACTTCTTTATGGATCGCTATCTTGATGCTTTTGCCATTGAAATGAGTGCTTTTTGCGACAGTGTGCTTTACGATAAAGAAACCCCCGTTGGTGGAAAAGATGGTTTGATGTCGGTTGCAATTGCTTTGGCAGCAAAGATTTCAGGTAAAGAAAACCGTCCGGTGAAAATCAGTGAAATTCTGGGTTAATGTTGAAAAGAATTTTTTATTTAATCCTTTTGTTGGTGCTACAGCATAATCTTTTAGCTCAGGATTGGGCTGAACTTGGTCGTTATCGGGATGATAATGCCAGACTCAAAAAATCTGCGAAAAGTGAAAACATCGTTGTTTTTTTAGGCAATTCTATCACCGATAGCTGGCCATCTAATATGCCGGAATTTTTTGAGAAAAACAATTTTGTGGGCAGAGGCATCAGCGGTCAAACGACTCCGCAGATGCTTGTGCGTTTCAGGCCGGATGTGATTGACTTAAATCCGGCTGCAGTTGTCATTCTGGCCGGAACCAACGATATCGCAGAAAATACTGGTCCGGCAACAATTGAGGAAATTTTCGGCAATATTTGTTCGATGGCTGAGCTGGCTGCGGCAAATAATATCAAAGTAATTTTGTGCGCTGTTTTGCCTGCTTTCGATTATCCCTGGAGGTCGGGTCTGAAACCCGCAGAAAAAATTGTACGCCTTAATAGCTTGCTAAAAGATTATGCCACTAAAAACGGCCATGCTTTTCTGGATTATCACAGTCCGATGGCTGACGAAAAAAATGGTATGCTGGAACAATACACCTATGACGGTGTCCATCCGAATGATGCCGGATATTTGCTGATGGCATCAATGGTTGAAAAAGTTCTTTCAAAGATTTTAAAGGAATAGAATCTTTTTGATAAGCTTATCTGCTTTTTATTGAAGATTCCCGGATAATAATATCTACCGGAAGTCTGACATGCTCAGTTTCGTGAGGTTGCTTTTTCTCAAGTTGTTTCAACAAGATACGGAAAGCAGCCTCACTAATTTTATCAATAGGCTGTTCGATGGCCGAAATAGAAGGCTGCGTATAGTCGAAATAAATTGTATCGTCAAAACCTATCAATGCGGTCTCGTCAGGGATTTTTACAGAAAGTTTGCGCAAATATTTTATGCACAAGGAAGTGAGGTTGTTGTTGAGGGAAAAGATGGCTTCAGGCATTTTTCCCTGCTGATAAAATCGTTGCAGATGACCTTTTACTGTTTCTTCAATGTTGTCGAAAGGGGCTCTTATCAATCTTTCAGGAGGTAAAACCATACCGGCCTCCTCCAATGCAGACGTGAATCCCTGAATTCGTTCATGGATACTGGAAATATGTTCCGGCGAAATCACAAATACTGCGATATCTTTAATGCCCTGAGTGAGCAAATGTCTTGCAGCCATGCGGGCTCCGCCATAATTATCAACAGACACACTGGATGATTTCATGTCTGGAAAAGTACGGTCAATTAACACGTGGTGAATGCCTGAATCGTGCAAATCATTGAAATATTCGGCGTTTTCCTGCGAAGAGGAAATGATAAGACCATCAACTTTTCGGTCAAGCAAAAGCCTGATTTGTTTTTTTTCTTTTTCAACCTTCTCGTCCGTGCTGCAGATAACAACGCTGTAGCCGTGCTGCCACGAAAGGTCTTCTATACTTCGTGCGATGCGTGAATAAAATCTGTTTGAAATATCAGAGACGATCAAACCGATGGTGTTTGTTTTTCCTGTTCTGAAGCCCCGAGCAAGCACATTGGGCTGGTAGTTCATTTCTTCGATCTTCTCTCTGACCTTGCGCTGGGTTTCCTGACTGATGCCATGTTTATCTCCTTTGTTGTTTATAACAAGTGAAATAACTGTTTTGGAAAGACCAAGGCTGCTGGCTACATCTGCTAATGATACTTTTTTCGTCATTCGGTTATTTTCAGACCTGCAAAGGTAGGGATAAAAGGCTTTTCAGCCTTAGTTTTCTTTAAATTTCTGACTCACAATATGCTGATTTAGTTACAATTTATCGAAAAACACTTATACCTGATATTTGAAGAACAAAACACTTCTCATGCATCTTTTTAGTTCGATTATTCAATGATTATCTCATCAATGAAAATGTATGCTTCACCGCCGGCACCAAGATGCCATGCCGGAATCTTGCCATAATTTGTTGCTTTTACCTTGACATAGCGCCCTGAGACATTCACTTTTGAACCCAAATCCTGCAATGAAAGTTCATAATCACTATCTGAAATTGTGTTTTGAACGCTGAAAACATTTTTGAAGTTTATGCCATCATCCGAAACGTAAAAACTGACATCTTTTGGCATCCATATCCACGAACGGATTTCTTGCACAAATCCGGCTGCCAGATAGCGTATTGATTGCTTTTTACCCAAATCTACCGTGGCTTCAAAATCTGTTCCCCAATAACCCTGCCAGCCACCAAGACGCCAGTTTTGGGCACCGCGAAGTCCATCAATGAGTGCTTCCGGACCACCTCCGTGGTAGTTGGGATGCCACGTTGATTTTATGTCAACCGTTCTCGTAAGATCAATTTTCACATAGCGGCTTTTTACGGCATTACTGAAACCAAATTCTTCTTTCCAGGCAGCAGCAGTGATAGTTGTTGTGGTTTCAATCTGCAGAGGTCCGGTATAAAGCGATGATTGTTTGTCGGGCAAAGAACCGTCAAGGGTGTAATATATTTCACAATCAGGAATTATTGTGGCGATTTTCACTTCCATTTTATCCCGGATTTTTGAGTCTTCAGATTCAAAATAGGGTATAGGTAAAATCAGTTCTTCACCGATTTTGGTTGTTGGAACATCTTCATCATTGCTACCCCATTGCTTGTTGGGGGTTTTACCCATTTCAAAATGCAGATGACCCCCTTTCAAAATGGTATCATGGGATAAAAAACTCTTATTATATGGCTTTCCATTGAGTTTGGCTGATTGGATATAGCAGTTTTCTTTCGACACTTTATTGGCTGTAATCTTGAAAACAGCGCCATTTTCGAGCTTGATTTCAGTTTCCGGAAACCAGGGCGTACCAATGATATAGTCAGTCTGACCGGGCGTAACAGGATAAAATCCCATGGCACTCATAATGAGCCATGCCGACATTTGTCCGCAATCCTCATTGCCACTCAGCCCGTCCGGACGGGCGGTATAAAGCTCATCCATGATTTGTCGCACGCGTGCCTGAGTTTTCCAGGGTTGATTCACAAAATTGTAGAGATAAGCCATGTGGTGACTTGGTTCGTTGCCTTGTGCATATTGACCGATCAAGCCAGTAATATCTTTCATATCTCTGCCACCAACTTCAACTTCAGTTGCAAAAAGCTCGTCAATTTTACTGTTAAGTTTTTCTTTTCCTCCATGATATTCAATGAATCCGGAAATGTCCTGAGGCACATAAAAGCTGTAATGCCAGGCGTTTGCCTCAGTATAATGCCAGTCAACAGCGGTTGGATCAAAGGGAGTGAGCCAGCAACCGTTCAGACGGGGGCGCATAAACCCTGTCTCAGGGTCAAAAATATTTTTCCATGATTGTGCCCTTCTCAAGTATTCGCGGTAAACATCATTCCTTCCAAGATCGCGCGCCATCAAGGCAATACACCAGTCGTTGTAGGCATATTCAAGGGTTTTGGAGATGGATTCATGTTCCATATCGCCTGGAATATAGCCGTTTTGCTGATAAACATCCAACCCAAAATGTGAGCGCGTTGCACTATGAATCATGGCGTCGAGGGCTTTGTTTCCATCAAAACCACGGATACCTTTCATCCAGGCATCAGCAATCACCGAAATGCTGTGATTTCCAATCATGCAATAGGTTTCGTTGCCTGCCAGTTCCCAGATTGGCAGCAATCCTCCTTTGTCGTACATATCCAGCATTGTAAGCACAAAATCATTTGTTCTTTGCTGCTCAATGATGGTCATCAGCGGATGCCATGCACGGTAAGTATCCCAAAGGGAAAAGACAGTATAATTTGTAAATCCTTCAGCTTGATGTATTTCGCGATCCATTCCACGATAGCGGCTGTCAACATCCATGAAAGTGTTGGGCTGTAAAAAGGCATGATACATGGCGGTGTAAAAAACTTTCTTCTGATCAACGCTTCCACCCTTTACACTTATTTTTCCCACCTCTTGATTCCACGATTCAAAAGCAGCTTTCTTAACAGACTCAAAATTCCAATCGGGAAGTTCGGTTTTCAGGTTTTTCAATGCTCCTTCAGCATCCACTGCAGAAAGTGCGACTTTGACTTCAATTGCTTCGTTTTCAGTTGTTGAAAAACCCACAAAAGCTTTGATATTTTTGCCTTGTGCTGAAGTAAGCCCTTCATTTAAAGAATCATTTACAGCGATGCCACTTCTTTCAAAAGGTTTTGAAAACTCCATGTGAAAATACCAAACCATGTCTTCAGCCCAGTTTGTTGAGCGTCGCATTCCTCTGATTTCGGTTTCGCTGACAAATTCAATCCATGAGTCAACAACCTGATCGCGGTGAAACAAGTCAATGATGATATTGGCGGAATCAGATTCAGGGAAGGTATAACGATGATAACCTACGCGCGTGGTAGCGGTCATTTCTGCCAATACTTCCGGTTTGTCAAGCTTCACGCGGTAATAGCCTGCCTCGGCATATTCATTTTCTTTTTGAAAAGCTGAGCTGTACAGCGCCTTGTCGAATACCTTTTTGCCCGCAACAGGCATCAGGAGTATATCTCCGTAATCTCCAACGCCGGTTCCATTGAGGGCAGTGTGTGCAAAACCATATAGAACACTGTCGGTAAAATGGTAGCCCGAGGCACCATCCCAGCCGTCAAGCCTTGTCTGTGGACTCACCTGAACCATTCCAAAAGGAGTTGTTGCTCCAGGATAAGTGTGTCCATGTGCATCGGTGCCAATAAATGGATCAATCCAGGAGGCAGGTGAAGGATTATTTTCATTTTTTTGACAAGCTGTAATTATCAAAATGACTAAAAATAAAGCGAAATGAAATTTCTTTGACATAAAAATTAGGTTTTTCCAATGACTGTTTTCTGAAAATGATAAGGTAATTTATTGCGATTTTATTTTTTGTAAATATTTAAAAGCACATGTAATTTACTAAATTATAGCATTATAAACTAATTCACGATTATCTCACTTGCAAAAAGCCATGCCTCAGAGCCTTCGCCCGAATGTCCGGGAGGAGCAACAGAAATATTCTGCATGCTAACCCTCACAAAACGAATGTTTTCTGCGTTCGTTTCAGCTTTGAAAACCTTGATAATATTACCTTTTTGGAGTGGTGGCACATCATTTTGGATAGTGGAAATCAGATCGAAGTCGGTGCCGTTGGCGGAAACTTCAAATTTCACTTCTACAGGGAAAAATATCCATGAAGCCATCTGATGCAAAGCATCCACTTGGATGCTGTTGACTTTTGTTGGTTCACCAAGATCGATGGTTGCAATAAGATCCTTGCCCAGAAAGCCTTTCCAGGTTCCGTCAGAATACATCGGACTGCCAATGATGCCGTTTACAAGTCCATATTGTCCTTGTCCATCATACTGCTCTTTGTTGGGATGTGCTAAAACAATTTCTTTTGCAAAAGCTTTGTGAATGACATATTCACGGCTGAGGACATAATCAGCTCTTTTTCCATTCTGAAAAACGGCAGCTTTCAGATTGCAGCTTTCCTTTATTTTTATTGGTTTTGTATACAAAGCTGAAGTCACAGAAGGTTCATCTCCATTGAGGGTATATCTGATTTCGGGTTCAAAAACCTCCGAATCAAGCGTAAGCATCAGACTTTTGTCTTCTATATTTAGAATAGGATTTACAGAAACCTGATAAATACTTTCAGAAAAATTGATGCCTTTGTTTAGGTAGCGCTGATACTGTGTTTTCATCCTTTCAGAGAAATTGCCCCAGTCGCGGGATGCTTTTGGCGACCAAAGAACCTCCGAAAGTGCTGACAGACGCGGGAACATCATATATTCAACATGTTCAGGAACAGGCATATATTCAGACCAGTGATTCGCCTGAGCACCTAAAACAAATTTACTTTCTTCTTCAGAAAGCTCCTTAGGAACAGGCTCATAATGGTAAACTTTTTTCAATGTGGTGAAGCCTCCAATGGCAAGAGGTTCAGCGGATGGGTCGCCCTGATAATGGTCGAAATAGCAATGACTTCCTGGTGTCATAATTACATTGTGACCCATCTTTGCCGCTTCAATGCCTCCCTTTTCACCGCGCCACGACATTACTGTTGCATTTGGTGCCAGTCCGCCTTCAAGAATTTCATCCCAGCCAATGATACTTCTTCCATGGTTATTCAGGAATTTTTCCACGCGCTGAATGAAATAACTTTGAAGCTCATGTTCGTCTTTTAAGCCTTCATTTTTAATGCGTTCCTGACACTTTGCACAGCTTTCCCAGTTGGATTTGTTGGCTTCATCACCTCCGATATGGATAAGTCTGGAAGGAAAAAGCGCCATCACTTCAGTTAAAACATCTTCCAAAAAATGAAAAGTTTCTTCTTTTCCGGCGCAATAAATGTGGGTGATAGGCCAAACGCCGCCGGGAGGTACGCCAAGATTTTCGCCGGTACAAGAATACTCAGGATAAGCAGCAAGAGCCGACATAACATGGGCGGGCAGTTCAATTTCGGGAATGACAGTTATATTGCGTTCAGCAGCATAAGCAACAAGGCTGCTTATTTCTTCTTGTGTATAAAAACCTCCGTAAGTGGCTTTAGATCTGTCAGTTGTCAATGGTCTTTCGTTCCAGTGAATATCTGGCATATTTTCACGGAATGCACCTATTTCAGTCAGTTTGGGATACTTTTTTATCTCAATCCGCCATCCCTGATCATCAATAAGATGCCAGTGAAACACATTCATTTTGTGCATTTCAAGATAGTCGATCACTTTGTAAACGAAATCAATCGGCATGAAATGGCGTGAAACATCGAGATGCATTCCTCTGTATGCAAAACGTGGAAAGTCAGTAATGACAGCACATGGCAAAGTTTTTTCCTGATTTTCATCCAGCATCTGACCGATGGTTTGAAGCCCGTAGCGTATTCCGGCCGGACTGTTGGCGCTCAAAACAACATTTCCCTGATTGATTTCCAGTAAATAACCTTCCTGACCCAGCGCTGGATTTACAGGTTGTAACAACCTTAAAAGAAATGTGTTATCCAGAAGTTCATTTTCGAATTGCCTGCTTTTTAATTCAAAACCCAGCGTGTTTTTCCAGGCCACTTTAGCCTGATTTGTCATTGCCTTGAGCAAAGGGCTTTCGTAAACTATTGTTGTTTCAGCGTTAACCAGAAAATACCCTTCTTTCATTTCAACCTTTACAGGATAAGGGATCACAGAAATCTGGGCTTTAGCTTGCGTAAAACTCAAAAACAGGAATGTTGCCAGCAGAACCAGCCTTGATAAGTTTTTCATGATTTTTTTATTTGTAGTTTTCTATTTTGAATGTCCATGCCGATTCACATGGCATTTCATTAAATTTCACATTCGTTACATCAATCTTAAGCAATCCGTTTTCAAAGTGCCAGGGCAAATAGCCATCCCTGCCCAAAAGACTGATTTTGGTGTTTTTTTCAGGTGCAGGAATTGGTAGTTCCAAAAATGTATCAGGCCATTCAAAGCTAATGGCGTAAAGGTTTCCATGGTTTATGGTGTAGGCGATGTGTTGTCTCATAGAACGGTATTCTGCCATCAAACCTTTTTCTGATGACACATTTTGGCCTGTTAACAGGTTTTTTTGTGAAACCACTTCTTTTTCCTGCGACTTACTTTGCCAAAAAAGTGAAATGGAAGCATTTTGCAGACTTTCATAATACTCAATCCGGATAGGATAAAGCTGCTCTTTTTTCAATTTTATTTTTCCTGAAAGACCTTCATTCCTGCTTTTACGCATGGCTTCTGATTCACTTTCCTCAGCGTGATTTTCCCATTGGTCAATGATTAATTTACCGTCGATAATTAATTTCATCCCATCGTCTGCAAGGGCTGAAAAAATGTATTCTTCGCTAAATTCAGGCTGAATATATCCCTCCCAGACCGCTGAAAAATGATCTTCAGAAATAGGAAACCCAGGAGTATTGCGAACCCAGTTGAAATCAATTTGCGGATCGATACGCTTTAGCAGCACTTCCTTTTCTTCACCATTTCTGATCCATTGCTCTGATCCGTAAATAGCTTCTTCGTTCACATTCAGCCATTTGCCAAGTTGCTCCAGCCTTTCCTGCTGAAGCAATGGAATTTTTCCATCAGCGGCCGGACCAACATTGATGGTGATTCCGCCACCATTTCCAACTGTTCTGGCAAAAAAGTGAATCAGTTCAGTGGAAGTCATATAGGCATCAAGTTTTTCGTTGCGATTGAGGCCAAACGAACGCCCAAGACCACGCACTTCTGCCCATGGCCGCTCCGTTTTCAATGAGCCAGAGCTGTATTCAGGCGTTAAAAAACCTATGTCAGCGCCATGTCCCCAACGATCGTTCACAATGGCATCTTCACCAACAAGATTGTAATACCATGCAATAAGTTCGCGTGCATGCCAGTCTTCGGCGGTGTGAAACCATTCTCCATCGGTGAAAAGCACTTCCGGTTTATATGTACCAACGACTTCTTTAAACTGCGGAATCATGTGCTCACGGATGTATGTATGAATAGAATCATTGTGATCTGTGTACCAATGATGAAGCGGGTTGTTCCATTCAGGAAGGGAATAATATAGTCCAAAACGGATGTCATGCTTTCGAACGGCTTCCGACACTTCGCCAACGATATCACGTTTTGGGCCTGCATCCATGCTGTTCCATCCAGGAGCAAATTTGCTGGGCCAGAGACAATAGCCGTCATGATGTTTTGCAACAAGAATAATGTATTTTGCGCCTGCTTTCCCGAAGATAGAAGCCCATTCACCGGCATCAAAAAGCTCTGCTTTAAACAAAGGAGCAAAATCCTCATAACTGAAATTTTCTCCGAAATGGGTTTTCATGAAATCGGTTCTGGTCTTATCTCCGGCAATTAATCCTCTCAAAAACCATTCACCATAAGACTCTGCACTTCCGTAGGAAGGAACTGAATAGATGCCCCAATGAATGAAAACCCCAAGTTTGGCATCTTTAAACCATTGCGGATAAGGTCGGTTTCGTAAAGATTCCCAGGTGGTATCAACCATAGTTTGCTGCGGGAAAAGCAAGCCGGAAATCATACTAAAAAGAAACAGAAGAAAGATTTTTTTCATTTTTGATGAATTATAAAAATGAGGACACTCTATGCTTTCCGGTCAGGTGAAACAGGAATAGAAAATTTAAAAGTGCTTCCTTTACCTTCTTCGCTTTCCACCCAGATTCTTCCGCCATGTTTTTCAACGAAATCTTTGCACAATAAAAGCCCTAAACCTGAGCTGGGTTCATCACCTGTGCCACTTCGTCCGGTTTCTTTTCCAAGAACAAAAAGTTCATCAATCATTTCTTTTGGTATGCCAATTCCTGTATCTTTTACGGAAACGATTACTTCGTTTCGGATTGATTCAGCAGTGATATTAACACTTCCTCCGGGCATTGTAAATTTAATTGCGTTGCTGATAAGATTTCTGAGGATGGTTTGCAGCATTGGTTTATCAGCGTGTACCAAAGTTCGAGAAGGTACAGATTGTTCAAAAATGATTGATTTCTGTTGGGCAACATCCATATAGAGTTCCATACTTTCAGCAATCTCTGTTTTTAGGCCAAGTATATAAGGGCTGAATTGAATCTTTCCGGCTTGTGAGCGAGACCATTCAAGCAGATTTATCAATAAGTCATAAGCTCTTTTTGACGAATAGCGAAGATTTTCAGCATATAATTCCTGCTCCTCAAAACTTTCCTTCGCTTGAATGGAATTAAGAAGCATGTCGCTCAGATTGATAATGCTGCTGAAAGGGCTTCTCAGGTCGTGAGCGATGATAGAGAAAAGTTTGTCTTTTGTGGCATTGAGTTCACGCAGTTGTGCCTCGTTGAAAGTAAGTCTTTCCTCTGTATTTTTGCGTTCTGTAATATCTCTGCATACCACATAGGAGCCGCCATACTTGCCCTTTTCGTCATAAATAAAGCGGGCATTGTCTTCGCGCCATAAATAATGCCCATCAGTATGCTTGACACGAAACTCATATTTGAGCTCTGGAACATTTTTGGAAATGGCATCAAAAATCATCTTAAAAAGAGCATCTCTGTCATCTTGGTGAATTAATTCATAAATAAGGCTTGAGCTTGCTCCAAAATGAGCATCTTCCTGCAATCCCATTAATTTCATGTATGCAGGAGAAACGTAGGTGATGACATTTTCATTCGAAAGCACGAATATACCATCTGATGTATTATCTGCTATCATCCGGTATTTTTCTTCACTCTCCTCCAGAGATTTAATCAGTTTTTCAGATTTTTCTTTCGAATATTTATGTTCAAGATTTTTATAGCCTAGGTTTGAAATTTGCTGCGCTAATTTTGTGTAAAAACGCATAACTGCATCCAGTTTTTTTCGGCTGTAGCGTGGCACCCGATCCAGGGCTTTCACGTATTCTTTTTCATTGAAACCGTAAGTGAGGGCTTGTTTTTTGAAAAATTCGACATCGACATCTTCATCATCGTAAAAAAACTGTCCAAGAAAAAGGTTTCCCATATGCTGGTTTCCAATGATCATGGGCGTCGACATATCCCACATATTGTTACGGCATTTATAGGTTTTAAAGGTGTTTATTTTTGTTTTTGCAGAAAGAATGGTATCACTCTCTATGCAATGCTGACAGGTCTTTGGGTTTACCCTGTGAAATTGTGTACAGATATCTTGCCAGCCTGTAGCGACCAAAACCTTTCCGCTCATGTCGATTATGCCAATGCCAATATTGGTTAGCTCAAAAAAATCATCCATCATTGACTGAACATCGGCTATGTTTAGGATATCTTCGAGCTTTATGTTGGCAAAGTCGTTTTCAAACAGAAAAATCTCGTCATAATCAGGATTGATAGTTTCCATAAAGGAGTGTTTATTTTTTGATAATAAAGTCGGCACTTTAAGCTTGATCAAAAACTATTATTTATCAAAGAGAAAGCTTCTCTTTTGAATTTGTCGTCACCCTATTCTTACAAATCATATCACATATTTGCATGCCAGCTTTTGCATTGCAAATTAAGAAATATTTCTGAAGCAGAAAGAATTCCAGAAATTAAAAATCAACCTACTGATTTTATCTACCGATCTTAAAAAGGTGGTTTTATGCACAAAAAAACCCGCAGCAAACCTTTCGGACTTGCTGCGGGTACCAAACCAACACACAATGCGCTACCTCGCGGCAGCTTTTATTTTGTCAGAAGGCTCCAGGCCTTCCAGAATTTCAATTACCAAACCATCGGAGAGGCCTGTTTTGATAATGCGTTTTTCGTATGTCTGCGGCGAAGTTTCCACTTCAACATAGGTAGTATCGCCGTCGAATTTGAGGAGACTTTCATTGATGGCTAAAACATTTTCGCGTCGTTCGAGCACAATGTCGGCATTGGCACTATAGCCTGCACGAATAAACTGATCTTGTTTTAGGATTACCGCTGCCCTAATCGCGAACTGAATAGCGCCATTTTCTTCAACCCCTTTTGGCGCAATGCGCTCGAGCTCGGCTGTAAAACTTTCTGTTTCGATGGCTCCGATAGAAAGAATCAACTCCATGCCTTCGCGAATTTTACCTACTTCCGACTCATCAACTTTTCCTTCAAAAATCATTTCATTCATGTCGGCGATGGTGGCAATGGTTGTTCCATCGTTGAAAGTATTGCTTTCAATCACTGATCTGCCTTCTTCAACCGGCACAGCAAGCACCATCCCGTCGATTGTCGATCGGATTAGGGTATTTGTTGCCTGTCCTGCTTTTTTGGTGGCGCCTTCACGTATGAGCTGCAGGTTGTCTTCTGCTGTGTTGAGTTCTTCGGTTGCAGTACGATATGCTACTTCAAAGGTCAGATATTCAGCCTCAGGAACAACATTTTGCTTGTAAAGTTCTTTGTAGCGCTGATAGTTTTTCTTCGCATCTTCGAGCTGAATTTCAGCACGTTTCACTCTGGATTCAGCATTATTGAGGTTGATCATATCCGGAATGATTTTCACTTTCGCAATGAGCTGATCCTTTTTAACGATATCACCCGGTTCTACATAGATTTCTTCTATAATGCCCGAAACCTTGGGTTTGATATCAATTTCACGACGCGGAATAACCGAACCTGTAGCCACAGTTTTCCTGATTATCGTTGTTTCAAAAGCGCTGGCAGTTTCAAATTCCAAAGGCTTGGCCTGCGATTTTTTATAGAGATAAAAGATGGTTCCCGCAAAAACACCTACTACGATGAGGGCGGCAAAAATTTTCAAAAATGTTTTCATGACTGTTGTGGTAATTTGGGTTTATATATTTTTTTGTTTTTATACTCCATTAATTATTTGAAAGTCTTATTCGTATCGCAAAGCGTCAATTGGTTTCATGCTCACGGCTTTTCTGGCAGGAATCAAACCGGCTACAATTCCGGAAACAACCAAAATGGCAAGGGCTGTAATAGCAACATTGAAATCGATTGTCGGATTTAAAAACATGGTATTACTTCCTGATGGTGGTGGTAAGTTTCGGTTGATAAGCTCAATAATTGCGACTCCTAAAACAAGGCCACTGTAACCAGCCAAGGTTGTCAAAAAAACCGATTCCGTTACAATCTGTCCGATAACTTTTGCTGGTGTAGCTCCCAGCGCACGCATGATACCGATTTCTTTGGTCCGCTCTTTTACAATTACAAGCATGATGTTGCTGATTCCGATTACACCAGCAAGCAGAGTGCCCGTTCCGACAATCCAGATAAGACCGCTAATGCCGGCAAAGAGCCCGTTCATTTGCCTGAATTCTTTGTCGAGATTAAAAAAACCGACAGCCCGTTTATCCTCAGGCGCTACTTTATGGCGTTCTTTAAGCAACTTGATCGCTTTTTCCTCCACCACACTTACCGGAATTCCGGGTTTGGAAGTGAGCGCAAACCAGCCAACGATATCTCCGTAATTGAATGACGACTGAAGTGTTGTGAATGGCATATGGATACTTTGCTCTTTGTCGCCTCCAAAATTCATATTCTGATTTTTTGGAGCAAAAACACCCACTACCTGAAAATAAATTCCGTTTACACGAATGTATTTTCCAAGCGGATCTTCGTCTTTTTCAAAGAGAATTTCGTAGACTCTTTTGCCTATTACAGCAACTTTCCTGCGATGTTCAATGTCAATATTATTGATAAACCTACCTTTGATGATATTGGCAGGATCAATCTGATTCCATTCCGGATAGTCGCCATAAACACTGAAAGCGCCAGATTTATCATTGCGCACGACATTGTTTCCGGAGCGTCTGCCGCCTCCTTCAAGGCGGGGAGAAATAAGCTCAAGCTCTTCAATATTTTCTTTCAGTGCCTTTATATCATCGTTCTTAAAGAAATAACGTCTGTTGCGTGGTAATCCTTTATAAGGAATTGTTGTTGGGCGTGTCCACATAAATACGCTGTTTGTTGCAAAATCACCCATACCATGCATCACACCATTTTGAAGTCCACTGCCTGAACCCAGCATGATCACAAGCATAAAAATGCCCCAAAACACACCAAAAGCGGTGAGGGTGGTGCGCAGTTTGTTTTTTGCAAGGCTGCTCCATATTTCCTGCCAACGGTCGCGATCAAACATCTTAAAAAGGTTTTAGCGTAAGAGATTTTATATTATTTTTCATTGTTGTCATAGCAATCTCAATCCGGTTTTATTCGTCTCTCAATGCCTCAATAGGTCTGATGGAAGCAGCACGTTGTGCCGGAAAAAATCCGGCCAAAGCTCCGGCAACTATTAGTAAAACAGTTGCTCCAACAGCGATTTGTATGTCAACCTCAGGCCTTGTAAAAAATGGCGCGTCAATATTTTTTGAAATCAACTCGAGCAGACCTACCCCCAACACAAGCCCTATGTATCCTGCAAAGCCTGTGATAAGAATTGCTTCCTGCATGATCAGACTGACAATGCTGCCTGGTGTGGCTCCAAGTGCTTTTCTGATACCGATTTCCTTGGTGCGGTCTTTCACCACAATCATCATAATATTGCTTACACCCACCACACCGGCGATGATTGTGCCAATGCCAATAACCCAGATAAACATACTGATGCTTGCAAAAAGTTTTTTGAATTTCTGAAACTCCTCCACGCTGTTCCAAAAAAACATCGCGCGTTCATCAGTTATATCAAAACGATGGCGTGCCGCAAGTTTTGATTTGATATTTTCTTCAATGAGCTTAGCCTCTTCTTCGTTTGCGTTGCCTACGGTTACAACAATTCCCTGCACATTTCGTCCGGCACCAAACACCTTCTGAGCAGCACTCAGGGGCACATATACCAGCTGCATATTTTCATCACGCCCGTCATCGTCATTGAAAACACCTACTACTTTGAACGGAATACCATTTACATTAACATACTTATCAAGTGCTTCTTCGCCATTTTTGAAAAGGGCGTCTTTCACAAGCGTGCTTATCACAACGGATTTGCGGGAATGTGTTTGGTCGAGCTGATTCACAAAACGGCCTTCAAGCATGATTAGCTTTTCGACAATGCCATAATCGGGATGAATGCCCCGGATGCTGAACGATCCAAATTCGTTTTTGTATGAAACAGTATTTCCAGACCAGATTTGATAGCGCGAAGAAATCAATTCGATGCCATCAACAGTTTTGGCTAGATATTCATAATCTTCATTGGTCATTTGTATGGCACGACCTGGTTTCATACCTGCATGCGGCATACTTGTTTGTCCGTTCCACATCCAGATGGCATTGGTGGCCGAGGAGCGAAACTGGTTTTCGACGCCATTCTGAAGTCCAATGCCAGAGCCCTGAAGGATAATCAGCATGAAAATGCCCCATGCCACCGAGAACCCGGTAAGGAAAGTACGCAGCTTGTTTTTTTCTATCGTACTGAAAATTTCCTGCCATTTATCCAGATCAAACATCTTGTTTGGAATTTGATTTGTTGATTATTTGCGAAACAAAAACAGGCGTAAGCTGTATTTTTTCATCAAAGTTGCCTGCTGAATTTTTCCAGTTGCTGAAAATTTCAAGCAAAAAGTATGTTATCTTTTTCATCCTTTTCATTGTTTTTAATTACACAGCTTGGCTGAGCATCTGTATCTCCTGCGGAGTGTGATGGCCGTTTTTCACATCAGTACCAATCAAACCGTCGTGAAGACGAATGATGCGTTGCGTCTGATGTGCGATATCGTTTTCGTGCGTTACAATGATGATGGTGATTCCGCTTTGATTTATTTCACGAAACAAGCCGATGACTTCGTTGGAAGTTACGCTGTCGAGTGCTCCTGTAGGTTCGTCGGCAAGGATAACCTTTGGTTGCGAAATCAATGCTCTGGCAATGGCAAGTCTTTGTTTTTGTCCGCCGGAAAGTTCACTTGGAAGATGGTCTGCCCATTCAAGAAGTCCAACCCGATCGAGATATTCCATTGCCAGTTTATTGCGTTTACGCCTTGCCACGCCTTGATAATAAAGCGGAAGGGCTACATTTTCCATCGCATTTTTAAAACTTATCAGGTTGAAAGACTGGAAAACGAAACCCAGAAACTTGTTGCGCAGCATGGCAGCTTTGGTTTCGTTCATGTTTTTTATCGGTGTGCCGTCAAGCAGATACTCGCCTTTATCATGCACATCAAGGAGTCCGATGATGTTGAGTAAAGTTGATTTCCCTGAACCTGACGAACCCATGATAGCTACCATTTCGCCTGCATTTACCTGCAAATCGATGCCTTTGAGAACATGCAGGCTGTTACTGCCCATCTGATAGCTTTTATGAATATTGCTTAAACTGATCATCTTTGTGTGCTGTTTGGTTTGACATCAAATCGTCTTGATCGAAAAATCACTTATTATGCCAAAAAGCGTAATCAGCATATTATTAGTAATTTATACATAAACTATTTTGAGACAAGAAAATTATTTGAGTGTTCGATGTGTGCGCATGCGTTCATTTTTATTCGAAATCGAACACAACGATACATGTTTTTTATCATTTTCGCACAGTTTTGTTACATACAACTGAAGAAAAGTCTTAACCCAACTTGCAGCTAATCCGAACGGAAATGTTGCATTTCAATGAATTGGCAATTTTCGAGTTCAGATTTGTGTACTACAGATTTTCGTTTTATGAAGGGTGCATATTTAAATTTCAGGGCATCGTAAAGTATGCGCAGCTGTTGGTTTGGCTCTGAGCAGCGGCG
>JAUXMV010000026.1 GCA_030683155.1 Bacteroidales bacterium
CATTGAACAACTTAAATCAATAAGAAAAATAAGATTTGACAAAGATGATTATGTCATTGCTGAAATAAATAAATCAACCAAAATACTTCTTGAAAACATGAAAATATCTATTACCTAAAATGTCTTAGGCTTTGGTTTTAAACAACCCTAACACACTACGAACAAGTAAGTTAAATTGACAATGTTCGAAAAGTTAGGAGTCGCTCCATACAAAAGATTCTTATGGTACCATCATTCCCATAAGTGTACAAACGGAGGAATTTGGCGCACTGGTAGTATTATTGAACAGAATACTGAAAATAGCCTCATCAATGCGCATTAAAACCTGATCATGGAACTGGTTATGCCAATGGCACTGATCGTTATACTGTTTAAGTATTAAATTCACCAACATCATTGGAACGCTTGCGAAAGCATCTAACTGCGTTTCTTTGTTTGGCTTTTTAAACATGGGACTATGCTTTAGTTGACGAAATAAATCTACCACTAAAAATTGAAAAAATACAAATTAAGTTATTGACATTTGTTTATAACTTAATTGAGTTATGAATATGTATCTATATCATAATAAATCAAATTAATCAAAATTGCCTGCTCGACTTTTCCGAGTGGACTCATCATTTATTCTTCCACAAGGTAAGTATATATTTGATCACCTAAAAATATAAATTAACTAGACAACAATGATTTCAAATAAATCCGAAAAAATTCACTGACTATTTTATCCTTTTCGCCCAAAAATTCCTGAAACCAACCAAGCCTCCAAAAAGCAGGCTCAGCAAAAGAGGAAGAATTTCCATTTTTTTATGATGAAGACTGTAAAAAGTGCTTTTGTTAATTATGGGAATTTTGTATGAAATAGTTTCTTCGTTCATGTATGTTGTTGCAATCTGGATATTACCCCGGGCATCAATGACTGAAGATACACCAGTGTTGGCGCATCTCACAACCCAACGGCCTGTTTCAATTGCTCTTAGCCGCGCTAACTGCAGATGTTGCTTATAGCCACCGCTGCTGCTCCACCATCCATCGTTGGTTATAAGCACAATGAAGCCTGAATTCATGGCTGCTCCGGCACTGTAATTTCCGAATGCAGATTCAAAACAAATCAGCGGACTCAGGATAACGCTGTCGTTTAATTGAAAATTTCTTCTTTCATTAAAAGTTCCATAGCTCCCAAAAAAGCCACCAGCCTCTTCGATAAATTCCCGAATTGGAAGCATCATCCTATGAAAGGGCTGCTTTTCAACCAATGGAACAAGACGATTTTTGTGATAAATGCTGATACTTTCTTTTGTGATAAGCAAAGCGCTGTTGTACAGTACAAAAGGTATTGAATCCGTAATGAGTGCTTTGCTGTCAGCGATTGCCCAATCCTCAGTTTTTTTTGTGAAAGCTCCCGTAAAGATTGCAACATCCCTGTTTTGAGGCATCGAATTTCTAAGGGTTTGAATAAAGGCATTGCTTTCCGGATTTTTTTCATTGATGGATTCTATGAGCATTGTTTCCGGAAAAACGACCAAATCAGTGTTGACATTGATGTCTTTTTGCATCAGTTTAATGGCACGTTCAAGCTGTTGTGCAGGGCTCATTCCGGCAAATTTTTCCTTTTGCGGATGGATGTTTGGCTGTACAATTAAAACATTCAGGAAATTAGTTTCTGAATAACTGCCGGATTTCATTTGACCGGAAATCACAATGGGAATGAATACTACAGAAACAGCCAAAGAAGTTAAAAGAAGACTATTTATGTATTTTCTTTCTAAAAGGGACACAAAGCCCAGGTATAAGATGCCGTTTACAGTCAGAATCCAGGCACTTCCGCCAAGGCTTCCGGTGATTCTGTACCATTGTATCCAGGTGGTTTCTGCAGCAAACACATGTCCAAGCGTGAACCATGGCCAGGCAAGTTCCCAATGATGATGCAAGTATTCAAAACTGAGCCAGAACGAAATGATGACCAGCAGTTGCAATGTTTTTGAGGCAATAAACCGGTGGACATATGCCCATGTCAAAAACACAATTGCCATATAGCCTGCATTAAAAACATGGGCCATCAGGCTTCCAGCAATCGTAGAACTGTACATCCACCATGCCGCAAGCAGATGAAACAAAAAAAATCCAAAAAATAGACTTGTGAAAAGATTTAAAGGATGAAAAGTCTTTGACGAACTCAAATAGAAAAAAGGAATTAACGCCAAAAAGATTAAAACGGTTGTTCCATTTGGATACCAGGCCAAAAAAAGCAATATTCCTCCAAAAAATGAAACGAAAAAAGGGGCAAGTTTTCTCAATTGCAGATGTTTTTTTGACATTGCTGCAAAGGTATACGAAAGCTGAATTAATGCATTAACAAATTTGTGAGGGTACTGTGTTGAATGCTTTATAGTTTCAAGACAAATTTGGCATAATTCGAGTGCGGCATTGCGCGAAAGATTGCCCTGGCATCAGCCTCATTCAGTTTGATTTTGATAAGGATGGGTTGATCGTCAAACATGGGTTCGGCAATTTTTTTGATCAGTCCTCTTTTGAAGATACTGTCGTGCTGATGCTTGTATTGTCTGATAAGTTCAAAATCACTCTCGTTGGGCAGTTCTGTCTGTTCCACTTCAATAACAAGATTTCTGCTGAACCAAAGTGTATATTGAACGAAAGTTTTTTCAGGTTCAATAGGTTTGCGCGGCAACTTTGCAGCTTCAGCAGTATCTTTTGGCGCTTCAACAACCAGAATCGGTGTTTTTGGAATTGTAGACAATTCTTTTTCCAGTGAAAATGGTTGAGAAAGCCAGTTCAGTAAAGCTTCATGCTGTCCGTATTGCAGTCGTTTACTTATCTCAAAAGCTTGAATTTTACATGTCCGTGCTGCAAGTCCTTTTATTTCGAGCGTGATGCTGCTGTCGGGAATATTTACCAAAAGGTAGATTGAATCCTGACGAGAAAGAAGCAGTCTGTTTTGCTGAAATGCAAGGGTTTTTTCTTTTTCGAAAATTTCCTTTAGCAAGGCAACCTGCTCCTTAGTTGGTTTTATTGATTCTTTTTTTGTTGAATCTTCAACTCCTAAAACGATTTCACTTTGGCCTGGAATAAGGTCAAAATTGGCAACAGGTATTAACACATTGTTGATGAGCACCAGAATTGGAAAGATAAATATTAAGAGAAGCAAAAGGATTTGCATTTTCCTGTTTTTGGCAAACCAAAAGAAAAATCTAAGAATCCAAATCTGATCTTTATTATCCATTTTATTATTTTTCAGGGTTTCGGTTGACATAAATAGCTGATCTGCTTCTAGTAAATATACACTCTTGAACCAATTTGCAATGTCTTGAACACGAGTTCCAGATCATCATCGCCCATACGAATACAACCATGCGTTACCGGCAGACCCAAAAAGCGCTGATATAGTGTTCCGTGAATGAGATAGCCGTTTCCAAGATTCAATGAATAATCGCCCAAGGTTCCATACTCATATCGCGAAGGGTGATTATGTGAAGGCACTTTAAGGCCTTCCTCTATAAATGCCCAATCGGGTCTTTTCCAAACCGGATCTTTTGTTTTACCCAATACTTTCAGTTGTCCACGTGGTGTTTTAAACATCCATGCCTTGTCGTTTCCAGCTTTGAGTATGGTAAAGCTTCCTGTCGAAACCAGTCCTTCGCGAATGATTTCATGCCTGTTGTTGTACAACTTGAAATCATTGCCTGTGGTGTTTACCACAATGTAGGGAGCAGTTGGCAAAAGCTTTTTCAGCTGAACTGAGGTGTTTTCGATGGATTTTTCAAGTTTGGAATTATGGTCAGCAAGTGCGTCAGGTCCAATATTTTGAAAGGAAAAATTAACATCACTTTTATGGAACAATCCAATTGCTTTTTCCTGCAATTTTTCTTGTCTGCCAATCAAATATATTCCACACAGAAGAGAGATTGCCAATGCAAATAACACTACAGTTATTTTGCCATTTGGTAAGGGTTTCTGCTCGATCAATATTTCTTTCATATTTCAATAAATACCCAAATAATTACTTTACTAATTTAAAATACTATTGTCCGTTTATCTCCTGCAAACTTCTCATTGAACCGACAATCGTAACAGGTGTTCCAACACTCACAAGACCCCATATTTTATCCATGTCTTCATTTGTTAAAGCAACACAGCCATCAGTCCAGTTAACTCCTTTGCCGCCTCCACCATGAACCTCAATCAGATTACCAATGCCTCTTGCAGGAATTTTGCCGCTCTGAACATTTGATTTGTATCGGGCTTTGTCATCATCGTTGGGATAGTTGATAAGGAAAGCTTTGTAATAGATTGTGTTTGAACCTGATTTCTTTTTTGTGACATGGTATTTTCCTTCAGGGGTAGCCTTGTCACCTCTGTAAAGCTTGGTTCCTATCCAGTTTGGCCCCATTTCGGCAGTATATTCTTTCAGTACTTTTCCGTTTTTGTAAACATAGGTCTTGTGCGCAAACTTATCTACGATGATCGCTGTTGACTTATTTTTTATGGTCCATTCAACCGTTTCATTGTACCATCGTTTCCATTTTGGAAGATCATCAAAATAATCGCTCAGGTGTTGATGTGCAGCTTTTACAGATTTGCTGATCAAGCGGTTAGCCTCATCAAGATTATTTCCGACAACTAAATATGCTTTTCTTTCAAAAGCCTGTTGCGACTCGAGGTATTTTAATTTTGCGTTGGTGAAGTCTTTCCTTGCTCTTGCATTTAGAGGCAAATGTGCATAATAGGTTTGAAAATGCTCTATTTTGTGATTTACCGAATCCAGTTTTTTCTTGATGTCGACCTTTAAATTTGCTTTTGCATCTGCTGTTTTCTTGATAGCATCTTCAGCTTTTGCCGTTGCTTTTGAAACCAAATTAAGGACGCCGCTGTAATCGCGCAAAAAATAGATTTTTTGATTTTGTTCCTGAAATGCCTTTTTGGCTTCTTCATAAAACACTTCTGCTTCGGCAAGCAGATCGGCAGCGTATTTTTGCGCTTCGGCGTCATGTGCAGCCCCAATATCTCTGTGGCATTTTTCGAGCGTTGCCATTGGTGGTTTGGGCGCAAAATAATATAAAGTGGCAAAAGTTGAGAAAGCGATCAGTAGTAAAACTGTTAGAATAAGAATTATTTTTTTCATTAATGGGGCATCTGTATTTACGCGATCAAACCTCAAAAAAGTGTTTTTTGTTGTTCTGACTATGGATAAAAATCGCACAAAAATAGTGTGATTTAAGATACAAAAAGTAGCCTGTTAAAGTTTACATTGGTAAATGTCTGTGCTAATGAAAACAGTACGGTAGAAAAGGTCGTCACGATAGCAAACAGGCGAAATGTAATGTAAGAATAAACAGGGGATAACAACAGAAAATCGAAAATTTGCCAAAAGAATGCGAAAACTCAGCAGAAAAATCGTTTTTTAACACACTCAATATCAATCACATAAAAAATATATTTAAAAAAAATAAAAAAAAGTCAATTTTTTGGATGCGTTTTTGCCTGCTCAGGGTATTAAAATTAAGTAGAAAACAATAATTCGATTAGTTTTGGCCGATCGGATTCGTAAAAAAAGCAACCAAAAAGCAAAAAACAAAGTAAATCAATAGCCAAAAGAGCAGGTGAAGCTTAAAAAAGAAAACCGGCTCATCCATACGAAACACCTATAATCAATCATAAATTAATCTTAAAACAAATGAAGATGAAACTAAAAAGAACATTTTTCGTTATCGCAGCAGTGGGTATTGCCTTGCTAACAACCAATTGTAGCAAAGATGTGCTAAACCGCCAGCAAGAATTTTCGATAGTTGAAGAAGACCCATCAGCTTTAATCAACAATTTTGTGCAGCAGATGGAGCTGTATAACAAAGGTGTGATGCTCAAGAGTGGGCAGCGTATGCTTGTGGACTCAGCAGTGTGGTACATTGATGCCACGCTCAATTACACCTATGCCGATGCCGGCCATGCCTTTGCACGCCTGCACCGCGACACCCTTTACACCGAGATGAGCCTTGTGAACGGCTACGAGGCAGCCTATGAAGAAGTGTTTGATGCTTACGACACCTTTCTCACAGGCCTGAGCCACCATTTCTATGAAGAGATTGAAGGCGACAACAAACAGTTTATGATGGCCCGGGTTGACGATATGGGTCCATTGCCCGGCAACAAGCAAAAGCTGCGTATTATAACCGTTACTGGGACTGGGACTTTGGAGCAGACAGGGGATTTTGGAAATGAAGAAGCTTATTCCTGGGATAAAAATGCGACAATGACTTGCAATCCCTCTATTCCTGAACCCGGAAATGGAGCACCAGTTATTTTTGAAGCTTTGCTACAAAATCATTTCCAGCCTCAAGTTCCGCCTAATTGCAGATATTACTATTTTGGTGCATCTGATGTAGTTCAATTAGATTATTCTAATTATCAACTCAACAGCACTTTAACCAATTATCTTGATTATAAGATTTATGCAGCTTCTCCCTTAGTTGGAAATGGGTTAACGAGTGAAGTAGCTTGCCTTAATTACAATGCTGACAATGGGATACATGAAATGCAGTTTTATTTTGACCATCTGAAAGATTTTGTGAATGAGTGGCTCACTTCAAATCAAAACACAGCACATAAAAAACTTGCTGAGGTTTTAATTGATAGTAAAAGTTCGACAAATCCTCCATTCTCAATATTTCATTTACCACAAATGATTTATAGAAAAAGAGGGCATGTTTGCGATGTTACTGCTGACATTCCTGTTGTTTTATGAAAATGAGATCAGTTATTGCAATGCTGTTTTTTATTTGGACTTTGAATGCATTGCAAGCCCAAAACACCTATACCTTTAATTATACAAATGGTTACGTGAAACGAAGTCCGGCCATGCTTGAGGATGATGCAGGAAATGTCTTGGCATTGTTGAGAGAATATACAGGAACTGATTACACACCCCAACAGTATTATCGTGCCGGAATTCTAACATTTAGCCCAATTGGAGACACCAGCTCTATATTTTATAACCTTGGCGATACAGTATTTAGCTTAACGGCAATGTCAAAAGCTGAAGATACAGGTTATATCTTAGGTGGACAATCAGGACTGCCGGAAGTTGGCAGCTCGCGGCTGCTTTTGATTAAAACAGATGCTCAGAAGCAAAGAATATGGACTAAACAACATGTCATAGCTGAAGTGTTAAATATTCTCCCTGTAAAGATAATTACTGATGAATATGGTTTTTATGTTTTTGGAGCTGTAGGTTATACTATTGGTGGACCCTGGTATCCTTTCATGTCCCGCTTTGATAATTCTGGCCAGTTAGTCAGATATTATATATATCCTGATTCTGGATTGACAACATATGAGTTTGTTTTAAACCCATCGGCTAAGCTGATATGGATGTTTTCCGGGCCAACGCTTGATCCGTTCATGGGAGCCTCTAAATTGGTATTTGATACGACTTTCACTTATATTTCCGGTGAAGAACTGCCGATTAATTATATGGAGGTAACTAGTTTCAAATGGTTAAGTGACTCAGCCTTTTATGTTTCATATTTAGGTTACAGGAATGAAATTCCAAACAGTTATCAGGACCACGAATTCTCTCTTTCGTTGTATGACACAACGATGAATCGCCTGAGTTATGGAGAGTTTGGAAATCCGGATTCTGATGACTATCCAGGCTTTGGAATGCCTTTTGATTTTTTACATCCTGACACAATTTTCTACACCGGAACTGTAGGACTTCAATATTATCCCATCATTTACGGATATAAAAACTGGATCATGGTGGGACAAACGGATCGAAACCTTCAGGAGCGTTACAGGAGGTACATAGGAGGAGATGCCAATTATTGGTCATGGAACGTTTTGGCACTGAAAGACGGAGGATGTTTTGTAAATACCGCTAAACTAAATGAGGACTTGCTCATTTATGACCTTGTTTTTTTTAAACTTGACCAATACGGGCAATTGGTTTATACTTCCGATCCGGCGATGGTTCAGCGGCGCTTTCTAAGCTATCCCAACCCTGTGACAGATTACATAACCGTTGAAGGGCCAGCCTCGGGTTATGAGGTTCAACTATTCAGTCAGGACGGGCGACTGCTGGATGCGGTTAATGCCCATACAAGCAAAATTCAGCTAAAAGCATCCAATTTAAAACCGGGCATGTATTTTCTTTCTTTTCTCATTGATGGCAAGAAAATTGAAACAGAGAAAATTATTAAACATTAAAACACGTAATATGAGACACTTAAATTTAATTAGCACTCTAATCATTTTTGCACTTTTAGGCCTAAACAAAGTTAGTATTTCCCAAACTTGTGCAACTTGCCCTGGTAACAATGTTACAGGGGTTAGTGCATCAGCATTTGGGACAGGGAATACTGTTAGCGGAGCGTATAGCTTAGCTGTCGGCAAAAATTCTTTCGCAACCAATGCTTATACTTATGTCTTGGGAAGCTTTTCAAAAGCTCAGGGATTAAGTTCAATAACAATTGGAAACCAATCAATTTCAACTGGAGATTACTCATTTGTATTCGGAAACAATTCAATTTCTGAATTTAATTTTTCGATGGCTTTAGGACATAACCTTCATGCAAATAATGGAGGGTTTGTTTTAGGACAAGGAAATGTCGGATCATTTTTAACAAATAATTTACAAGGAACCCTCATGGTCGGCTTCAACAGTGCCTATCCCACCCTGTTTGTCAGCAGAACTGAAAGCGGCAAGCAATCCGGACGTGTGGGCATCGGCAATGTAACCGACCCGCAGGCAAAGTTGCATATCAAAGCTGATATTAAGGAAGAGGCAAGTTTGTTGCTTGAATCGCATGAAAAAGATGAGTCCGAATACCTAAGCCAACGTATTCGATTTGCAGCTAATCAAAAGAATATTGCAGAGATTGTCAGGGAAGTTGATAGAAAATACAGCATATTCAGGCTTTCAAATACTTCAGAGTCCCATCGTACAAAAATCATTTTCACTTCGAGTCAATTCCTCTTCCAGGAAGGCGCCGTGGGCATAGGAACCGAAGAACCACAAGCCATGCTCGATGTGGCAGGTGAAGCGATGGTGGATGGCCTCACTCTCAGAGGAGCCTACAGCCTGCCAACCGCTGCCGGCAACCAAACCCAGTTTCTGCGCGGCGATGGCACCTGGGCCGTGCCGGCTGGTGGCGGCGGCGGTGGCAGCAGCTATTGGCTTCCATCGGGCAACAACATTTACTACAATGGAGGTAACGTTGGCATAGGTACCGCCAGTACAGATTATAAACTCACCGTTGCTGGCGGCATCCACGCCCGTGAAATGAAGGTGACCCTTACTGCCGGTGCCGACCATGTATTTGTGTCTGGCTACAAACTCACACCTTTAACCGAACTCGAAGACTTTGTGCTTGCCAACAAACACCTTCCCGGTGTTGCTTCCGAAAGCGAGATGCTGAAATACGGATTGGATGTGGGCAGTTTCCAGATAAAACTGTTGGAGAAGATTGAGGAACTGACACTCTATATCATTCAGCAGCAAAAAGACATGGAAAAGCAGCAGAAGGAGATAGAAGCACTGAAAGTCGCGGTATCAAAGCCTTGAGGCAATGTATAAACAAGCAATTGAATAACAGAACTAAACCCAAAAAGCGCTATGAAAAACGCAAGCCTTTTTTTGCTTTTCTTGCTGTTGTGTGCAGCAATTACCGGCCACAGCCAGCAAACCGTACATTTTGACTACGACCTTGCAGGCAACCGGGTGTTAAGGTATATCTCCTCCAAAGAGCTCAAAGTCGGCGACAGCTTATTTCTGTCGCCCGAGCTGCCTGACATTCCCATGGATGAGTTGGTGGCCGAAGGTGAAGCAGCCTTTACCGTGTATCCCAACCCTACGCCCGATGGCATCACCATCGAGAACACAGGGATGGCCATTAGTGGCAGCCTGAGTTATATGCTATACGACAGTCAGGGCAAGGTGCAGCTACAGGGCAAAAGTCCCACGGCCAAAACAGCCCTCGATATGCGGCAACTCCAATCCGGAACCTATCTGCTGCGCCTTGGTTACGAAGGCAAAATGCAGGTGTTCAGGGTGATCAAGCAATAAGCCAATTATGCCATCAACCCCAAAGCATAAGCAACGAACCTAAAAACAAATTATTGATAAGCCAAAACAAACCATTATGAAAATACTTCGAAGCCTTCTCATAGTCGTGGCATTGCTGCTGGGCAGCAACCTTTCGGCACAGCACACCGGCACAAGTTTCACCCTCAACCAACCCATCACAGGAGGTCAGCACAGCTACACCGCCACCGATTACATAAAACTCATGCCCGGCTTCAGGTATCTGCCGCAGGGAAGTGGGGATTATTTTAAGGCCATTGCGGAACAACAACAAGTCCAGATTCCAAGCATTCAATTCCTTGAACAGCAAATAAGCTCTAATAGACAGCTTAATACAAGCCTGGAAGTTGGAACCATTGAAGGTGATTTTTATATTGATGTGAATGGCAATTCAACATATAGAATTCCGTTGATGATACCGCCGGGAGTAAAAGAAATGAAGCCATCCGTTTCCATTGACTATAAAAGCACAATAAATAGTTCATATTTAGGAATTGGATGGCAATTAAATGCTTCATCAATGATTAGTAGGACTGGTGCTTCTTTATTCTATGACGGAGTATCAGATGGCATAACACTGACAAGTGCTGATAAATTTTTGTTAGACGGTGAACGCTTGATAGTAGTAAATGGCAATTATGGTTTTCCAGCCAGCGAATATCGAACAGCAAATGAGTCCTTTAAGAAGATTACAATAACAGAGCATGAAAATGGCCAGCCTATTAGTTTCAAAATTGAAACGAAAGAGGGACTAAAGAAGTACTATGGAATAAATCTTAATAGTAGAACGGTGTTGAATCCCGAAGGAAAAATATTGAATTGGTTGTTAAGTAGAATCGAAGATAATCAGGGCAATTACATCCAGTATTACTATCTTCATGACGAGAATGTTTCTTATGTTGAAAGAATTGAATATACAGGAAATTCAAGAAATGAAATATCACCTCCAAACCAGATTCTATTTAGATATGGTAGGCATGAGGATTATAAATATTCTTACATTCAGAGTAATAGGATTCACATGAACCTTCTGCTGACTGACATCGAGACGAAACATGAGGGTCAATCAGTTTTAAATTATCATTTTGACTATTATTACAACAACAAACCTTTTTTGAATCAAATTGAATTAATTGACAAAGACGGCAATCGCTATAACTCAACCATATTTAACTATAATGATGATATGAACCAGTATAGTGGATTAGAGAGTTTTTATGTTAAAGGTTTGCCTGAATTGATGTACCCATATGTAAATGGAGGAGAAACAAAGCGAATAACAAAATCAATGTTGAACAATGGGATATGTGATTTTATTTCCATTAACGATAACACACCTGATTATCAAAATCGCCAGCACAATAAATTGGCAATTGGACTTTGGAAGAGTTCATACAATAATGAACCTCAACTAGCATATTCACATCTGTTTCAAAAGCCAGAAGTGTTCAACAAGGGCTTACTTGATGTAATTTTATTTGGTGACTTTCAAGGTGATGGATTGCAAGACATGTTCATAAGTCTTTTTAAGACATACAATGACTATGAATTGCATTATTTTTTGCAGGATTCCGATGGCGACAACTTTTCCAATTTTCTAATTGAAGAAAGTTTGTTCGCTCCTACAACACAGAATCACGAAATATTTATCGGAGATTTTATGGGGTTAGGCAGAGATCAAATACTTATTATTGAAAACTTAGATTCATATAAAGAAACTGAAAACTTAGGCAGCAATAACACTCTGAAATTAAGCATAATTGATTTAAAAACACAAGAAATATTTCAATCAAATTTTGAGGCAGGCATTTCTGTTACTACTGAATCAACAGGCTATCGATACGTTCTTGCAGATATCAATGGAAATCATAAAAAAGACATTATAATATTCAACACTGATGGCTTTTTTGTACTTGAATTGACTGGCCACAGTTTGAATAGTACTGATCTTAACATCATTTTTTCGGGACAATCGCCAACCGTCTTTGATAAAGTATATAGTTGTAAGTTAAATTTGGATAACATGGAGGATTTAATCTTTTTTCATAGCAATTCCGCTAGCTGGAATACAATGATCTCCATGGGAACTGGTTTCGAAGAAAGTGGTATCAGTTCGATGAATCCGCACCATCCAGAAATGAATAGCCATATTTTTGTTGACCTTGATGGAGATGGGTTGACAGACATTGTTGACATGGGCTATCCCAGTGGCACAACACCACAAGATTGGTTACCCCAAAGCATTAAGGTATTCTATTCACAAGGCAATGGTTATTTTTCCGAACAGAATATTAACCTATCGTCTCAATGGGGCAACTTGTTTTATAGTTATATCAATGTGAATGATTTTGATGGCAATGGTGCGCTCGAGTTACTTTATTACAGTAGTGGGCCTAGTACAAGTTGCGTTATTCCAACTAACATCAATTCTAAGAAATCCTTGTTGACTGCAATATCAGACGGCTTAAATTTTAGAACACTTATATCATATGAGCCAATGCCTCAAAGTAATCATGTTTTAAAAACTAGCGCCAAACTGGGTGAGAATTATTATATTGAAAAAGCTCCTGTCTTTATAACAACCAGTAGGATTAATCAGAAGAACGGAAGTGAATTGAAACAAGAATTCTATTACTATTTCGATCCTGTTTTTAATGCTCAAGAAAAGTCCTTTTTAGGGTATTCAAAAACAAGATTTGAATTACAAAAGGGTGAAGAGATACAAAACGAATTTCAGGTATTTCCAAATATTAACAGACTACTCTTAAAAGAAGTTAAAGAATTCGCGTCTGACTATTTTGCACAAGGTGAATTATTGAAAAGCACTGCATTTACTTATAACTTTTATTCATCATTTCCAGGAGTTGTATTCAATTATCCATTTCAAATCGTCAAAACCAATCATTTCAAAAAAATGAAGGAAATGAGCACGAATCTCTATAGTGTTAATGACATAAATTCTGGAAATGTAACACAGTCCATAAAGTATAGATATCTTAAAGATGTGCTTATCGAAACGAAAACAGTTGATTTTTTGTACACAAATTCTGGAAGCTGGTGTCAGAATAAAACCAGGCAGATAGATATCCGGTTTTCAAAACCAGAACAACAAGATATTGTAAGGCAAACGCAGTTTTTTTATAACATGGACGTAAATCATCTTGGTTTGCTTAATAGAACCATATACAATTCAAATCTAACGAATCCAGTTACGATAGCTATAAATGAATATGATACATTTGGGAATCCTCTTACAATCTCAAAGTCAGGAAATGATTTTATAAGCTCCGTCCTCTCATATTCTTATAACAATAGCGGAACATTTATTGCCAGCAAAACAAACCAGCTTTCACAAACCGATCTCTTTGACTTTGATTTCAAATTTGGTAATATCAATAGCATCACTGACGCAAAAGGACTTCAAAGCAGTTTCGACTATGATGGCTTTGGACGCTTAAAATCGCAAACAAATCCTATAGGAATAATTGCAGAAAAGGAATATATTTGGAATGATACCTTTCTTGGAAGCGTATACCATACAAGTACTACAGCACCAGGACAGGGTGAAGTTCTTGAATATTTCGATCAGACTCAAGACATTATTGGTAGAGGGAAACAGGACAAGAATGGCCAGTTTTTTTATGAAATGTATCAGTATAACTCCTATGGGAAAATATTGAAGATCTCAGAACCCACATATGATCATGCCAAGAATGATATTCAATGGACAGAATATCATTATGATCAATATAACCGCCTTGAAGGAATTACTTCTATTGGCAAAAACGAGAGTTTTGATTACATAGATAATACAATCATTACCACCAACAATTTAACAGGAAGCATCACAACGAAAACGTATGATCCTTCATTTAAATTGATTTCGGTCAGTGAAGATGTTGGGAATTTAATAACTTACGATTACAATGCTGAAGGTCAAATAAAGAAGGTTCAAATGAATAATACATCTTTCAATTATACATACGATGAAAATGGGAATCTATCTTCTTATTCAGATCAATCAAGTTCCGGAAATTCGAGTATTCTATATAATTCTATTGGACAACTACTAACAGCCACTGATGCGAATGGCAACTTTAAGCAGCTTTCTTATGATCTGTTGGGCAGAAAAGAAACAGAGAGGTTAAACAATGAAATTGTAGCAAATTATATTTACGACTGCAATCAAAATTCGATAGGCGAATTGTGTTCAATTCACATGGCAGATAACCAATCCGTTTTTTACCAATATGATGAATATGGCCGTATGATCATGGAAAAGGAGATGTTTGAAAATCAAGAAATGCAATTTGAGTATTCATATAATTCAAACAGTTTACTTTCAAATGTAAGATTTCCTAATGGATTAGAAATAAATTATTTATATAATGAAATTGGGTTTCTGGAAGGCCTAAAGAAGAATCAAAGCGCTGATTTTATTTACAAGGTCAATGAATATGATTTATACAACCGAGCTACATCATTTGACTATGGAAATAGCATTTCCACGCTGAAAGGGTATGACGAAACGACTCATTTAATTGAAAACATTGATGTTTTTCCGAAAAATCAATCCAATGCTTTTTTATTTAGTATATCCTACACACCTCATCCTTCGAGAAATCTTTTAATGGACAGAAAAGACAATCTGCGAAACTTGTCTGAAGAGTTTCTTTATGATAATTATTCCCGACTCACGAATATAAATGGAGTAAACGGAGTGCCTTCTTCATTTATGGAATATCAAAGCAATGGTAACATTATCGAAAACAATGAGGCTTTTTATGATTATCTTAAGCATGACGCACACCATGCAGTTAGCCAGCTTACAACAAAGGCTGGCTCCCAAATACCTTTAAGTCAACAAGCAATTACTTACAATACTCATAACAACAAAGTTGAGTCCATTACGGAAGGCGAATATGAATATTTTTTAAAATATGATGTGCTTTCCCAAAGAAAACAGAGCAAGCTTTTCGAAAACGGGAATCTCATTAAAACGAAAAGATATTTTCATAACTTCGAAGTAATAAATAATTCGGCTACTTATTATTTTGATGTGCTGGGGATAATAATTACCTTAGCATAAAAAAAGCAAAATGACAAAAGATGATCTTTTTAAAGAGTTGTTAAGCCTTGTAGTTCCAATAGAAATCACACAAGATTTTGAGTTAAAGGA
>JAUXMV010000030.1 GCA_030683155.1 Bacteroidales bacterium
TCCTTTAACTCAAAATCTTGTGTGATTTCTATTGGAACTACAAGGCTTAACAACTCTTTAAAAAGATCATCTTTTGTCATTTTGCTTTTTTTATGCTAAGGTAATTATTATCCCCAGCACATCAAAATAATAAGTAGCCCAACCGTGATTTGTTTTAAATAGTTGTTTGTCTTTTGTGTATGTTGACTGCATTGTGCTCGTCTTTCAATTCAATCATTTAATGTGAAAGACGACTTTTATTTAAAGAAGCAATTATTCAACTTTTATATCAAAAAGATTTTCAGGAATCAAGCACAAATAAAGGTTTATAAAACACAATGATTGAATTGATTTTGTCGTTAAGACAAGAGATTAATTTCACCTGAAGAAAAAATGACATTGAAAGAGGATGGTATTATGCCTTCAGGAGAAGCTTATTCGAGCTAAATAAATTTGCATCTTTGCAGCATGATAAAACGGATTGCTAACAAGAACCAGTTGTTTTTTGCGCTTGGTTTGATCGTAGTTTCAATTTTTTTAAGTAAATGTGCCAATCCGGTAATGCCTATCGGTGGCGAAAAAGATACTACGCCGCCAAGAGTAGTAAGGTCTGTGCCTGAGAATTATTCTGTAAATTTTGAAGGAAGGCTTATCTCAATTGAGTTCAACGAATTTGTGAAGCTAGATAAAATCAATCAGCAGGCATTGATTTCTCCACCACTTCAGAAGAATCCGGAATACCGCATTAAAGGAAAGAGTGTTCAGGTTCGCTTTCAGGAGGACTTAAAGGAAAACACAACCTATACGGTATTTTTTGGAAATGCTATTGTTGATCTTACTGAAAACAATCCTCTGGAAGCCTATAGTTTTGTTTTTTCAACCGGAAGTATACTCGATTCCATGTCTATGGCTGGAAACCTTCAGTTTGCATTTAATAAAAAAGTGGCTGAAGGAGCCTTTGTTTTACTCTATCGCGATGAAAACGATACCATTCCTGCAGATTCATTGCCTTTCCGCGTTAAGCCATATTATGTTGCAAGAGCTGATAAAAAGGGAGATTTCAGGTTTAGAAATCTACGCAATGAGCCCTATAGAATGTATGCACTTGAAGATAAAAACAGTAATTTTTTATACGATAAAGGTGGAGAAGCAATTGGTTTTGTGGATGAATTGGTTGTGCCTGAATATGTTGGAAGCTATGACACGCAGAAGTCAGATTTAGCCTTTGTTGATACTGTTGGTGCAGATGGGATAAAAACGGAAGCAGAAGCTTATGCTTTATCAGGAAAATTAGCTGATTCAATCTTTGTTTCGAAGCATAAAAAACATCAGATTTCACTTTTTTACGAAGTTGATTCAACACAGCGTCTTTTGCGGGCCGAAGCCGTTCGAAATGGTTTACTGCGTTTTGCTTTCCGCTATCCTGCAGCAAATGTTGAAATTGAACCTTTAGAAGCACTTCCGGATACACTGGGCCTTTTGAAACATTACAGCAAAAAGAAAGATACTGTGCACTGGTATTTTCGCGATAATGTGCTTGATTCGATGAAAATTGCTGTTAGATTTGACACACTCATCAACGACACTTTAAATATATCACTTCGTCCGCGTGCTGCCGTCACACCTCAGCGAGGACGCAGAGAAGAGATTAAAGCAGGAGTGCTCGCCTATTCCACCAGAATAGCAGGACGAAGACTCGATTATGGCCAAAAGCTAATTTTTACTTTTAATGAGCCCGTCATTCATTATCAAATGCGCGATTCAAGTCGGTTTATTGCTAAGGATGACACATTGTACAATTCGGTTGAATTTTTAAAATATGATTCAATTGGGTTGCAATATGTTTTGAATGTGCCTGATTTTGAATTTGATGGAGGTTATAGTCTTCTTGCGCCCGATTCTATTTTCTTTGGTTTGAATGGAAATGTAAATGATACCATTGCCCTTGCTTTTAAAGTGCCTGCTTTGACTGATTATGGCAATCTTTTTTTGAAGATTAACCCTGAAATAACAGGCCAAATGATAATTCAACTTCTTAATCCAAAAGAAGATGTGCTGGAGGAGCGAATTGTAAATGGAAGCACTGAGCTTGCCTTTGAGCATATGAAGCCCGGTAAATACAAGTTTAAAGCAATCCACGACAGAAATGGAAACGGCCGTTGGGATACAGGTGATCTGGTAAAAGGCCTGCAACCGGAAAAGGTGTATTATTATTCAAAGGAGCTGGAAATCCGCCCTAACTGGGATTTGGAAGAAGAATGGGATTTGTCTGCTGATGCTGAAAAATGAAAATTCATGCCAATCCAAAAAGCGTTAAAAGAGAAAAATCAAATCTTTTGAAGATTATATCAGATTAATCCTTGCATTTGTTTACGCATTGAATAATCTCTGAAAGTGATTCATTCTGAAGGGAATAAAATATTTTTTTTCCTTCACGTCTTGACTCAAGGATACCCTTGTTTTTCATGATATTCAAGTGATGAGACGCGGCGGCTTGTTCAATATCCAAAAGCTGATATATTTCAGTGACACTAAGTCTTGAATCATTCGACAGCATTTCAATAATAGCAATACGCACAGGATGAGCAATTGCCTTCAGCCTGGAAGCAAGTTGTTCTAATTTCTTGGCATTTAGTTCTACGTTTTCCATTTCAACATCAGTTTTGGCAAAAATACGGATTACTGTTTATAAATTAACAGTAACATATCTAAATAACTAACTTTTTAGCTAATATAGATATAGTCTAAATAAATGAGTAATCTTAACGATGATATTACATCTTTTAGATTGAGGATTTATGCAACTTCGAGTGTTGTAAAAGAGAAGGTTTTTCCATCAAAAAGCCCTTTATCACTAAGCTTCAGCTGCGGAATCACAAGCAAGGCCATAAACGAAAGTGTCATAAAAGGAGCGTTGAGTGTGCATCCTGATTTCTTGACAAGTGCGTCAATGGTTTCATAATCCTGAGCAACCTGATATCCGTCATTGTTTGTCATCAGTCCTGCGACTGGCAACGGCAGCACATGTTCACTTTCATTGTCAACAACGGCAATTCCACCTTTCACTTCCACCAGCAGGTTGACTGCTTTTGCAATCGCTTCATCGCTAACACCTACTGCGATAATATTATGACTGTCGTGTGCAACAGTGGATGAAATCGCCCCGGATTTTAGTCCGAAATTCTTTATGAATGCAATGGCTGGCGGAGCCTTTTCATAACGGTTGATGACAACCATTTTGAGGTAATCTCTTTCAATGTCGCTGCAAATATGGCCATCTTTCACAAGCGGACTGTCAATGATTGTGTTTGTGATTAACTGACCTTCGAGGGCTTCAATTATTCGGATTTGATTTCCGGTAGCTTTAATACTTAAGGTAGAGGCGTTGATTTTGTCAGTAACAAAGTGGTTGGGCATTTCGGCAGACACTGAACTGATGAGTGTTTTACCGTTTTCAGCCACTAAAATTCCCTTTATGTAAGTTTGTAAAACGTTGAAATTATTGAAGTTATCTACTACAATAAAATCAGCCGAATCATCTTTTTGTAGCAATCCAACTTCAAGTTTGTAATGGTCGATTGGATTAAGGATGCAGCTCCGAAGCACGCGTATTGGATCGTAGCCTGATGCAATTGCACGTTTAACCATCAGATTTATGTGTCCGCGGACTAAATCGTCGGGATGTTTGTCATCGCTGCAGAAAAGCACTTTCTCCGGATACTTTTCCATAAGTCCAATCAGTGCATCAAAGTTTTTGGCCGCACTTCCTTCTCTGATTTGAACCTTCATGCCATATTGAATTTTTTCGAGTGCTTCTTCCATCGTAAAACATTCATGATCAGTTGAAATACCTGCTTCAATATAGTTTTTGACATCTTCACCCATCAGTCCGGGCGCGTGACCGTCAATGGGTTTGCCATATTTTTTGGCTACTTCAAGCTTGGCCATCACTTCTGCATCCTTGTATATGACTCCGGGATAGTTCATCATTTCGGCCATATATTTTATTTCGGGACGCTGAAGCAAGTTTTCCATTGCATCAACACCAAGCGTGGCACCAGCAGTTTCAAAACCTGTTGCTGGCACACAGCTTGAAGCACCGAAATAGAAGTGGAAAGGAACCTTTCGGCCGTTTTCGATCATGTATTCAATGCCTTCAATGCCAAGTACATTGGCTATTTCATGTGGATCAGAAACTGTTGCTACGGTACCATGCGGAACAGCAAGACGCGCAAATTCTGAAGGGATAAGCATCGAACTTTCAATGTGGACATGCGCATCAATGAGTCCGGGTAAAATAAACTGAGCATTTGTGTTTTCTTCATGCTCGACAGAAAGTATTTTTCCTTCAGAAACAGTGATCGTTCCCGGAAAAATTTTCTCGTTGCGAAGGTCAATAATCTGACCACTAACTTTAAATGTATTTTGTTGTTTCATTGCAGATCGATTTTTAGCAAAAATAATAAAATATGGGTTTAAGGCTATGTCCGAGACCAATCAATTTGACGGAGAACCAAATGCGGTGATTAAAAAACCTTAAAATTGTTAAAGCACATACAAATCTAACATTTTGCCTTATTTTTGCCCTTCCATCGATTTTGATGCTATGAAGTTTTTACGTGCTTTCGGTAAATTATTTTTGATTCTCAGTCTACCTGTGCTCATGTTACTGATTTATAATCAGACTGTAAACTGGCATTTTCATTTATTAAAGGATGGAACAATTGTAAAACATGCGCACCCTTACAGCAACGAAACGCAGGGCACAACACCTTTTCAGAAGCATCAGCATGCCGATTCCGAGTTTTTATTTTACGCACAAATTGCCCAGATTTTAATTCTGCTGATTGTTTTGCTTCTTGCAGCAGCAATGATTTCTTCGCTCAGTAGAATTCGGTCTAAACCTCTGAATAGTGTTGTTTTAAAACCTCCTTTTCTTGAATTACTGTCCTTACGAGGGCCACCTTCAATTCTTTCATAACTTAAGAATTGTTTGACTCTTTAAATTAATCCGGAGTCTACAATAATGGTGCACATCCATGTTCGGGTGGGCTTACCTGTATCAATTTTATGAATATTTCTATCCAATTCAAGAAAATGAAAACAAAAATCATTCTTTTTAAAGTCATATTATTAATCTCGTTTTATACACTAACAGCTTCTGAAATACCTCAACGACCGCTTACTGATGCCAATATTTATGGACATGTTGTTGATGCCAGGACGGGCGAACATCTTCCATTTGTAAATATTTTGATCAAGGGAACGCGCATTGGAACAACAACAGATGCAAGCGGGCATTATATACTCACGAACCTTCCATTGGGTGAGCATACAATTATTGCAGTTAGTATGGGGTATTCTCCTGTTGAAGTAAATTTCACTGCTATTGGCAAGAAAACTTTAGAGCTCGATTTAATACTTACTTCAACAGGCATCAATCTGGATGAAATTGTGCTAACAGCTTCACCTACAGCGAGTGGGTTTCGTTATCAACCTGATGCAGTTTTACTTGGCGAGCAACTTCAGAAAAAAGGAGAGGTTAGTTTTGGGGAAATGTTGAATGGTCAGCCGGGAGTGGCGATGCGCTCTTTTGGATCAGCTCCTGCACGACCTGTTATTCGCGGACTTGATGGCGACAGGATTTTGATTCTCGAAAATGGCGAGCGTATGGGTGATATCTCTGAAACTTCTGCAGACCATGCCATCTCGATGGATCCTTTGGTTGCTAACAGGGTTGAAGTGGTGCGCGGGCCGGCAAGTTTGCTTTATGGCTCAAGCGCTCTCGGCGGCGTCATAAATTTAATGACTTCCGATATTCCGGATGATGCTCCCAATGGAACCAACGGAGTGTTGTCGATGCAAGGTGCCACGATGAACAATATGGGTGCAGGTTTTGCTAAAATATCCCATGGAAACGGGGTGCATGCAGGCACAGCAAGATTTTCATTTCGTCAGGCCGGCAATATTACTACCCCGGAAGGAGAGCTTCCCGGAACATCACTTCGCAATTATAATGGTGCTGCAGGTTGGGGCTTTAACAAAGAGAAATCCAATGGTGGATTGACTTTCTCGCTTTTTAACCAGCAATTTGAAATTCCTGAATCAATTGAAAATCCTGATGAAAGAGTAGAAATCAGGGCAAATCGTCAATCACTTCAAGGACGCTTTGGAAAGGAATATGAATCTTTTTTTGATAAGGCGCAATTGCGTTTTAATATAACCAGGTTTGAGCAGGATGAGGTTGAAATTGAGACTCTTTCTACAGGCGCGGATGAAGAATCTGTTGAGTTAACTTATGGACAATATGCGTTAAACTCAACGCTTACTGTTCAGCACAAAGCAAGGAGAATTTTTGATCGTGGTGCAATTGGCGCAAGCTTACAGGCCAAAATACTTGATGTAGACGGAGCAGATGTTTATACTCCGGGCGAACAACGCCTGACAGCAGGGGTTTTTACTTTTCAGGAAATCCCTCTTTCAAATATTATGCGTTTGCAGTTTGGTGTACGTTTCGACATTCAAAATGTAAAGGCCAGACGTAATACTGTTTTTACAGATATAAATTTATCGAGAACAAGTGTAAACTATTCAGGGTCAATAGGTTTGAATCACCGACCACTGCCAGGATTTGAAATTGGCGGACAATTTGCCAGATCACACCGCAACCCCTCCATTGAAGAACTTTTTGCAAACGGGCCTCATCTTGGAGCCGGAACCTATGAAATAGGCAATACAAACCTTAAAGATGAAATAGGAAATGGTGGCGACTTTTTTATCCGTTATAACCGCAATGCCACCACAATTGAACTGGCGTCTTTTGTAAACTTTTTCCGCAATTTTATCATCTTTCAGCCAACAGGTGAAATTGAACCAACATCGGGCTATCCAATTTTTCGGTATGAAGGCGATGAAGCCATGCTTTTGGGCGGAGAGATAATGTTTAACACAAGTATCACCGAAAAACTAGAACTCACCTCAACACTGGATTATGTGAACGGGCGGCGCACAGTCAATGGCAAATCCAATGAATTTTTACCAATGATTCCACCCTTTAGATTCAGTGTAGAACTTGAATATGACTATACTTTCGGTTGGTTGGGAACAAAAATGCAGGCAGTTGCAAAACAAGATAAAGTAGCTCCCGATGAAGACATGACCAATGGCTATATGCTTTTGAGCTTTACAGCAGGTTTCAGGCTCAACAAAGGTGGACGTCATGTGCTCATTCTCCGTTTAGACAACGCTTTAAATGAAAACTACAGGGATCATCTGTCACGCATTGAAGACAGAGGATTTCCAATGCCGGGGAGAAATCTGAATGTTTCATACAGATGGTTTTTCTAAATTGAGCAATGACAAGTCTTTTCTTAGAAAAATAAAAACATTTGATGGTATTTGGAGTTAATAGCGAACTTTGCAGATCTAAATCAAATAGATGAATCGCTATCTCGATATCCGCTCATATCTTCAAAATGTAGGTTTTGCATTCAGAGCGCTGGAGAGTCGTAATTTCCGGATGTTCTTTTTTGCAGGAATGCTGTCGTTGTTGGGTACCTGGATTCAAAACCTTGCGCTGGGATGGTTGGTTTACCGTCTTACTGATTCGGCTTTTTATCTTGGTTTGGTTGGTTTTGCCGGACAGATACCAGCCTTGTTTCTTACGCCTTTGGCCGGTGTTTTTGCCGACAGGATCAATCGTCGCAGAATACTTATCATGACCCAGTTGCTGCCGATGATACTGGCATTTGTGCTGTCGACTCTTGTCTATTATGACAGTATTAGTATCAGTCTTGTGCTGATAATTGTATTGCTGAACGGCTTTGCAATGGCCTTCGACACCCCTTTCAGGCATGCCTTTCTTTTAGAGATGATTGGCGATAAGAAGTTGCTCATTAATGCCGTTGCATTGAATTCAACACTGGTAAATACAGCGCGTTTTATCGGACCAACCATTGGTGGATTGCTTATTGCTTTTTACGGAGAAGCATTTTGCTTTCTCGTCAATGGGATTTCTTTTATGGGAATGGTTGTTGCATTGCTGGCAATGAAAGTGGCACCTTTTAAAAAGAAATTATCAACAAATTCCGTTTTGAGTGACCTCAAAGAAGGATTTAGATATACTTTCAATTTTAAGCCGGCAAGATACATGATACTTCTGGTTACAATGACAAGTATTTTTGGATTGCCATTTCAGGCTTTTTTACCTGTTTTTGCCAGAGATATCCTCATGGGAAACTCACAGTTGCTTGGTTTTTTGACTGGTGCTGTTGGCGCAGGTGCATTGACAGGAGCGTTCTTTTTAGCCTCTCGCAAAAGTGTGAAAGGTATTCCTGATGTCATCCGGTTTTCAGCATTTTTATTTGCTATCGGATTGATTCTGTTTAGTTTATCCTCCAGCACATGGCTTTCGCTGATAATACTATATTTCAGTGGCTTTGGAATGATTGTTCAGTTTGCAGGCACAAATACACTGCTTCAGACGCTTGTAGAGGAAGATAAAAGAGGACGTGTTTTGTCATTTTACAGCATGTCTTTCCTTGGTTTTACGCCTGTAGGAAGTTTGATGCTTGGGTTTTTGTCAAAAAATATTGGTGTGCCCTATACTTTTACCATTGCTGGCATTGTGCTCGTTGCAGCAGCTACAATGTTCAGCACTAAAGTGTCTGGAATGAAAAAAACGCTTTTCTAAATATCAGTGAAACGCTTACAAAATCATGGCTTATTCAATGCAGCAATGGCTTCAACCTCAACGAGCAAGCCATGATGCAAAGTGTTCACAGGAACAACAGATCTGGCAGGTTTATGGGTGCCGAAGAATTCTGCATAAGTTGCGTTTACCCTTGGCCATAGCTCAATGTCGGAAATAAAAACAGTGCATTTCAAAACCAATTCCTTGCTGCTTCCAGCTGCTTTCAGAACGGCATTCAAATTATCCAGAGTCTGTTTTAACTGCTCCTCAACAGTGCCTTTTATGGGCAATCTTGTTGAAGGATCAATAGAAAGCTGACCTGAAATATATACTACTCCCTCGTGAATAATTCCCTGTGAATAGTGCCCTGCCGGAAAAGGGGCTTCATTTGTATAGACTTGTTGCATCGGTGAGATTTGAATAAATGAGAAATTTTTTGATAAAAATACCAAAATTTTCTACCAACATTAAAACTAAATTGTTTTAGAAAAGGATTCTTTCTATTTTTACCAAACAATTTAAAACAACCTTATGATCAGGGAGACAAAAACAGTTTTTGTATTGGACGCAGGAGGCACAGGATTTAAATTTTCGGCTGTCCGCAATGGAAAAGAAATTATCCAACCTTTTACCATTCCTGCAGCAGGCAGGGATCTAGACGAGGTTTTGCTCAAAATTTCGAATGGATTTGATGCTGTAAAGAAGCTATCTGACGCTGATCCTGATGCACTCAGTTTTAGTTTTCCAGGACCAGCCGATTATGAAAATGGTATCATTGGAGATTTGGAAAATCTGCCTCATTTTCGTGGAGGCATCGCTTTAAAAGCTATGCTTGAAGAACGTTTTCATTGTCCGGTCTACATCAATAATGATGGTGATTTGTTTGCCTATGGTGAGGCTCTCGGAGGATTTTTGCCGGAGATAAACCGTTTGCTCGAACAGCAGGGCAATCCAAAGCGGTATCACAACCTTATAGGAGTTACCCTTGGTACAGGTTTTGGAGGCGGAATCGTAATCAATGGTAACCTGCTGAAGGGCGACAATTCTGCCGGCGGAGAAATCAACAGAATGAGAAACTTTTTGTATCCGACAACAAGTGCGGAGGACAGCATTTCTATCAGAGCCGTGAAAAGAGTCTTTGCACGTGAAGCCGGCATTAGTCCGGCTGCCTGTCCGGAGCCTTTTGGAATCTATGAAATTGCGATGGGTCGCAAAGATGGAGACCGTGCAGCAGCGATAAAAGCGTGGGATGAACTTGCCAAAGCACTCGCCGAAGCCATTGCCAATGCAGTTACCTTAATTGATGGGCTGGTGGTGATTGGCGGCGGATTGTCAGGTGCATGGCCGGTTTTCATGGACAGGCTGATTGAATATATGAACCAACCTTTTGTGGATTTGAATGGAAAAGAGGTTGACCGTCTTGAAATAAAAACTTTCAATCTTCAAAATGAAAAGGAGATGATCAGTTTTACTGAGAAAACCGGAAATATGGTTAAAGTTCCCAATACAGAACGTGAGATTTGGATTTGGTATGACCCTGTTAAAAAAACAGGTGTTGGAATCAGTAAACTTGGAACTTCCTCAGCTGTTGCCATTGGTGCCTATGCTTATGCAATGAATCAGCTGGGGTTCTGAAAAGGGTTTACGAAGTTTTTTTTTCTTTACATTAGTGGATATTTTCAAGCCAAGGTATTGAAAACATTGCATTAACCTTGTTTCTTGATAACTTCAAAATCCACTATTTTTATTGTTGTATTGATTCCCTGATACTTTTTTATTGTACCGATGAGTTTAATCTCATTGTCCTTTTTCCAGATGTTTGCGTTGAAGCCAGGCGCTTTTGTAAGATAGTATGAATTGTTATAACCGATCGAGTAGTTATCATTCAAATCATTGATAATATTTGCATTGAGTTGTAAATTGTTGCTATTTCCATTAATAATTATTGAAATATCCACATCTTCTTTTACCAACCAGGGTAATTCATCTCCCTGAAAAGTACTGCTTGTTGCTTTTCCTGCATATTCACCAATAAGTTGTTCCCAGCTACAATCCAGACACCATTCCCAGTCAGACTGATCTTTTTTGCAGGAAATAATTGTCAGGACAAGGAATGTAAGTAAAATCAATTGTAAATTTCTCAATTTCATATGCAATCTTTTCAGAATCCTTAATGAGTTAAATATTGATATAATTTTTTTATCCAATATGCTTCAGCGCCTCTCTTTTGCTTAATCCTGAAAGTTCAATTGAATCAACAAAAAGTTTAACCGATTCAGGATTTCTTTTTGCATGCTCCCTCAAAGCCCATCCAATGGCTTTTCTTATAAAGAAATCAGGATGCGTTGATAACCTTCTGATTAAGCTGTACAATAGTGCCACGTCTGTTTTTTCTTTTGCTTTAAGCTGAAAAAGCAGGCAACTTCTTTGTAGCCAAATATTCCCGGAAATCATCCATCGTTCAAGCGTTTCATCTTTTTTTTCAGGAAAAAGGATGAAATAATTGCTTACCAGATTGGGCGAAATGTAATCCACGGTGTCCCACCAAGATTTATTACAAATCAAAAACTCCAGCAAATCATTGCTGTCGATGGTAAAGTGTTTTTTCATTTTAAACGAAAGTTCCATTGCAGCATACTGCATTTCCCTGCATGGATGTTCCCATGCTGATTTCATAACAGGCACAAAATCTGTCTGTTTCGGTAATCCGTAAGATTTTATAAATTCTGCGAGTATGTTTCTTCGTTCAGGAGCTTTTACGCCAAAAAACTCAAATTGATTGCGCAGGTATGCCTTTGCTCCTAAAGCGATATCTGAATTTCCCTGCATCCGAAGTTGATCTTCAAGGTTTTTCATGTAAGAGTGTGTCATGGGATTAAATTTTTATTGAATGATAATCCTTACAAAACCGGCGCTTTCACCATCCAATTTTACCAATTCAGCAAAATACATTCCTTTTGGCCATTTTTCTGTTTGAATGGATAGCCTTTTTTCATGTTGAATATTTTTTTGCATGACAGTTTTTCCTGTGCTGTCAACAATTGTAAGTATTCCTGACAGATTCTTTTCCCAACTCAAATTTACAAAATCTCTGGCTGGATTTGGTTCAGCTTTAAGTTTTTTAATTTCAGCGACTATGGTATTTTCGGCCTTTCCAACGAGTTGCTTATCCCAAACGGCAAGGGTATATTGCCCGGGTAATAAATTATGAACAATAATGTTGCCCATATTCCACGATCCTGTGCGCTCCTGACTGATAGCTTCCCAGTCTGAAGCTGTGTTAGGCCGGTAAAGCATCACCACAGAATCATTTATGGATTGAATAAGTGTTGCGTCGAGCACTGCGGAATTGCTGTAAAAGAAACGACCTCTGAGATTTATGTTTCCAGATTGTATCAACTGCAACTCCCAATGTCTGTATGGCGATATACGCAATCCAGGAATTTCACTTTTCAGACTGTCAGGCGCTGCCCAGTGATGTGTTACACGGTAGAAAGCCGAATCGCTCAAGGCATCTACAAAAAGCGTTACATTTAAAGTAGGATGTGTAATTTGGCCGGTATTCCTGATAATGCCATTAGCATCATTACTAGCATCTGCGATTTTATCATTAAAATCCGGTAAAGCAAGCAGCGGTTCAAAGTCGAGTACTTTGGTGGAATATCCGTTTTTGCCATTGAAGTGAATAGTATCTGTGTGCATCTGCCAGTTTTCGCCTACGAAAGTTATTTCAAGAATATTTCTGTTGGCCAAAAAGTCATAGCCCTTGTATTTTTGTTTCAGATAAACATGAGCCCTGAATTGATTTCCTTCCGGGATAACGTTCATAGAATCAATTGAAAAGTGTGGTGTTCCGGGAGTGAAAACCCACGCATCGAAAAAGTCAGTTAAATCAATGCCCGAATGGTTCGAAAGAAAATCGCGAAGGTCATATGAACTTGCTGTCGAAAAAGCAAAATGTTGAATATATGCTTTCACTGCATCAAAAAACGTTTCTTCTCCCATATAATTCATCAGCGTGTGAACGACAGTTGCGCCCTTGTCGTAAACTGTTGGTCCATAGGTGTATTGTGTGGGGACATTGTGAAGCGACAGGTAAGAGCCATCGGCAATATGAGCGCTTCTTAGAACAGTGTAATGTGTTTGATTCATGGCTTCACGGTAGACAGATGGTCCGTATAAGTCATTTTTGAAAAAATGATGACAAAAGGTTGCCCAGCCTTCGTTGAGCCACATATCGCCTGCATCAGCGCAAGTTACAAGATTTCCGAACCACATATGTGAAAGTTCGTGTGCCAGCAGGTATTCGGAATTCAGGTTTCCGTTGATGGCTGAATGTGGATAAGCAATATTTGTTACATGCTCCATAGCACCTATAGCAGTTCCTGTGTAGCCAATCCTGTCAAAAGGGTAGGGGCCATAGCGATTCTCGAAGTTGTGTAAAATCTGCTGAAGATGAAGAAAAGAACCTGCAACTTTTATTGTATCGAAAGGCCGGGTATAGATTGTGATTGGCAAAGTTGCATTCATTCCCTGATAGGTATCTGCCGTAAGCGCGTAATTTCCGGCTGCCACTGAAGCCAGATAAGTTGGAATGGGTTGATCGAGTTTCCAGTGCCAGGTGATTTGATTGTTTGCATGATGGGTTGTATCAACGAGAAGTCCTCCGGCAATGCCGGTCATGAGCTCAGGAAGTGTAATCAATACTTCATAAGTTGCCCTGTCCTGAAAGTCATCGACACAGGGAAACCAGGCTTTTCCAAGGTTGTGCGGGTCACTTGTGAAGCCAACCCCAAGGTTGAAGGCGTAATTTCCGCTAAAATGAAAACCTCCCCATTGCTCATGAAACGGTACACCTCCATAATGCACCTGAACAACGAGTGTGTCAGTTGGCTGATAAACCTGACTTGCCTGAATGCGCAAAATATCGCCGTGCTGAGCGAATACTGCGACCTCATTGTTTACACTTACACTGTCAACAGTCAAAGCTTTTAGCTCAAGTGGAATTTGTGAAAGGGCAACTTTGGGACTCAAGGTTATATGAGCAGTTGCTAAAATTCTTTTTAAAGCGAAGTCAATATGTTCTATATGAATACGGTAATGGACAGCGTCAATTGAATCTGATGCAGGTGATTGACTAAAACCATGACGATGATTGCATTGCGCATTTGCAAAACGACAAACAAACAGGAGTAAAAAAACAAGAATTAAGCTTTTTAAATAATTCATAAGACTTTATTAATGCTGTAAAATTAGGTATTTTTGCATTATGCTAAATTGCAGGAAAGCATTAAATAATTCGATCTTTTACTTCACTGCCTACTTGAAATTCTATTTAGAAGTTCTTTAAAAACGTTCGTTATCGAACATGCCTTGTTGGTATGTGAACACTTTGGCAGTCAAAGGTGTTTATGTGATCAAGTACTTATAATTCAATTTCAAGGTCTTACAATTGTGGCATGTTTTTGGTTGAGCGAAAACAAAATGAATAAACCATCACAGGATGAATACACACAAAAACGCATCAGAATTCAACTTTTTGAAAGTTACATTAATCTTAACTTCCATTTTGTTAATCACTGCAGGTACAATCTTTGCCCAAAAAGTCTGGACTCTTGAAGATTGTATCAACCATGCCATTGAACATAATATTCGCATCAAGCAAAGCAGACTTGAAGTGGAGGCTGCTGAAATCAGTCAGCTTGAAAGCAAATTAGGTTTACTTCCGTCGCTCAACTCTGGCGTTTCGCATTCCTACGGCTGGGGTCGATCAGTGGATATGGCTACCTATCAATATGTTGACAAGCAAACGCAATCGAGTTATTTCAGTGTAAACAGCGATGTGATGCTTTTCAATGGTTTTCAGAAATTGAATACAATTAAGCAAAGAAGGGCAGATTATTTAGCGTCAAAGTACAATTCTGATAAAATGCAGAATGACATTTCTCTGACTGTCGCAAGTTATTACCTTCAGATTTTATTTAGCCGCGAGCTGTTGAATAATGCACGTGCTCAAGCAGAAGTGACAAGGCAACAAATTGAACGTACAAAAAAATTGGTTGAAGCCGGAACCCTAGCCCGTGGAAGTTTGCTCGAAATTCAGGCTTTGGGTGCCAATGAGGAAGTAAATGTTATTCAGGCAGAAAATCAGTTGAACCTTGCTTACCTTGACCTTCTGCAACTGCTTGAAATGAAAGCAGGAACAGAATTTCAGATAGATGTGCCCGTTCTGAGTGTTAAAAGCGATCCGGATCTTTTGCCAGTCCAGATGATATTCAACAAAGCCATTGATGTGATGCCTGAGATAAAGAGTGCTGAAATGAGTTATGAAAGCAGTTTAAGAGGCCTTGCAATTGCGAAAGGAAGCAGAAGCCCCAGTCTTAGTGTTTCATCTGCTTTGGGTACGAATTATTCAGACCAGATAAGAATGAGTAATAATCCTTTTGACCCAGCCTACGAGCAGATTAAACCCTTCGAAGACCAATGGAAGGACAACAGAAGTTTGACCTTGTCATTCAGATTAAGTATACCAATTTTTAACGGTTACCAGATCAGTTCCTATATCGGTCGGTCAAAGCTAAATCTCCTCAATTCAGATTATAACCTTGAGCTTGCAAAAAACAATCTCCGTAAAAATGTCGAAACTGCTTATGCTGATGCTTTATCTGCTCATACAACTTTTAAGGCGAGAGAGAAGTCACTTATCAGTTTGAATGAATCGTTTAAATACACTGAGCAACGTTTCAATGTTGGGATGGTCAATGCCGTTGATTACAATGTTGCAAAAAACCAGCTTAACTTATCGGAATCTCAGTTATTATCATCAAAGTTTGACTATATATTTAAGTTGAAAATCCTTGATTTTTATCTTGGACGTGCACTTACGCTAAAGGATATGGCTGAATTTATGAATTAACACTATGGTTAAAATAGTTAATTGTTCAATCAACGACCCTGTTGGCATTTTTTGCAACAGGGTTTTGAGGTACTGTTTATAAAGAAACACACGATAATCCAACACAGAATAACTTTTCAAAAGAAAAAAGTCCAAAATCCAACACCAAACCCAAAACCATCATGAGTAAGAATAAAAATAAGAATTATAAGTGGTATTTTATAATTGCTGCTTTGATAATTGTCATTATTGCAGGACTAATCTTTGCTAAAAATCGTAATCAGCACGCTGTAGAAGTCAGCGCTGAAATATCTGCACGCCGCAGTATCATTGAAACTGTTGCTTCGAATGGAAAAATTCAACCTGCTCAGGAAGTAAAAATAAGCCCTTATATTTCGGGAGAAGTTGTAGAACTGTTCGTTCGTGAAGGCGATTTTGTGATTAAAGGTACCATGCTTGCCAAAATAGACCCAACTATTTATCAGTCAGGCTATGAGCAGGTTGAAGCATCAATGAACAGTGCGAAAGCCAATATGGCAAACACTAGGGCGAGAGTTGCACAGGCTGAAGCGCAATACACCAGAGCGAAACTGGATCTCGACCGAAATGAGCAGCTTTTCAAGCAAGGCGTTATTTCAATTGCTGATATTGAAAACATCAGAGCCTCTTACAAGGTCACAAGTGCTGAACTTGAAGCTGCAAAGGAAAGTTTAAGAGCGACACAGTTTCAGGTTCAAAACGCAGAAGCAAGTTTGAGAGAAGCGCGCGAAAATCTCCGCAGAACGAGTATTTATGCACCTTCTGATGGTACAGTGTCTAAACTTAATGTTGAAGTGGGTGAGCGTGTTACAGGAGCTTCACAGTTTTCTTCTGGTACTGAGATTATGCGGTTGGCAAATCTTAACAATATGGAAGTTAAAGTCGAAGTAAGCGAAAATGATATTCCACGTGTAAAGTTGAACGACACATGTCTGATTGAAGTGGATGCTTATCTTAACCGAAAATTCAAGGGCTATGTCACTGAAATATCGACTTCTGCCAACACTTTGGGTGTTTCAGTTGACCAGGTTACCAATTTTGACGTAAAAGTGATGATGATTAAAGAATCGTATGCAGACCTTATCAATGAAAGCAATAATATTACATCACCTTTCCGACCCGGGATGTCAGCTACAGTTGACATACAGACCAAGCGTGTGGATGATATTTTGTCTGTTCCGATACAAGCAGTTACAACACGCGACGACACGAGTTCTGTAAGATCTTCTGGCAGCAGGAATAAAGCTGAAAAAGAATCTGTTCCTGATCCAAAAGCAAAAATTAAGGAATATGTTTTTGTTGTGGATGGAGACAAGGCATCAATCCGCGAAGTTAAAACCGGAGTGCAGGATAATACCTACATTGAAATTCTGGAAGGCATCAATGAAGGTGACGAGATTATTACCGGACCTTATCGTGTGGTTTCAAAATCGCTTAGAAACGGAGATGTTATCAAAGTAGTTGATAAAAATCAGCTTTTTGATAAGGAAAAGAAAAAGTAGGCATGGCCAATATTCTATTAATTGAAACAGCGACACAGGTTTGTTCTGTTGCAATAGCTTCTGATGGAAATATTCTGTCAATTCGCGAAAGTCATGATCAGCGGTCACATTCAGCGCTTATTACATCGTTTGTTGCTGAAGTATTGAATGATGCAAGTATTGAATTCAGTCAGATTGACGCAGTTGCTGTTAGCAAAGGGCCTGGCTCATACACAGGCTTACGGATTGGAGTTTCAACCGCAAAAGGTATTTGTTTTGCATTGGATAAGCCTCTTTTGGCTGTTGGTACACTTGAGTCAATGACAAAAGGATTTCTTGAAGCTTATAAGAATGAAATAACTGAGCATGATCTTCTTTGTCCGATGATAGATGCGCGAAGAATGGAAGTTTATACAGCTCTTTTTGATGACGTTGGTAATATGATTCAGCCTACAGAAGCTAAAATTATTGACGAAGATTCATTCAATGATTTGCTAAATGCGCATAGAATTTGGCTTTTTGGCGATGGAGCACAAAAATGCAAAAGCTCTTTTTCCGATAAAAATAATGTTTTGATTGTTGAAGATTTCAATCCCTCGGCAGCGCATTTATCCCAATTGGCAGAAATACGTTTTCAATTGGGAGATGCTGAAGACTTAGCTTATTTTGAGCCATTTTATCTCAAGGAATTTATTGCAGGATTACCAAAAGTGAAAGGACTACATTAGTGCTCTTAGTAGCTGAATTATCATTATGATGAATTCTCTTTTATTTTTAAGAATTGATTATTTAATCAGTTGAACGCGACATTGTCACAAACTAGCTATATTTGTAACACAATTTTTAGCTTTCAATCGAACTCTATACTTTTTAATAAACTTATTACTGAAATAGCAAACTCCCATTTCAAGGGTTTTGTTTCAATTTATTTGTATTAGCGCACATTTACTTTTTATAAGTTGAAAGTGTAATATAGCATGTAAATAATTGATTAACTGTCATTTAATTAGTTTCTGAAATAAAATATTTACTTTGAAATTAAATTATTTTAAAAAAATTATCAAATAATAATCAATTTCACGTAAAATGATATTATTTTTGTAAAAAAATGGGCATACTATGAATTATTCCGAAAAACTTAATGAATTTGATATTCTAGATTTATTGAATGAATATCACTCCGAAATGCGCAAACTCAACCATAAAGTTGATTTTGTGAAAAGTAAAATCAGCGCTCTCGAAAATGAGCTTGACGCAATTAAGATGCGAAAAGATATGGAGAGAGCTGCAAAAAAAGCAGAGCAAACTATAGATTTACAGGTGCCTGAAAAGGTTTTGACCGAAGATAAGAAAGAAAGCGCTGCCAAAGCCCTCAAAATAAAGTCAGAGCCCAAAAAAGAAGTCCAGAGGATTGAAGTTGCCAAACCGGTAGCCCCAATTAAAGAGAAAAGAAAACCAGGCCGCAAGCCACAACCACTTTCATTTTGGGATCAAATGATTTATGATTCTGTTGCTGAGTATGGTAAAGCCATGTTGAGTAAAGATATTTTTGATGCCTTAAAGAAAAAATCGCTTGCAAATGGCTCTTTTGAGTCTGATGACAAAACAAGGGTTAAATTGAACCAATGTCTAGTTAAAATGACTTCAAAAAGGACGGACTTAATTAAAGTTAATCATCCCGGACGTGGTTTTGCCTATGCAATACCAGAATGGCTAAGCGAATCCGGAGCCCTACCACCAGAAGTTGTGGCACCCTCTTCAAAATCACAGAAACCACCTAAAGCGATAAAAAAAGGTAAAGGGATTGTGAAAGCTGTAACTAAAGGAAAAAGGCCCAGAATAAAGAAGACTGTGCCAGAAAAAATTGCAACAACTTCACCACTGAAGCCAAAATAATAGAGTTTTAGGCTACAACCCAAAACAAAAAACCGTGTCAGTGTTATTAGTACATTGACACGGTTTTTTGTTTAAAAAGATTGATATATTATAGCAGTGCCAGGTTCTCAATCAATTATAAATGCTGCTTCTCAAAGAGTTAATTCAACCGAATCCATAGTAACTTCCGCCTTTTTCTTCACGACGTTTAATGATTTCTTCCAGTACCTTGGTTTTTCCTTCATCATTGAAGCTGTCCCAGTTAGCAACTTCTTCGGCAGTTCTGTAACAACCTATGCAAACATTTTCTTCATCATAGGTGCAAATCAACTGACAAGGGGATTTTATCTTCTTTTTAATCATATCTTCAAATGTAACATTAGCATTCAACGCTTTTAACAAGTTTTGCAAAAATAAGTTCAAAATCCAATGATCAGTTTTTTCTTTTTAATACTGCAATTCCTTTGTTTTTCATTCCAAAATATACTTTGTCATCTTTATCAACAGCAATGCTTGTCACCCAGTTTTCAAGTAAACCATTGTTTGTGCTGTATGATTTCCAGTTAGTTCCGTCAAATGATGAAGCGCCGAAAACTGTTCCAAACCACATGGTACCACTTTTATCTTCAGCAATAGCATCAACTCTGCTGTAGATTAATCCATTTGACATTGAATAGTCAACAAAGTTATTTCCATCAAAAACACTTACGCCTGCCAGAGAACCGATCCAAAGGTTGTTTTTGCTGTCAACAAAAAGTGAAACGACAAATCCAGCCTGATTGTTTCCTGCCAGAAGTGTTTGCCATGTGTTGTTCAAGTAACGGGAAATGCCAAACTCAGTTCCAAACCATTTGTTATTTGTTTGATCTACTTTAACCGACCGAACAATATTATGAACGAGGGCGAGCCCCTGGTCTTTAAGAAAAACTTCCCACTGTTGCCCGTTATAATAACTTACTCCCTCTCCCGTAGCAAACCATGGGTTATTGTTTTGATCAACATCAACGTCATAAACATAGTTGTATCCTAGGCCATTTTGCGTGTTGAATGACTGCCATTGATTGTTATGAACGGAAGATACACCGAATGGTGTGGCAAACCAAACTTTGTTGTTGCGGTCAATGGCAAGTGCGTTCACCTGATGATGTATCAAGCCTTGAGGTGTATTAAAATTCGTCCAGTTTGCGCCATCAAATTTAGAAGCCCCAAATTCTGTTGCAATCCACAAGTTTTCTTCACTGTCAAATGCAAGATCGTTTACATTGTTGTTTATCAAGCCATTTTTTGACGCATAATATTGCCATTCATCTGCAGGTGGAACAGGATTTTTCGACTTACATGAAAATATTACAGCTGTCAGGCTTAAAAATGCAATCCAAACAGAGAAATGTCTAAGAGCGTTCATAGGTGTTGTATTAATCATTCAGATTCATTCTGATTCTTGATGCTACGATGTCAATTGCAACTTGATTTGCTCCACCCTGCGGTATTATGATATCGGCGAAACGTTTTGTCGGGTCGATAAATTGCATGTGCATGGGTTTTACAAAAGTCTCATAATGCTTTAAGACTTCGTTAAACGAACGACCTCTTTCTTCAATATCTCGCTGAATAATTCTCATCAACCTGTCGTCACCATCAGCATCTACATAAATTTTGATATCCATTCGTTTTCTTAATTCAGGATTAGTTAAAACAAGAATACCTTCAACAATAACCACTTTTGTAGGTTTAACAGGAATTGTATCTGTCGATCGGGCGCATGTAACATACGAATAGATTGGCATTTGAATGATCTCATCTTTTTTCAGTTGATCAATTTGTTTAATGAGCAAATCGAATTCTATTGATGAGGGATGGTCGAAATTGATCTTTTTTCTTTCTTCGGCAGAAAGATGCCCATTGTCTTTATAATACGAGTCTTGCGAAATCACAGATACAGAGCTGTTTGGCAGTGCCCTGATAATCTTTTTGACTACAGTTGTTTTTCCTGAGCCTGAGCCTCCGGCTATACCAATAACAAGCATAAAGCGCGTTCTTTCTGTTTAGAAGCCAAATGTAAAAAAAAATGGCTTTGGATAGGAATAATTATTTTTTTTAGAAAACTTCTTTGGCTTGTAGTGAGGGTTGTTTAGCTGGGTTTAATAAAAAACAAAAAGCTGCTGATAATCAATATATTAAATGAATATCAGCAGCTTAATGTATTTTTTATTTTAGAGCAAGAAACTCATCATAATACCTGCAGCAACAGCAGAACCAATAACTCCTGCCACATTAGGCGCCATAGCATGCATCAACAAATGGTTTGTGCGATCACTCTTTAAACCCTCTAGCTGCACAACACGCGCGCTGTCAGGTACTGCAGAAACCCCAGCTGCGCCAACCAATGGATTTATTTTGTTTTCTTTGCTTAAGAATAAATTCATGAATTTGGCAAATAAAACACCTCCGGCCGTCGCAATCATAAATGATAAAGCTCCCAGAATGAAAATTAAGATTGAGTCGGGGGTAAGGAAGACATCTGCCTGTGTAGATGCGCCAACGGTGAGCCCGAGCAAAATTGTAACGATATCGATAAGAGAATTCCTTGCGGTATCAGCCAATCGTTTTGTAACTCCGCTTTCTTTCAGAATATTTCCGAAGAAAAGCATGCCTAGCAATGGAAGTGCACCCGGAGAGATAAATGTAGTTAAAATTAATCCCACAATAGGAAATAATATTTTTTCTAGTTTGCTCACAGAACGAGGTGGTTTCATTCGAATAAGACGCTCCCTTTTTGACGTTAACAAACGCATAATAGGAGGCTGAATTACCGGCACCAGCGCCATGTATGAATAGGCTGCGATGGCAATTGGTCCAATAAGGTTTTTGGTTTCATAGCCATGCACCATTCCGCCATTTGCAAGTTTGGAAGAAAGGAAAATAGCAGTTGGGCCGTCGGCGCCGCCAATAATGCCAATAGCACCTGCTTCGGGCATGTTAAATCCAACATAGAGCGCACCGAGGAATGTCAAAAATATACCAACCTGAGCAGCTGCGCCCAGAAGCATTAAGCGCGGATTGGAAATAAGCGAAGAAAAATCGGTCATTGCACCAATACCTAGAAATATCAGCGGAGGGTAGATGCCTTTTGTAACACCATAATACAGATAGTTAAGTACACTGCCATCCTGATAAATACCAAGTTGAAGGTTAACGCCCCCATCTTGAAAAAAAGGAATATTGCCAATCACAACTCCCGTTCCAATGGGAATGAGTAGCAGTGGTTCATAATCATAGCGTATGGCCAAAAACATAAAAAACAAGCCAACAATGATCATCATAATATTACCTAAAGTTGCATTTCGAAATCCGGTAAAGGTTAAAAACTTTGTTAAACCTTCGAGGGATTTTTCGGCTGCAAATGCAAAAAATGGTACATCTGCATCCTGATTGCTTTTGGCAATATTTTGGGAGGAAATATTTTCGTTTCCAACTTTTTCGGCCATTCCAGGATTCGTGACGACGAGCAGATTAAGCAGGGTCAACAAAGCAAGGATGCCAAATACGGTAAATGCCTTTTGTAAACCCATCTTTTATTCCATTTCGATTAACAAATCACCTTGCGAAACGCTATCTCCAACGTTTATTTTGATGCTTTTAACGATACCATCTTTTTCAGCAATCAGATTGTTTTCCATTTTCATGGCTTCATAGATAATAAGTTTATCACCACGCTTAACCTTATCGCCGGGCTTCACAAAAATCTGCATAATATTACCTGGAAGTGGGGCTGTTATTTGTGAAAGCACTGATTTTTCAGCGGAAGTCATTTTTACTTCAGAAGCTGATATATTGCTGTTTGGCATGGCTGATCGAACGAGAATCGGTGTTTTCGATTCAATCCTTTTGCGCTCAATTTCTATGCAATACATCGTTCCGTTTACTTCTATTTCTGCTTGATTGCCTTCAAGCTTGAGGATATCAACTTCGTAATTGTTACCTCTTATATTAAATTTGAAATTTCTCATTTTAACTATTAATTATCGGTTAAGGCCTCTCAATCCGTATATTTTTGAACTCCATGGAGAATAAACCCGCGATACCTTTTTAATGGTGATAACGTTGCTTTCCTCATCATGCAATTCGGTTACCATATATAAGGCCATGCTGATTGCTGCAGTAACTTCTCCGGGAATGGAAAAATCTTTGGTTGGGTCAGTATGACTTAATTTTCCTTGTCTGCGGAGCATTATTTTTGTTCTCAAGTTGATTAACTTCGAAAGATTATCGAAAAAATAATAGAGCAAAACCAAAGCAACAAACACAATCAGGTATCCTACCACAGAAACCACTATGCCTTCAATCAAAGTGGTCTCCGGAACAACCGTAAACTCTGTCAGTAGTATCATATTATTATTTTTATAATGGGATATTTGAATGCTTCTTCGGTGGATTAGAGTCTTTTTTGGTTGCTAATGCCTGTAATGCTCTGATGATACGGAAGCGGGTGTTTCGGGGCTCAATAACATCATCAATATAACCGTATCGGGCTGCCTCATATGGATTTGCAAACTTTTCACGATACTCATCTTCTTTTAACTTGATGAAAGCAGCACGTTCAACAGGGTCTTTGATTTCTAAAATTGCACGTCCTTCAAGCACTTCGATAGCGCCAGCAGGTCCCATAACAGCAATTTCAGCTGATGGCCATGCGTAGTTGATATCACCACGCAATTGTTTTGATCCCATGACATCGTGTGCGCCACCGTATGATTTCCTTAATGTGATCGTGACTTTTGGAACTGTTGCCTCGCCGTATGCAAACAAAAGCTTGGCGCCATGAATAATGATGCCGCCATATTCCTGTTTGCTGCCCGGTAAAAATCCCGGAACATCAACTAGCGTTACTACCGGAATGTTGAAGGCATCGCAAAAACGGACAAAACGCGCAGCTTTTCTCGAGGCGTCAATATCGAGCACTCCAGCAAGGAAGTTGGGCTGATTGGCTACGATACCAACAGGCATTCCATTGAACTTTGCATAACCGATGATGATATTCTTGGCGTAATTTCGCTGAATTTCAAGAAATTCACCATAATCAACAATTGCATGAATGATATCTTTTACATCATATGGCTTGTTAGGATTGTCTGGAATGATCTGGTTCAGTGAGTCTTCCAGCCTGTTTATAGGATCTGTACACTCAGAAAGAGGCGGTTCTTCAAGGTTATTCTGGGGAAGGTATGTCAAAAGTTTTCTGATGAGTAAAATACCTTCTTCTTCATTTTGAACAACAAAGTGACTTACACCAGATTTAGTTCCATGTACCCATGCTCCACCCAAATCTTCTGTAGAGATATCTTCACCTGTTACTGTTTTTGTAACCTTTGGTCCGGTTACAAACATATAACTGGTGTTTTCGCTCATGAGCACAAAGTCGGTGAGTGCCGGCGAATACACCGCACCGCCAGCGCAAGGACCAAAAATTGCAGATATCTGAGGTATAACTCCCGAGGCCATAATATTACGCTGAAAAATATCAGCATATCCTGCAAGACTTCGAACACCTTCCTGAATTCTGGCGCCGCCACTGTCATTGATGCCAATAACTGGTGCGCCAACTTTCATGGCCTGATCCATTACTTTGCAAATCTTGTTAGCAAAAGTCTCGCTGAGCGAACCTCCGAAAACGGTGAAATCCTGAGAAAAAACATAGACCACTCTGCCGTCTATTGTGCCATGACCAGTTACAACGCCATCGCCCAAATATTGCTGATTGCCCAATCCAAAATCTGTTGTTCGGTGGGTAACGAACATGTCAAATTCTTCAAAACTACCCTCATCGAGAAGCAAATCAATGCGTTCCCGTGCTGTAAATTTCCCTTTGGCATGCTGCGACTCCATGCGTTTGTCACCTCCGCCTTTTTTTGCTTCAATGCGTTTGTCCAGTAACTCCTGAATTTTTGATTCGATTGACATAATTAAGTCTTTATAGATTAATTGTTTTTATCTTCACACAGTTCTGTCAACACGCCAAAAGTAGATTTTGGATGCAAAAAAGCAATGTGAAGGCCTTCTGCACCTTTGCGTGGTTGCTGATCGATCAGCTGAATTCCTGATTCTTTAACTTCTTCAAGCGCAGCTTCCAAACCACTGACAGCAAATGCTATATGGTGAATTCCCTCTCCCTTTTTTTCGATAAACTTACCTACCGGACCTTCTGGGTCAGTGCTTTCAAGAAGTTCGATTTTCGTTTGTCCAACTTTAAAAAAAGCTGTTTTCACGCGTTGGTCCTTAACCTCTTCAATTGCATAGCAAGGCGTACCCAACAATCTTTCGTAATATGGAATTGCGCTGTCAAGACTTTTGACCGCAATTCCAATATGTTCAATATGAGATGGTTTCATAATAAATATGTTATGTGAAATTTTTCACAAAAGTAGTGCTTTTTTTTGCTTTCAATTGAAAAAAAGCACCAATATGAACAATTAGACCTCAAAAAACAATATTTAGAATGTTTCTATACTGCAGTAATTATCGTAATATTGTAAAAAAATTCATCTGATGTTAAACAACTTACCCAAATTGGTGCTTTCAGCATTTTTTGTGCTTCTTTTTCAGGTTATTTACCCTCAGTCTTTCACCGATATCAGAGCGGGACTAATCGGAGTGGCCGAAAGCTCTGCCAGCTGGATGGATACTGATCGCGATGGTGACCTGGATATTCTTGTGTCTGGTGAGTTTTATCAGGGAAATCAACCTAAGATATTAAGCAATCATTACCGGAATATACGGAATGATAAGTTTAATCTGGCAGGCTCTGGAATACCTGATTTTTTCAGAGGTGATTTTTCAATTGGAGATTTTGATCTCGATGGTATCGCAGATATAGCTTTTATGGGGGAGCTAAAGGGTGGCAGAAGAATTGCAACCATCTATAAGGGTACCGGAAATGGCACTTTTATACCGACAAACATAAATTTTACTCCTGTAAGAGATGGCTCAATACATTTTGGCGATTTCGATGGCGATGGCGACCTCGATGTTTTGATTGCCGGAGAAAGCGAGAATGGCCCCGTCACACAGATATACCGAAATGACCGGAACAGGAATTTTGTACTTATCCAGTCTGGTCTTCCCGGAATCAGAAGGGGAGTGGCACGTTGGATAGATTTCAATCTGAATGGTCAGCTTGATATTTTTATTACAGGTCTTAATGCTGCCAATGCTCCAATCAGCATTTTATTTGAAAACCGGGTGAATGGTTTCGCTGCTATAAATACGGGAATTATTGCCCTTAAAAACAGCAACGTTGCTTTTGGAGATTTCGATAATGATGGTGATCCTGATATTCTTATTCTGGGTGAAACACAGAATGGAAGACCTACAACACAGCTGTATCGAAACAACCGTAATGGAAATTTTGTAGCTGTTGCCACTCCTTTCGCAAATGTTACCGATGGATTTGCTGACTGGGGTGATATGGATCTTGATGGTGACCTTGATCTTCTTCTTAGTGGTCAGAGTGCCAATGGACCTGTTTCAAAAGTTTATCTGAACGAACGAAACGCAGGATTCACCGACCTGAAAGCCAATATTATTCCTTTGTATAACAGTTCCGGCCAATGGGGCGACTATGATCTGGATGGCGATCTCGATATTTTAATTGCCGGCCTAACCAACGACAACCAATTTGTTGCAAAGGTATACCGCAATAACATGATTGAAGAGGGCAAAGCAGCAGTTGTAACTGAATCAACTGAGAATATGTGGATTCTGACAACACCCGATCCGGTAAGAGTAAAACCTCAATTTTATTTCGTTTATTCATCCAGCTACAGTGACCTGAATCGAAGCGGAGTAAAAGATTACCATGCCTTCGTTGGTCCAGTAAAAAAGTTCAGTAAGCATTATGTCATGCAGGAAAAGTTTAATGATGTTATCATGCAAAGCTACCCAACATGGCCAAAAATTGATCAGGGAAACATCATTCAAAATGGATTTGCCACAAAGCAGGAGGCAGATCGCTCCCGTGCCAGAATCATCAATGAGTATACCTCAAAAGGGTTTAAGGTTGTAGAGATTAATTGGTAAAGTTTTTTTAGGTTTAAAAATCCTGTTTGTATCATTATTAATCAAATAAATAGGGTTTGAAAACAATCCTTTTTTCACGCTTTTATTTTATGGTTTGATTCCTGTTTTATTGATCTTTAATTTGCCAGACGGATCGAAGATTGAAGTTTAGGGGAGTTTTGTATATATTTGTTCTCAGAAAACATTTAAGATTTCTATGTAAACCAAAATTTTTTCTGATGAAAAAAATCTATCTACTATTATTCTTTATTTCTTTGATATCCATCAGTTTTTTGAAAGCGCAGTCACTTCAGATTACAGGCGTCGTAACAAGTTCAGAGGATGGATTCTCGCTTCCCGGAGTCTCAGTTTTTGTCAAAGGAACCACTATTGGTACTGCTACAGATATAGATGGCAGGTATTCCTTAAATGTGCCTCAAACAGCATCAACCCTTGTTTTCAGCTTCATTGGAATGGAATCTCAGGAGGTTGCCATCCTGGGAAGATCAGTAATTAATATAAAACTTGGATCAGATGCAATGGCATTGGAGGAAGTGGTTGTTATCGCTTATGGCACTGCAAAAAAGGGTACTTATACCGGTGCTGTTTCTTCGGTATCAGCCCAAAAAATTGAGTCGCGCTCCATTGGTAATATTGCACGTGCAATCGAGGGTCAGGCTGCAGGTGTTCAAGTGACTTCAGGTTCCGGACAGCCAGGTTCCGGGCAGGAAATCCGTATCCGAGGTTATGGTTCAATCAATGCCAGTAGTGCGCCCTTGTATGTTGTGGACGGAGTACCATATACGCTTGATATTTCGAATCTTAATCCAAATGACATTGAGAGTATTTCGGTTTTGAAAGACGCCTCCGCTACAGCACTTTATGGAAATAAGGCAGCCAATGGTGTAATTATCGTCACAACCAAAAAAGGAAATAAAAATCGCAGCCAGTTTCAGGTTAGAGTTTCACAGGGATACAGCACCCGGGGTCTTCCTGAATATGATCGGGTAAAATCTGAAGATTGGGTTCGTCTGAACTGGGAAGCATATGTCAATCAAATGCACTACAGCCAGGGAATACCACTCGAGGATGCAAAACTATATGCAAGCGGAATACACCCCAATCAAGGTAGCCGGGCAGGTCTGTTTACTGGAGGGCCTTCAGGAACTGGTTTACTTGAATTCAATCCTTTTGATGTTGCCCGCAATGATCTTCTACTCGGCGATGGCTCAGTCAATCAATATGCAAGTTTAATATATTCGCCCGAAGATCTTGATTGGCAAAAAGCGCTGATGCAAACTGGAAGTCGCAATGAGTATAATATACTTTATTCGGGAGGAACAGCAAAAAGCGACTATTTTGCATCCTTAGGTTACTTAAATGAAAACGGGTATCTTATAAAAACTGATTTTGAAAGGTTAAGTGGGCGTTTGAATGTGAATACGCAAGCAACCAGTTGGTTTAGGACAGGCGTTAATATTTCTGCCAACGTCAGTATGTCGCAGACAGCAAGAGATCAGTCAACTTCTTCATTTGTCAATCCTTTTTTCTTTACACGCAACATCGGACCTATTTATCCAATTTATGCACAAACTCCCATTACAGGTGAATATATTTTGGACGACAATGGAAATAAAATCTATGATCTTGGAAATATGCTCAATCTTGGTCTTCCTTTTAGGCCTTCCGGAGCTTATTCGGGCAGACATGTTGTTGCCGAAACCATGTTCAATGAGGGTGATTTTCGTCGTAATGTGTTAAGCAGTCGCACTTTTGGTGAAATTAAATTTTTAAATGATTTTACTTTTACTGTGAATGCTTCCATGGATGTAAGTGCATATAGCGATAAATCATACGACAATGCTATAGTCGGTGATGGTGCACCGGCTGGAAGAGCAAGCCGTACTTCGACCCAGACAACTTCTGTTAACTTCAATCAACTGCTAAACTATGCCCGTAGTTTTGGTGAACATAGTTTTGAGGCACTACTGGGCCACGAAAGTTATGATTTCACTTATGACTATTTCTATGGTTCAAAGCAAGGTGTAGTTGTTGATGGCAATTATGAACTGATTAATTTCACCACAATTAACTCACTTAATTCTTATCAGCGAAAATACCGCAACGAAGGTTATTTCACACGGTTGAATTATGGATTCGATGAAAAATATTTTGTATCAGGCTCCTACAGATTAGATGGAAGCTCTCGTTTTTTCAAGGAGGAGCGTTGGGGGAGTTTCTGGTCTTTGGGATTGGGTTGGCGACTTGATAAAGAATACTTTATGCAAATTCCTCAGGTGAATATGATGATGTTCAGGGCTTCATACGGGCAAGTTGGAAATGATGGTTTAACAAGTTACTATCCCTGGCAGGCGCTATACAGGCTCAACCGAAACAATGCCAATGAGCCGGGTTTTGACCAGTCAACACTTCCTGCCTACGATCTCACATGGGAATCAAACAACAGTTTTAATATAGGTCTTGATTTTGGTATTTTTCAACGTTTTCGCGGAAATTTAGAGTGGTTTCACAGGGTATCCGACAATCTTTTGTTTGATGTGCCCCTGCCTGTTTCATCAGGAATTTCTTCGATTGATAAGAATATTGGAGCAATGTATAATCAGGGTTTTGAAATGCGTGTTGCCGCTGATGTTTTTGATAAAACTGCCGTTAAATGGACAGTTGATATGAATGTCACAACAGTAAAAAACAGAATTACCAAGATGCCTTTTGGAGAAGATGATGAAATTATTGAGGGTACAAAAAAGCTGAAAGAAGGACGGTCAGTTTATGATTACTGGCTTCGTCAATGGTATGGTGTTGATCCTGCAGATGGATTGTCTTTATATTATGCCCAGAATACCGATGTAAGTCGCGAGGATATTCGTTTAATTGGAACTGATACTTTAACATTCCTTATGGCCAATGCAAAATATGCTTATTCAGGCTCAGCTATACCAAATTTAGTTGGGGGCATCACGAATATTGTTTCATACAAAGATTTTGAACTTACTGTTCTTTTGACTTATCAATTGGGAGGAAAGGTTTATGATGGCATATACAGGAGTCTGATGAATTATGAAAACTGGGGCAGTGCGATGCATGCCGACCTGAGTATGGCATGGAAACAGCCCGGAGATAATACAGATGTTCCCCGGCTTGATCCGACAATGACTACTGATAACAATGCTATTTCAAGCCGATGGCTTATCGATGGCTCATATCTTAATCTTCGGTCGGTGAACCTGACATACAATGTGCCAAAGGATTTTAGCAAAAAACTTAATGTTGGCAACGCTAAGCTTTATGCTACCGCAGAAAACCTGTTTTTGATAAGCAAAAGAAAGGGCATGAATATACAGCAAAGTTTTGCCGGAACAACATCCAATGCTTACATTCAGTCCCGCATAGTGACTGTAGGTTTAAATGTATCATTTTAAAAAATCACAGTGATGAAAAAATATTTATCTATAATCTTTTTGGTGTTCCTGGGACTTACTGTTTCGCTACAATCCTGTAAGGATGATTTTTTGGATTTAAATCCTACTGAAGCTATTTCAGAAGCTGACGTATTTACAACTACCAGCAATGCATGGGCAGCCCTCAACGGGGTTCACAGGTTTATGTATGCAACCCTTGAATCTGGTCATAGTTCGCATGCAGGACATAGTGGAAATATGATTATGCATGATATGATGGGAGAGGATCTGGTTAATCATGATCGCGGAAATGGCTGGTTCATTGGCGTTTATAATTGGACAAGTACCCGGAATGAAAATGGGGCTTATACATCCTTGCCCTACCGATTCTTTTATAAACTTATCGCAAACACGAATATGATCATATTTTATATTGATGGCGCCGAAGGTCCGCTTGCTGAAAAAGAACATATAAAAGGGCAGGCGCTTGCATACAGAGGCTGGGCGTACCATCAGTTGGTTCAATCTTATGCTAAACGTTACGATTGGAATAACAAACCAAATGAACAGCCGGGAGTTCCATTAGTCTTGACTCCAACAATTGCAGGTCTGCCACGAGAAACAGTTGAAAAATTATATGAGCAGATTAATGCAGATTTAACCTTGGCTATAAGTTTACTTGAAGGTAAAGAAATCACATGGGTTACCCAAACGCCCAAATCACACCTTAGCGCTTCTGTAGCTAAAGGAATTCTTGCACGTGTTGCGCTCACTCAGGGTGATTGGGGCAGAGCAGCATTGCTGGCAGGTGAGGCGCGTCAGGGAAAAACCCTGATGAATAAAGCCCAACTTATGCAAGGGCTTAGCAATAGTACAAACCCTGAATTTCTTTGGGTTAGTCATGTTCAGCAAGAACATTCGTATGCTTTCTCTTCATTTTTCTCGTATATGACATGGAACAGAAACTCAACCAATATCAAACAAAATCCAAAAAAGATATGCAGCAGATTATATGACTCATTCCCCGAATCTGATACCCGAAAACAGTGGTTTGCATCAAGCAATGAAGAAGCAAGAGTGCGACAGCCAAATACCGACTATACAGCTGTAAAATATATGAGTTTTAAGTTTATGGCACCTGATGAAGGCAGTGGGAGAGGCGACTTATGCTATATGCGAACTGCTGAACTTTATCTTATTGAAGCAGAAGCCCTGGCTAGGCAAGGTCAGGACGGTCAGGCACAACAAGTATTATTTGAACTTGTTTCTACAAGAGATACAAACTATATGGTATCCAACAACAGTGGAATTGATTTAATAGAAGAAATCATGATGAACAGACGTTTGGAGCTTTGGGGAGAGGGGTTCAGATGGCTCGATCTGAAGCGCCTAAACTTACCTCTGGACAGAAGTGTACAAAGCCATGATCCCTCAGTGGCAACTATCTTTGAGGTTCCCGTTGCAGATAAAAGGTGGCAGTATATGATTCCGAGGGCCGAGATAAATGCAAATCCATTGGTAAATCAAAATGACTAATACACTTGTTTAAGCATCTAATCAAGTAACTGCTAAACAGATTATTAGTAAACATAAAACCCGGACTGATTGATTATCATGTCCGGGTTTTTTGCTAAAGTTATTCAGCTCAACGGAATTATCCTATTCCTGAATTTTGATGCAACGCACTGGTTGTCCAACTCCTTTATTAAAGCTTCCTTTAGTAAGAACGCTGTCGTCAAAGTTGAACCGACGGAAGAGTGCCAGATCAGGATTGGTAGAATGGGCTGAGGATGTCCACCAGTATCCGCGCGAACCCATCCAGCTGGAATTGCCGCTCGAGCTTAAAATATAGCCAGCTGCTATAAGCCCAAACCCATAATTGTCTGTGCCGTAATGCTGGCTGTTTTCTCTCCAGCGGGGATGATCATTTGTTGCACAATCACCGCCTAACGGCGAATTTATCTGACGGCATGATTTTACTGCCCCTGCAATATTTGTTTCGTCAAAGATATTTTCAGCGTCAATGATGTAGCTAATTAAAACATTCCATTGTGTAGTATCTGGCACTTGCCAACCTGCCGGACAAATATTGCCTGCTTCAATTGCATACCAGTTGTACATTTTACCGTATGCCGCCACAACCTCTTCCGGGGATTCAAGACCTTCAGCAGAGGAGTGATTGTGATCGTAAATCGTGTGAGCTGGTAGTTTTGCATTGGTGCTGTTTGTCACCCATGCCGCACCGGAAAAAGGACCTGGAATCGCACCTCCACTTGTGTAGGTGCTTGTTTTAAGGTTTTCTGCCATCCAAAGCTGATCTCCGATGACAACAACAGAATAATGATTGCCATCTGCATCGGTGCATTCAACAAAATTAAAATCAACAATCTGACTTTGCGTTGGAACCATTGTCAAAATATGGGTGTAATTTCCTGAGATGCCTTTAAATAAGAGTCTTTCACCATCATTATACTGCATCAAAACATGGTCTGAAGTGCTTTTCAACTGGCTATTTTTTGGTGTTGCAGTGGAGCTGCCTTCTTTTTCTATGCTGATGGCTTTTGCAGCGTCAGATGTTGAAATAATCCTTTGTGCAAAGGTGGCTTCAGGTGTTTTTATTTTTATCAGGTGAACTCCAGAACCTAAGCCGTTAACACTGAAAATGTGCATCCCATCTTGAAGTGTTTCTGTTTTGCCGGCCAGTTTTTTACCGGAAAAATCAAATAGATCAATATTTACCGTACCTGAATTGCTATAGAATTCTATCCTGCTTGATTCGTTGGTTGGATTAGGATAAACAAGCATTTCGTTGAACTTGGTGTTTATTGTATTTAAGCCTAGAACACCATCCAGTTGCAATACATCATTTCCTGCCAGCATTATACTGGTTCCCTGATCGATATTTTTGACTTCAATGGTCTCGATAGTATTGCTTTGTCCAGATCCTGTAAAACTAATTTGATAGTTTTGTGTGAAACTAAAAGGTATAATTGCGAGAAATAGCGCAATTAAAAAAGTTGAGCGTAAAAAGTTATTATTCATAGCTTATAGAATTAAGTGATTAATGATCCAAATTCGATTAAATTAATTTTCAATTAGTTAATTATTAATGTGTTGAACATGATTGTCAGCTGCTGAAATAAATCTGTTTTCGAAACTTTTTTACATCAGCAGCTGTCAATCAAAATGTTATTTATTTTTAATACAACGGACAGAGAACCCGATTCTTTTACTTGTGGCAATTCGCTCTAATACACTCATGCTGAAATATGTTCGACGATAATTTGCGCTTTCAGGATTCGTTTCAAATTCAGTCGAAGTCCACCAGTATCCACGGCTTGTAAGCCAGCTGTAATTACCTGAGGTATTGTGTCTGAATCCAGCTGGCAACAAACCCAGATTATAAAGGTCTTCGCCAATGTTAAGCTCGTCTTCCCTCCAGAAAGGATGCTGATCTGTTGCACATTCACCACCAAGTGGTGAGTTAATTTGTCTGCACGATTTTAACGCTCTGGCTAAATTGGAAGTGTCGATACTTGCTTGTTGTTCAATGATGAAAGCACTCATTTGATTCCAGTCATCACTACTTGGAACGCGCCATCCACTTGGGCAAAGACTACGCACATCACCGACAGCAAACCAGTTATAAAGGAGTCCGTATATGGATGCCATTTGCGCTTCAGAATCAATTCCGGCAGCGTTTGAATTGTTGAAATCAAAAACTGTAAATGCACCTGAATTGGTAGTAGTCCAGGTTTCATTGTCCAGATTTGTGGGGATAGGGTCACCACTATTATATGTTCTAACCCGCAGGTTTTCTGCCATCCATTCTTGATTGCCAATGATAACAGTCTGGTAAATATTTCCGTCAATATCTATTACGATTCCTTCCTCGAGCGTTTTAAATGAAATTTCATTTCCGTAACCTGTTCCAGCAGCATTAGTGGCATATGCTCTTATATAGTAGGTTGTATTAGATTCAAGATCAGCTATGTTACTTATGAAAGCGCCAATGCCATTTCCATCTTCAGTTTTACTGCCGGCAATAGTAGGATTCTGGCTTGTGCTCCAGCAAACACCCCGGCTTGTCACTTCTCCACCACCGTCTGAAGTAATGTTGCCGCCTGTTTTGGCAGTATGTCTGTCAATTTCAGTAACTGAAACTGTTGTCAGCACCGGCACTTCAATGCCTAAAAGAGTTGTAATTTCGATTTGATTACCATAGCCTGTACCGGCACTATTTGTGGCATAAGACCTGATATAGTATATTTTATTTGCTTCCAGTCCTGAAATATTACTTGTAAAACTTCCAGCACCAGCACCATCCTCAGTTTTGGCGTCAGCAATAGTGGGATTAGGATTTGTACTCCAGCATACACCTCGAGCAGTAACTGAGGCGCCGCCGTTATCTGTAACAGTTCCACCTGAAATTGCACCTGTTGCAGTTATTTGAGTTGCCTGGGTTGTTGTAACTGTTGGTAAAACAACCTTATCTTCTTTTTTGCAACTACCTATAATAAATAGCATAACTCCAAAAAGAGTCATAATGTAAATCAGGTTTTTCTTTCTTTGTTTCATTTGAATATAATTTAAGTTTATTTAAATGGCTTTGCTTTAGGATAACATTTATTGATTGTTCAGTTTTTATTTTTAAAATTTACACCTTATTTGAACATGATTATTTACTCAACTAATTGAAATAATGACTTATAACTAACAAAAATAATAATTTTCCAGCCTAAAACCAAAGTCTTCGGCACATTTTTTACTGTATCTATTTAATAATTATCTTTTTTAAAGTGTATTTTTCGTTTTTTGGATCAATAATTTTTAAGAGGTAAACCGATGCTGGCATTGAAAACAGATCAATATTATGTCTGAGACTCGAACTGTTTGACCTGTATTTTTTTATGCCATTATAATTGTAAATTTCCACCAGAATGTCAGTCAATGATTCGATAATTATGTAATTTTCAGCAGGATTAGGAAAAATTTTAATTGAAAAATAATCATTTACATCAACCCCCAGAATATTTACCTGAATGCTGTCAATCGAGGTACACCCATATTCATTTGTGACTGTTACACTATAGGTTCCTGATTGATTGACCAATATGGTTTGGGTTGTGTCGCCAGTGTTCCAAAGAAATATTTTTCCCGGGTTTCCTGCATTCAGTATTACAGTGCTGTCAGGATTAATAATACTGGTAATTTGCACATTTGGACTCTCAAACTGTTCCAATAGAACTTCTGAAAGGTCACTTTTACAACCATAGCTTTCAATCTTGATGTTATAAAGCCAGTAATAAAACGAACCAGGAACTGACGCATTGCTGCCAGTGATTGATATTACATCTGGAATTTCGAATGGGTATGGATTTGATGCACTTCCGTTGTTTCGGTAAATAGTCACGCCATCAGCATAGGAAATGCAGATTCTGTAATTGCCCGGCTCAGGTATTTCAAGGTTTAGAAGATACTCTTTACCATTATCTGTAAGGTCATTACCTGCTCCAACAGTTGGACTGGGAGGGTTGCGCGTTGCTTCTATATTTAATGTTGATTGAGACACAACCTCATTTGAATTGACATCCTCAACTCGCAAAGTAATCGTTCCAGGCCAGCCTGCATAAATTATTGCAGATTTCAAAACTACCGGAACATATGTTGTGATAAATGGTGTAACAGCAGCTTGGTGATAACTCCCATTGGTCCATGGTTCTGAATCTTTTGAGAAAGATCCAATAGAATCTGATAGCGTATTAATTCCAACATAGTATTTGTTGTCTGGTAAAATAAAATTTGTTGCAGCAGATTCTCCTGCAGCCAAAAGATGACCGTTTATGGGTGCATCATACCAAAAAGCAGTGCCAGAAGAAACAGCTTCAAGTCTTATCTCATCAGTCCCATCGCATAAAATAGCACTTCCTTGTGGAGCCTCACTTAAGGGAGCAGTGATAAAATTAAATTGAAGCGTGTCATTTGAAGGATTTAGGTCGTTTTCAACATTTACGATACAGATAATTGAATAATTTTTGGATGGACTGGTTTTAAAACCTGCGTCAAACTGAAATATTTTGGACTGTGAAGGCGTAATTATGCCCAAATGTGTATTATGATAGGTTTCAATCAAGTTGAAATTTTCATAAACTTCAGCGGTGAAATTTATTCCTGATAATGGTGTGCTTCCATAGTTTTTCACTTCCATTTTCACCCACTCATTATCGCTTGAACACATGATTTCCTTTGATGGATATTTAAGTTTACTAACGCCTATGTCAAACAAAGGATAATCAAATTTCAAAAGGTAATCCTGAGTTTCACCAGCATTATAAATGCCACAGCTGCTTATTTCATCAGGATTTGTAGTTTCAGATACAATTATTCTCAATCTCCCTTTGAATCCTGGCTTTACTGATGTAGGTATGGTTATCATGCCCTCAAAATCTGAAGTTGAATTAATTACATCTGATGTTATAATGAGTTCGTTTTCATCAAAGATCCCGTTTGAGTTCCAGTCTGCAAAAATTTTTACTATCCTACTGTTTTCCTGATCGCAGGTTCCAACTTTTAGCTTAAAAGGATAGGTTGACCCAAGATTAACCAAAGTTGTGTGATTTGTGAAATCTCTATATGTATGACATTCTGTATCTGTCAGGTTGTCAATGCTGTTTAATTGAAATCCATCAATTCGTGTTCCGCTTTCATTTGTTGGAAAGGAGGGGCAGACCGGTGTTCCGCCAACCCCACTGGCAATAATAGAAACAACCTGAACAGAATCAAATAAAGCTCCTTTGTGCGAAATAGTAACAGAATAAGTGCGTCCTGGAATGGGGTTTTCAATAACGACCTGTTCTATTATATCCACATTGTTATCGCCTTTTGTTGCAGGTTCGGATGGGTTTTCAGCATCTAAAACCCATGGCAAATAGGTAGTTGAATCATAAGTTATTCTAAGGTCAAGGTCGTTAACCAATAGTGGAGTTCTGTTGTTTAGCATTTCGGGGCCGTAGGCTAGTGGGGTTCCGGCGGGATCTGTCCAAGCAATCGTAACAACCAAAGGGTCAGTGCCAACAGCAACAATCTCTCTTTTGATAGTATCACCTGAATACAAAGGTATTTCTTCAATATATTGTGTGTTATCAGAATTGCTGATGAGCTTTGCAGCTCCTTCCATATTGATTAGACCCCAGCCGAATATGTAATCAGGGCCGATGTTTCCGGCTTCATGTGCAGTTTGGCAAACAATTCCTCTCAAAGTTGAGCTTAACATAAAATCACCATGCTTCTGATGGTATAATTCCTGTAAAAGAAATATTGAACCTGAAGCATTTGGCGCTGCCATAGATGTTCCACTCGCAGACCTGTATGCGGCATCACCAGTTGATGCTGTTGAGTATAAACTCACCCCGTTGGCAACAACATCTGGTTTTATACGTCCGTCATCTGTTGGTCCCCAACAGCTGAACGAAGATATAACTACATCTGATGGAGTGGTGTAGCCTTCGGGAATGGCATTTACAGCACCGATAAGTAAAACGTTTTTTGCATTGGCGTAAGCGGATATTATGTCGTAAGCATTATTGTCGGAGACTGCTCCCTGAACTCTGGCATTTACAAGTTGCCATTGTCCACCAGCTGTTCTTGTCCAGTAAGGTGAGCCAATTGCTGGACCATTATCATTTCGGTTGTTGCCGGCAGATTTTACAATCTGATAATAAGGCGCATTGTATGAAATTAAATCCCAATCCTTTGCCTTTGAGTTGTAATAACCAAATTTGTAATCTTCGTATGTGCTCACTGCAGGGTCGCCATACCATTCCCAGTAAGGATCTGTGGCGGTTCCTGCCCTTGCTGAATTGTATCTCCAGCCTGCAATTGCACCATAGGAGTGGTTTGATACCAGAAGGTTTGTTGCGGCATTTGCCATTTCGGAAACATCACTGTTGTAATCCCATGTTTTGAGCTCTTGCAAACCAAATGACATTCCTTTCGAAAGTGGGTTTATTCCGGCTGCTATCAACGTTCCGGCAACGTGTGTAGCGTGAGAACTTATTGAAGAAGTATTGTCAACAACGGCTATCCTTCCGGAAAATTCCTGATGTGTTGTCCTTACACGACCTCCGTCCCACAAACCAAGTTTGCCAGTCAAAAAATCAGATGAACTACTAAGGTTCAATCCGCTGCTACCACCAGGCCAAAGATTATTCGTGCCAATTGTTGCTGCGGCATTTACATTGTGAGTTGTGTAATAGATTGGAAATCCACCTTCATCAATTCCTTGCAGAGAAATAATCTGCCAATCATCAGCGACCTCAAAAATTGCCCAGCCTTTTTCCGGTGCAAGCCTTAACGCCTCCTTCATATTCAGGTTGAAGCGTATTTCTGCTTCTGTTGAAAACTGTTTAAGAAATTGTTTTTTTGCAGCATGATTTAATGCCATCTCTACATTACCTTGACTAAAAGCAATTTTAAAAATCAGGCTGAAAAAAATTATCAGGTAAGCGTTTAGCAATTTCATTTTAAGCTAATTAGATCATATTGAATAAGACTAAGGAGCTCAAAGATAACAAAATATTTTTAAGATTTTCAAGAGAATGACCATTTCTAGGCAATGTAATTGCAGGTGTCAACTAATAGAAACCTATAAATCTAAATAGCTGCTAAGCTTTTGACTTAACTTTAAACAGTCAATTTTAACCAGAGAATCAATGCTACTTATGCACTTTTTTAATGAAATCCTCAACTTCCGGAACACCTCCCTGATAAACGAGGTAACCGTTGTAAGGTTCTCGGGTGGTAATTTCATCGTTTATTGGCGTAAGCATCATGCGTTTTACTTCGTCAGGATCGTTGGTTTGGCCCAAAATCCAGCTTAGCTTCACCCAGGCAACTTCGGGCAGCATATTTCCTGCCGGAACAATCCCTTTTGCCATCATATCACGCCCAGTATCATATACAAACATGTGCACATAACCCCAGATCGTTTGCAAAGTCATATACATGTGAACCCCTTTTGCATGCGCTCTTTCAATGGCCGGATATAATTCTTTGTTGACATGGCCCAAACCTGTACCAACAATAATGATTCCGCGGTATCCAGCTTCAACCAATGCATCAATGGTGTCGGGTTTCATTCCGGGATAATAGTAAAGCATCGTCACGTCATCACTGAAATATGGGAGGATTTTTACGTTTTTGTCGTTGCGCCTTTTGTTATAGGTTTTATGAATAGGTGTCACTTTCTGTCTGTTAACCATTGCCAGCGGTGTGTCGCCGATCGTGCGGAAAGTACTTCTGTAGCTTGAATGCATCTTTCGGACTCTTGTTCCTTTATGCAACAAACCATATTCATCGGATGTTGGTCCAAACATACAAACCATCACTTCTGCGATGTCTGATGTGCCGGCGGTTTTCATGGCATGCATCAGGTTGAGGGCAGCATCGGAGCTGGGGCGGTCGCTTGATCGTTGTGATCCTACAAGTACGACGGGAACGGGTAAATTCTGACACATAAAAGTGAGTGCAGCTCCGGTATGATGCAATGTGTCGGTTCCATGACCGATAACAATGCCATCAATGCCATGTTCGATTTCTTTTCCAATGGCTTTGGCAAGTGCCATGTATTGTTTTGGCCCCATGTTTTCGCTGAAAACAGCAAATAATTTTTCCGTTTCAAGGTTACAAATATCCGCAAGCTCTGGCACAGCACCATACAGTTCACCAGGCGAAAAGGCAGGAATAACAGCGCCTGTGCGATAGTCCAGCCGTGAAGCAATTGTTCCGCCTGTACCGAAAAGTTTAACTTTTGGCAATCCCGGTGTAACAGGAAATTGTTTTTCAGGGATTTTGTAATTGGCTTTTTTGTAGCCTGTCTCCTTCATATCGCGGATCGTTCCAACACTGATTCCCACGTTATACCCCGTAGGTATTTTGAGAACGATATGCTGTTCATCGTCATTTTCTGAACGAGGAAGGACAGTGCCTACAAATTTCCCTCTTGTGGTATCTATCTCTGCCTGACCCCAAACGCGTGTATTGAATTTCTTTAAAACTTCTAACGCAGCTCCTTTATAGCCTTGAAAAATATCTTCGCTCATTTTTAATCTGTTATCTGTTTTGCTAATTGGGTTAAATCCATATTGCCTGCTGCAATTTTTCTGAGCTGACCCATAATCCAGTTTTTACGATGCTTGCTTTCTGGTTTTTTTGGGTTGAAGACAAACTTGCCCTGAATATAAGGAAGCTTTCCTGTTATTTCTTCAGCCGAAAGACGTTTAAATTTCAGAATTGTAAGTGCCGACTCGAAATCAATGCGTGGATGCTCTACAACCAAAGGAAGCATTTGCCAGGCAAGACGTGCATCCAATTGCTGTTCGCGAAGAAAGGCAAAAAGGTGAAAGATCTTTCGGGCTTTGAAACGGCTGTTTTTTGACTTACCGAGTAGATTTTTCATGCGATGCCCAATGAAAGTGCCAGCCACTTTTGGAGAATATCCCAGTTCGTTCACAATATCTTCAAGCAAGGGATAGAGGTTTTTCGAGAAGATGTACGTATAGGTATCGTCGGGAACACCCCAGGATTGAAGGCGTTTATAGCGATCGATGATATCTTCGGGAATTTCTTTGCGAAGTTCTTCTATAATATTGTCTTCCAGTGGTATAGGAGCTGAATCTGTATCAGGATACATGCGATCGGCACCCGGAAGAACCCTCTCAAAAATTGTTGTTCCATCTGTTAAACCTTTCCGTGTTTCATTTGGGACGCCTTCAAAAGCCATTTTAAAGCGTTCTTCTATTGTTTCGAGCGCCGTAGGAATGTCTGCGGCAGGTCCCCAGATGAGAATTAGTGCATCGTCAGGGCCTGATCCTGCTGTTTTTGATAAGTACTTCCATTCGGCGGGCGTGATTTCATCTCCGGATGATTCAGAGTGCAGCATGTTTGGTTTCTCAAGACAAGCGATAACTTTCAGCCGGTCGCTGATTTCATTGGCAAACATTTTTCCGGGTTGGGTAAAATGAGACAAAGCACCTTTCAGTCCCGGAAGTTTTACAAGAACTATTTCATGTTTTCTGGAAATGGCTTGTGCCAGTGGTGCATAATTAAACTGATCAAAATCAGGCTTTAAGATATTATGTTCAATTTTCCATTGATCATAGTTTTTGATTTTCTGCCGAAGGTCATCACGTAAAATCAGCAGCGACCATTGTCTGAAAGCTTCGATATGCGTAAGTTCAGGAATCCATTTTGTGTGCGCAACACCTTTTATTTCAACACGTGATCCTCCGCGACAACTAACGTTCACATCCTGACGTCCGCTGCCGATTCCAGTCCGCACTTTGCCTGTACTTCGGTTGAGGAAACGTATATAATCACATGCTTCCTTAACTTCATCAGGATTGAGGCACTCGGGATACGTCACAGTTTCTATCAACGGCATTCCAAGTCGGTCGGTTTTGTAGATACGTGTATGCCCAATATCTGAAATTTCGCGACACGAATCTTCCTCTATGCTAAGCTGAATCAAACGTATTTTTTTATGCTTTAGCTCAATTTCACCCTCAACACCAATGATGGCTGTTCGCTGAAAGCCGGTCGGTATGCTACCGTCGAGGTACTGCTTTCGGGTAATATGAACTTCACCCACAATATTGAGTTTTGACAAAAGTGAAATTTCGATGGCAATTTTCAATGCTTCGCGATTGACGGGAAACGGAGGAGTGTCATCGACTTCATAGGTGCAAGCCGTTTCGTTTTTTATTCGATAAATGATTTCTTTTCTGGTTTTAAACTCCATCAAAGCCGTGCCATCATATTCTCCAAGCTCACTAAGCGTTGGCCGCATATGCCGGATAATTTCGGCATCAAAAACATCACTTTTATTGTAAATGCCAGCAGGACAATGACAAAAAAGCTTTTCCTGTGTAAGCAATTGTTGATGCACTTCAAGTCCGGACATGAAGCCAATTCGGTCATAAGTTTCCTGATTGGCCTTCTTTCGGCTTACATAACCTGCTCTTCTTTTGGTTGCCTCGTAGTGGGCGTGGGAATCGAAATTAAAGTCCATATTGCATTGTGTAATTGCTGTAAAAGTAGGGAAAAAGAGCATTCATAAAAGTAATAATCATTCTAAATTAGCGTTCGTTTTTTCAGTCTTTAAGCTTCATTCGAACAAAGGCTACTTATTATTTTGATGTGCTGGGGATAATAATTACCTTAGCATAAAAAAAGCAAAATGACAAAAGATGATCTTTTTAAAGAGTTGTTAAGCCTTGTAGTTCCAATAGAAATCACACAGGATTTTGAGTTAAAGGA
>JAUXMV010000031.1 GCA_030683155.1 Bacteroidales bacterium
ATACAATATGATAAGTGCAACGGTAAATAACATGGCTAAGCTTCTTAAATTTACTCATGTCGCAAAATTAATCGTTTTCAGGCTAACCCGCTAAATTCATTACCACCACCAAAGGAGGTGGTTTTAAGATTTATAATAAATTCATTTCAAAAAAAAATGACTTTGAAAAATCTTAATTCTTCAAAGTCATTTAAAATTTCAGGTGCCCAAGAAAAGACTCGAACTTTCACGACCTTAAGGTCACTACACCCTGAATGTAGCGCGTCTACCAATTTCGCCACTTGGGCTAAAAACACCCTTAAAAAAAGTGCCCAGGACAAGATTCGAACTTGCACACCGTAACCGGCGCCAGCCCCTCAAGCTGGTGTGTCTACCAATTCCACCACCTGGGCAAAAAGTTGTGCAAAAGTAATACAATATTTTAATTAACAAATGATTTTTCTTTAAAAAAATCAATGAAGTTTTTTATTACAAGTCTTGTTTTTTCTTTATCAAATCGTACTTTTGAAAATAATTCAACTCGATATATTATGCAGCATTTTAATCAAAATGATCTTCAGCAGATCCAAGCAAAAGGAATTGAAATTGAACAGATTGAGAAGCAAATCAATACATTTGTCAAAGGATTCCCTTACATCAGACTTGTAGCGCCAGCAACCTTAGAAAGAGGTATGGTCAAACTTTCATTTGAGCAAACAAACGATCTCGTCAGATATTTTGATTCAAATATCAACAATTACAACGTTTTGAAATTTGTACCTGCTTCAGGTGCTGCCAGCAGAATGTTTAAACACCTATTCGAGTTTGTCCAGTCTTTCGATGGCTCAGAGAAGGCAATTAATGAAACAGAGAATCAGAATGATTTTAACAGTGTAGGGTATTTTTTAAAAAATTTAAGCTCATTTGCATTCTATGAAGATCTGGTTAAAAAGATCGAAGCTTCTGGTTTTAAAATTGAAGGACTCTTACAATCAAAAGATTATAAAAAAATAATCGAATTTCTCATTCTTGATAACGGCCTTGGATATGGCAACCTGCCAAAAGCGCTGCTGCGTTTTCACTCATACAGCGATGAACATCGTCTGGCTATTGAAGAACATTTGGTAGAAGCAGCAAATTACTGCATCAACGAAGACAAAATTGCTAAGGTTCACTTTACAATCTCCCCGGAACACCGTGAAAGATTTGATGCCGTAATGAATGAAATAGTGCCAAAGTTTGAAGCTCGTTTTAAAATTCGTTATGACATAAGATACTCTGAACAAAAGCCTTCGACAGATACGATTGCTGTAGATATGCAGAATCGGCCTTTCAGGAATAATGATGAAACACTTGTTTTCAGGCCTGGTGGTCACGGTGCACTTATCGAAAATCTCAATGATTTAGATGACCATATCATCTTTGTAAAAAACATAGATAATATCGTACCCGATCGTTTGAGAGATGAAACTTACACCTACAAAAAAGCCATTGGTGGGCTTTTAATGCAACTTCAGGAAAAATCTTTTGATTATCTGGACTTGCTAGATGGAGGAAATCTTGAAGAAAATGAATTGAACGAAATCAAGGAGTTTGCTGCCAATGAACTCATGATTGACATACCCAATGCATACGAAGGCTATAGTGAAATCGAAAAAATCGACTTTTTATTCAATAAGCTCAACCGTCCAATGCGTATCTGTGGCATGGTTAAAAATGAAGGAGAGCCAGGTGGAGGTCCTTTCTGGGTTAAAAATGCTGAAGGTGAAGTTTCACTGCAGGTGGTGGAGTCATCTCAAATGAATCTAAAAGACCCATTACAAGCTGAAATTGTTGCAAAATCAACACATTTCAATCCTGTTGATCTTGTTTGCAGCATGTATAATTTTGAAGGCCAAAAATTTGATTTACGCGATTATGTTGACCCTGATACAGGCTTTATTTCAATTAAATCAAAAGACGGACGCGATCTGAAAGCACTTGAGCTGCCCGGGCTTTGGAATGGGGCTATGGCAGACTGGATTACAGTGTTTGTTGAAACACCTTTAATTACTTTTAATCCGGTAAAAACCGTCAACGATCTTTTAAGACCACAACATCAACCAAAGGATTGAAAAATATTCTTTAAGTACTTCACATATAGGATTTTATGAACTGTTAAAATGAAAATAATTCTTTCATAATCAACAAAAATGATCGTTAAAGATATTGAAATTGAAGAGTTGGTGCGCGATTATCCATTTTCTGTAAAATTTTTGATGGAAAAAGGCATAAAATGCATTGCATGTGGAGAACCAATTTGGGGCACTTTGGAAGAGGCCGCCAAAGAAAAAGGATTTTCAAATGATCAAATCCAAACGCTATTACTGGAACTAAATTCAATGAAATAAATTTCAATCCTTAAAGAATTTGATTGACATAGACTCCAATCTTACATTTTTCAAAATTGACTTTTTCAATAGTTGTTTCAAGGGGCTAATCTTTGAATCGCCCATTCAAGGCCGTTTTTGACATATTTAACCCTGTCGTGCAAACGATCGGGCCTACCCTGCCAAAACTCAACCGCTTCTGGCAATAAACTATAACCTCCCCAAAACAACGGTCTTTTCAGATTCTCGGCTTTCGTTATGAATTCATTTTTTTTATTCATAAGCACAGCTTTGGATGCTATGACTTGACTTTGGGGAGAGATGATTGCGCTTATCCTACTTTGCTCAGGCCTGCTGTTGAAATAATTATCAGATATTTCATCAGAAACACGCCTGACTGAGCCTTCAATTCTGATCTGACGTTCAAATTCGGGCCAGAAAAAAGTTAAACATGCAAACGGATTTGTTTCAAGTTCAATGCCTTTTCTGCTTTCATAGTTTGTAAAAAAAACAAAGCCTCCTTCAGAAACCTCTTTTAGTAAAACCACTCTGGCAGAAGGCCTATTGTCAAAAACAGTTGACAATACCATTGCATTTGCTTCGTGGGCATGTTGTTTTGAAGCCAGCTCAAACCATTGCCTGAACAAAACAATTGGATCATCAGGTACTTGCGTTTCATCCAAGATGTCTTTGGAATATTGTTTTCGGTAATTGTGTAGTTTCATTTTATTGATATAGGTATCGCAAAAATAACTATCTTGCTCCACAATATTAAAAGAATTTTATGGGGCTGTTTTTTAACAAAAAAGAAGTGTACTCACCTACCTTGTTGGGAGGAATTTTGATTGTTTGTATTTTCTTTTTTGGAAGTTTTATTCTATTGAAACTTACATATCCATTTCTGGCTCAGAATAGTGCCCCTGTTTCCAAGATATTGGTTGTTGAAGGTTGGCTTCCTGAATCCGGTTTAAAAAATGCTATAGACTATTATCGAAAAAATCAATACGAGTACATGATTTTAACTGGTGTTCCAATAACACAATGGACGCATTCATCACCATTTTCAAACATGGCCGATGCATCGAAGGAATCCATGCGCAGATATTACTTTCGCGATTCAATTTATACAGCAACAATCCCAAATACTATTCTTCGTGATCGCACCTATGCAACAGCAATCGCGCTTAAAATGGCTTTCGAGGATTGGGATTCAAAAGTCGAAAACTTTGATTTGTATTCAATGGGTGCCCATTCTAGACGTTCATACTTAATGTTTCGCAAGGCATTTCCAGAAATGAAGATTGGACTCATTTCTGACACCGATCTTTCATTTGATCCTCAGGAATGGTATAAAACAAGCCGAGGTTTCAGAATCGTCTTTAGTGAACTCATAAGCTATTTTTATAGCAGACTCTTTTTCTATCCCAACGAAAATGAGTTTAGAAAAAGCATACTCGAAGGAAGATATATTGATAAGATTATTAACTCCAGATTTGAGAAGGACAGATATTTTGAAGATTCACTGACTTCTCCGCTCAATAAAGCAGAAGTTGAAAGGTTCAGAGGATTGGATTATTTTGATGTAGATACCAATTACCGTGTTGATGCAGTATTTTTGATCGACACAACTGAGCTTGCATTCAAAATGCCTACTACGACTGACAGACAGCCGGTTTACAGAAAATATGGTACATTGAGTTTTACACTCAATGATTCAATTTATAAACTTTCGACGTATCAAAACCTTGATCTTCTAAAAAACAAACCAGATTATAAGGGGCTTTTTATACCTTTTAAAGATCTTTCCAACGGCGTTTTGACCTATGGAGGTGGAAGGTACCTTGATATCGAAATTCCTCAATCTGATCGGATAACACTTGATTTCAACAAAGTATATAATCCTTATTGTGCTTACGATGAGCGGTGGTCATGTCCGTTACCTCCAGCAGAAAACTATCTGAAAGTAAGTATTTTAGCTGGAGAAAAAAAGTATTTCCATTAATATTTTTATTTCATAAATGGAAAAGTCAGAAATTTCAGTATTGTTTGTTGACGATGAAAAAATTCTTCGCACTGTCTATGGTAAACTTATTGGAGACATAGTTGAGAATGTGTTCCTGGCTGAAAACGGTCAGCAAGGACTTGAAATTTATCAAAAATATATTCCTGATTTAGTCATAACAGACATCAAGATGCCATTGATGAACGGCCTTGATATGACTGTTATGATAAAAAAATTAAATCCGCAAGCCCGGGTTATACTTCTTTCTGCCTATAGTGAATCACATTATTTTATAAGAGCCATTGATATTGGCGTTAAGGTTTTCTTATTAAAGCCAGTTGAAAATCATAAGCTTTTTCGAATAATTGATGAACAGGTGCATGAAATTCAGCTTGAGAAAAAAATGTTTCTTGAGGAACAACGGAGAATAAAAGCTGAACATAGTCTTTTTAGAAATGAACAAATTCTTCAGGCAGTAAGTGAGGTTGGTGAACGTTTAATACAATCTGGCTATAACAAAAAAAGCATTAATTATGCCCTTTCCAGACTTGGACAAGGAGCACAAGTGAGTCGTGTGTACATTTTTGAAGTGTTCAAAAAAGATCATGAGCAATACATCAAACAGACCTATGAATGGATAGCAGAGGGGATAAAATCTGAAATGGAAAACCTCATTTTGCAAGAATTGCCGGTCAAAGATCCTTCATTCTTACGATGGGCGGAGATATTCAGTGAGAAAAAAACTGTTTATGGACTTGTGAAAGATTTTCCGAAGGCTGAAAGGGAACTAATTGAATCTCAAGATATTGTTTCAATTATTGCTGTTCCAATATTTGTCGAAAACGAATGGTTTGGATTTATTGGCTTCGATGATTGTCTTTATGAACGTATTTGGACTATATCAGAGGCTAACACTTTGATGACTGCAGCAAATATAATTGGAGCAGCAATCTATCGGTCAAGCATCGAAGAAAAATTAAAAAAACTCAATGCTGAACTTGAATTGCGCGTACGACAACGAACAAGAAAGCTTGAAAATGAAATTTCAGAGAGAAAACTCGCTGAAGAATTATTAAAACAAAGTGAAGAAAAATACAGGCTTGTTTTTGAGAACGCCAATGACGGAATCTTTTTGTCAATAAACTCCAAAATTCAATTTATAAATCCCAGATTTTATGAGCTTACGGGATATTACCCTTACCAGCTCACCGGAAAGTCTTTTTTAGATATAATACATCCCGAATTTAAAGAAATTGTTGCGCAGAACTACAATAAACGTTTAACTGGAGAAGATGCAATGATATCATACGACATCAAGATTATTGACGCCAATGATAATGAAAAATGGGTCGAAATTAAATCAAGTTTGATAAAATGGGAAAACGACAATGCTGTATTAACTTTTCTTACTGATGTTGATGCCAGAAAAAGGTTTGAGCATGAATTACTTCATCTTAACCTAAATTTGGAAGAGCGCGTAAAAAAAGAACTTAAAAACAGAGAAAAACAACAACAGTTATTTCTGCAAAAGTCTAAACTTGAATCACTTGGTGAGTTATCTGCAGGAATTGCACATGAAATAAACCAACCTTTGGGTGGAATATCAATGAGTATCGAAAATATACTCGATGAACTCAACACAAATAATATTTCTGAAGATTATCTTAGAAACAAGATTTCATTGATGTTTAGCGACATAGAAAGGATTAGAGAAATAATAAACCATGTCAGACTCTTTTCGCGTGAACAAGACTACAATAACCATTTCCCTATTAATCTCGTTGAAGTTGTCAATAACACGCTTCTTTTGGTAAACAGACTTTTAATTGATAACTATATCGATCTTAAAATAATTGTAAAGGAACCCTCAGTAATGGTTTTGGGTAATCCTTTACAATTAGAACAAGTTTTATTAAACATTTTAAGCAATGCCAAACATGCAGTTGAAAAAAAGTCTAAAAATCTGGGTACAGATTACAGCAAAAAGATTTCGATGTCAATTCTAACTAAAGAAAGCTTCGCCGGCATTGAAGTTGAGGACAATGGAGTTGGCATTCCAAATCATCTTTTGAATAATATTTTTGATCCTTTTTTTACTACTAAGAAAGCAGATGAAGGCACCGGACTTGGGTTATCAATTTCTTATGGAATCATCAGGGATATGCATGGACATATCGAAGTGAAAAGTAAAGAAGGCGAGTTCACTAAAATATCTATTTTTTTACCCATCTATATAGATTAATTATGGAAGTATTAAATATTTTGATTCTGGATGATGAGAAGAGGGTTCGCGATGAAATCTCAGAATATCTTCTAAAACGAAATTATCTAGTTCACCTTTCATCATCGCCATCACAGGCTTTTGCGATCTTTGAAGATTATTCAATCGATATCGCTATTGTGGATATTAAGCTTCCAGAAATGGATGGTCTTGAGGTGTTAAAACACATTAAATCAAATTATAATGGTGTTGAAGTAATCATGATATCAGGTCATGGCGACATGAACAGCGTCATCGAAGCTCTGAGAAATGGAGCAACTGACTACTTTCAGAAACCATTTAAACTCATGGATGTAAATCATGCAATTCAACGGACACAAAGGTTTATCGAATTAAGCCGTCAACTGGAATCAAGTAAAAAAAGAATTGCAAAACTTTCAGAAAAACTCTATCTGAATCTAGGTTCACCAATGATTGGAGAAAGCGATGCAATCAAAGATGTCAGCTATATGATGCAGCGTGTTGCATCAACCGACAATACAAGCGTGCTCATTATGGGCGAAAGTGGCACTGGAAAAGAGCTCGTTGCACATGGAATTCATTTACTCAGCAGCAGAAACAAAAACAATTTTCATTCTGTAAATTGTTCTGCAATTACTGACGGACTTTTTGAAAGTGAATTTTTTGGGCACAAAAAAGGATCTTTTACAGGTGCCATTGACGAAAGAACAGGATGGTTTGAAACTGCATCAAAAGGCACTCTTTTCCTGGATGAAATTGGTGATATGCCTTTGGGACAGCAAGCCAAACTTTTAAGAACATTAGAGGAGCGAAAAATAAGAAAGGTAGGCGCTCAAAACACTATTGATGTGGATGTGAGAGTTATAGCTGCTTCAAATCAATTACTTGAAGAGATGACTGAGGAGAAAAAGTTCAGAAGTGATTTATTTCACCGGTTGAGCACTTTTGTTATTCAGCTTCCTCCGCTTCGTGAACGAACTGAAGACATACCGTTACTTATCGAGCATTTTATCTCTGTTTTTTCGAGCAGATTGAATGTTAATGTTAACAGTATAAGCGATGAAGCGATAAATAAACTGAAAAACTATCATTTTCCCGGAAACGTGAGAGAACTCAAAAATTTGATCGAACGCGCTCTTATTTTGTGTGATAATCAACAATTGGAGTTAAAACACTTTCCTATTTTTAAGAGTTCATCAATCAAAACAAAAATAGTACGTGAAAAAGATGATTTCGATCTCGAAAATCTAGAAAAGCGGACTATTGAGAAAGCACTGGAAAAAAGCAACAACAATAAATCAAAAGCCGCATCTTTACTTAATGTTACATGGCAATCGCTTGATAGAAGGATGAAAAAATTCGGAATAAATGAAAATCCATAGCCACAGTAAACACATTGCATAAAAAAAAGACCTCCATTTTGAAGGTCTTTTTCATTATTAGAGAAAACTCTTTATTGAACTTGTTGAACAATCGCTTTAAAAGCTTCCGGATTGTTCAAAGCAAGGTCGGCCAGCACTTTTCGACTAAGCTCAATGTTATGCTGGTGCACTTTGCCCATAAAAACACTGTAAGACATTCCGTACATTCTGGCAGCAGCATTGATACGCTGAATCCAGAGTGATCTGAAATACCTCTTTTTGTTTCTACGGTCACGGTAAGCATACTGTTGACCCTTTTCATAAGAGTTTTTGGCTACTGTCCAAACATTTTTTCTGCGGCCAAACTGACCTCGCGTCAGCTTAAGGATTTTCTTCCTTCTGGCTCTTGATGCTACAGCATTTACTGATCTTGGCATTTTTTTAATTTTTTTCCATCATAGCGCCTCATCTGCTGAGAACTTTATTGCTATGACAAAGTTAAACAATTGATTAAATTTAAGATTGAAGCATTTCTCTGATATTCTTCTCATCGGCTTTATGAACCAATCCAGAATATGTCAGATTGCGCTTACGTTTGGTCGATTTCTTTGTCAGAATGTGACTTTTGTAAGCATGCTTCCTCTTGATCTTACCGGAACCGGTGAGCTTAAAACGCTTCTTTGCTCCGGATTTTGACTTCATTTTTGGCATTACTGAACTATATTTAAGGTTTACTAATGTTATTTTTTAGGAGCGACCATCATGATCATTCGCTTTCCTTCAAGCTTAGGAAGATTCTCAACTTTTCCATAGTCCTCCAAAGCCTGGGCAAACTTCAGCAAAATCAACTCACCCTGATCTTTATAAACTATTGAACGTCCACGGAAAAATACATCAACTTTAACTTTTGATCCTTCTTCTAGAAATTTCATAGCATGTTTAAGCTTGAAATCAAAGTCATGATCATCGGTATTTGGTCCAAGTCTTATTTCCTTCACAACAATTTTAGCTGACTTGGCTTTAATTTCTTTTTGCTTCTTCTTCAACTCAAACAAGAACTTCTTGTAGTCGAGAATACGGCATACTGGTGGGTTGGCTGTAGGCGATATTTCAACCAAATCAAGACTGAATGATTCAGCAAGGGCTATTGCCTCTCTTACCGGAACAATCTTTGTCTCAATATTATCACCGACTACCCGCACAATTGGCGCTGTAATCCTTTCGTTGATCTTGTGCGGATCTTCTTTTTTTACGAAACCCTTTCTTGGGCCTCTGCCTCTGAACTGTGCTATAGTTTTGTCCTCCTGATTTATGAATACTATGTTGAAGCTAATATCTTTTTACTTCAAAATTATACATTACTCATTTTTTTAACTTCATTTTGAATCATTTCAGCAAAGGCTTCCATGCTGAAAGAACCCAAATCTCCGTCACCTTGTTTTCTCACAGAAACTTGATTTTCAAGCTCTTCCTTTTCGCCTACAATAAGCATAAAAGGAATTTTTTTAAGTTCTGCATCCCTGATTTTGCGTCCTGTTTTTTCACTACGCTCATCAATGAGGCCGCGAATATCGGAATTTTGCAGGAACTGTAAAACTTTTTCTGCATATTTTTGATATTTTTCACTGATAGGCAATATAATAACCTGCTCAGGAGCTAGCCACAGGGGGAATTTTCCCGCACAATGCTCAATCAGTACAGCAACAAATCGCTCCATTGAACCAAATGGTGCACGATGAATCATTACCGGTCTGTGTTTTTCATTGTCACTTCCGGTGTATGTTAAATCAAAGCGCTCGGGCAAATTATAGTCAACCTGAATGGTTCCAAGTTGCCATTTTCTTCCAAGTGCATCTTTTACCATAAAATCCATTTTCGGACCATAAAAAGCTGCCTCACCTAAAACAGTAATTGCATTCAGACCTTCCTCTTCTGCTACCTCTTTAATGGCATTTTCTGCTCGGTGCCAATTATCATCCGAGCCAATATATTTATCAGGATTGTTCGGATCACGCAAGGATATCTGTGTAATAAACTCTTTAAAATCCAAAGCTTTAAAAATACGCATGACAATTTTTATAACAGCTTTGAATTCAGATTTAATTTGGTCTGGTGTACAGAAAATGTGTGCGTCATCCTGTGTAAATCCTCTAACACGGGTAAGACCATGCAATTCGCCACTTTGTTCATACCTGTAAACAGTTCCAAACTCTGCGTAACGCACTGGAAGATCTTTATAAGAATGTGGTTTTGAACTATATATCTCACAATGATGTGGGCAGTTCATTGGTTTCAAAAAGAAAGCTTCTCCTTCAACTGGTGTAGTGATTGGCCTGAAAGAATCAGCACCATATTTATCAAAATGTCCAGATGTTTTATACAAATTTACATTTCCAATATGCGGTGTTATGACGGGTTGGTAACCTGCTTCTTTTTGAACTTTCTTCAGATATTGCTCAAGACGCTCGCGCAGTTCAGCGCCTTTTGGCAACCATAGAGGTAAGCCTGCTCCTACTCTTTGTGAAAAAGTAAATAGTTCAAGCTCTTTTCCTAGCTTGCGGTGGTCACGCTTTTTTGCTTCTTCAAGTAAAATCAGGTATTCTTCAAGTTCTTTGGCCTTTGGAAAAGTTATTCCGTAAACCCTGGTAAGCTGTTTGCGCTTTTCATCACCTCTCCAATATGCTCCAGCTATACTTGTCAGTTTAATAGCTTTGATAAAACTGGTGTCAGGTAAATGAGGTCCTCTGCAAAGGTCAGTAAATGTACCGCTTTTATAGAGTGTAATTTCACCATCGGTTAGTTCACTTATAAGCTCAATTTTGTATTCATCTCCTTTTTCTGTGAAGAGCTTCAGCGCATCATCTTTGGATATATTTTCCCTTCTAAACTCTTGTTTTTCGCGGCTTAACTGAAGCATGCGCTTCTCAATTTCAATTAGATCTGCCTCTGCAAGAACTTTATCACCTGTATCGATGTCATAATAGAAACCGTTTTCAATGTCAGGACCTATGCCAAATTTTGAACCAGGGTAAAGTTGCTCAATGGCCTCTGCCATAAGATGTGCAGAAGAATGCCACATCGTTGCCTTGCCTTCAGGATCATTCCATGTAAGAAGCTGAATATTTGCATCTTCAAATATTCTTCTTGTTGCATCCCAAACAACACCATTCACCTTTGCAGAAAGTACATTTCTTGCAAGACCTTCGCTTATACTTTTAGCAATCTCAAGTGCTGTAATACCGGCGTCGTATTGGCGAACAGAATTATCAGGAAGCGTAATGTTAATCATAACAAAAAAGATTTAAAAAACGGCTGCAAAATTACAAAAAAGATTGATTGAATTTTAACTATGTTGAGGCTGATGTCAAAAAAACTTAATAGGTTATGATTTGATTAAAATCAGCGAAAAACCAAATCTTAGAACCTGATGAAATGGAGATGCAAAAACACATTTATTTAATACTACTCAGATAGTGAAATTTTTACTTTTCTAAGATCCAATAAGTTAGTTGGGTTACTGCCCATACCTGAGATTCTGTTGTTTACAAACCTCAGCACTTCATCATAATAAAGAACTACTACAGGTGCCTCCTGCATCATTAAACTATCCATCTTACGGTAAATTTCAAATCTTTTTTTGCTATCTGTTTCTTTCAAAACTTTAAGATACAAGCTGTCAAAAACTTTGTTTTCATAGTGCGTGTAATTCGGCCCACCTGGCGTTTTATTGCGACTAAAGAATAGAGACAGGTAGTTTTCCGCATCAGGATAATCTGCTACCCAGGATGCTCTGAAAAAGTCAAGCTGACCTTTTGCCCTCATTTCGCGCATTGTTGCTGATGGCATTACCTCAATTTGGGCATCAAATCCAACTGAATTTAATTGTGATTGAACAAACTTTATTAAATCTACATAATCTGCAGTTGTGGTAATGGTTAACCTGATATTATTAAGTTGATTTTCATTAATAAGGGCTCGTGCTTTTGCTGGGTCATACCGATAACCAATAACACCCATACTGTCATATCCTGGCATACCAAAGGGAATCATGCCGCCATGACCAGGCAATCCAACGTTATTGCGCAAATATTTTAGCATTTTTTCGCGGTCAATGGAATAGTTTATTGCCTTTCTAACCTCCAGTTTCTTTATGAAATTTTGCCCCTTATCACTGTCGCCAATAAAAAAACCAAGATACTCGGTATTCATGTATGGCTGTCTTATCAATCTGATATTTTTCTGATATTTACTTCTCAGTTTCCCGCTCCGACTCAACAACTCGTCTTTATATCTTGCGTCAATCCCAGACATATAATCAAGACTTCCTTTGGCAAACTCCATGAAGGCAGTCTGTTTATCAATTAAGAAACTCACAGCTACAGCCTCAAGCTGTGGCACTTGATGGTCTGGTGTACTTTCAAAATAATCAGGATTCCTGCGTAAAACGAGTTTCACACCTTCATTCCAGTACTTAAATGCAAAAGGTCCAGTCCCAACGGGGTTTCGTCTGAATTCATTTCCTGAAGCTCTTATTGCTTCCTCAGGAACTACTGCAGCATAAGTCATTGTTAATAAACCAATAAAGGCAGGAAACGCCTTTTCAAGTCTGATTTGGAGAATAGTATCATGTATGGCTAAAACATCTGGTTTGCCATCTTTTTTTTGTACATAATTGAAAATCCAGGAGCCGGGAGAAGCTAGTTTTGGATCTGTCAATCGATTAAAACTGTATACAAAATCATTAGCAACTACTATTCTCTTTCCATTTTCAAAGACTTCATTTTCATGAAACAAAACATCATTGCGTAAATAAAAGGTGTAAGTTAAACCTTCATCCTCTATTTTCCACGTTTTGGCAATCGAAGGTACGACGTTCATATCTTCATCGAGCGCAACTAAGCCATTATAGAGCTGATTACAAACCCAAATGTGTGGCAAATCCTTTGCAAATGCCGGATCGAGTGACACAACACCTGAAGCCTCATTGTATCGGAATACATTATCCTGTTGTTTTTCAATAGTTTGAAAACAACCAGAAAAAATGATTAAAAAAGAAAATAAAACGAGCGACTTTGGATAAAACTTCATGTCATGCTATTGAACTGCTAAATTAGCAAATGATTCAACATGCTGTCTAGATAGATAATCATATCTGTTTTGAACCAAATTTCAGCATAAGATCAAGCCATTTTTGCCTTTGCTTTGGCGTTGACTTCTTCATAGATCCTAATGAAGTGATTCTTACAGGTTTTATGCCACAAAAATGAAGTATGCCCTGGCGCATTGAGTGGTGGCCTGGAGCCCTTTGAACAAGGTAATAATACCAAACAGGTGTATCCATTGTAACTACCAATCTTGCAGTTTTTCCAAGAAGTAATTGTTCAGGTTTTGTGCTATCTTTTCTATATTTAAAAGCAAAGCCCGGAAGGAAAGTTCGGTCTATAAAACCTTTAAGCATAGCAGGATAGGTTGCCCACCAGTTTGGATAGAAAAAAACCAGATGGTCAGCCCACAAAATAAGCTCCTGCGCTTTTTGTAAATCAGGTTCAAGTTGCTGATTTCCACGATAGCCTTCTTTAAAATTGATGTTAAAATTCAAATTCTTTAACACCAACTCCTTAACTTCAGAACCAGCTTTTAATACACCTGAAATATAGCTTTCTGTAAGTTGATCAACGAATGTGTCGTTGACAGGATGCCCGTGAATAATGAGTACATTTTTCATCAAGGGTTAATCTTCAGGGGATTTTTCACCTTTTCATCCAAAAGCGAGAAATCAAGTACATCTAGCATATTGTCTACAAAATGAAAACTAATTCCTTTAATATAATCCTCCTTTATTTCCGCAAAATCTCTTTTGTTTTCTTTTGAAAGAACTATTTCAGTAATTTTTCCTCTTTTTGCAGCAAGAATCTTCTCCTTTATTCCCCCTACCGGCAAAACTTTTCCTCTTAAAGTTATTTCTCCAGTCATAGCAAGAAAAGGCCTGACTTTACGCTGCGTAAATGCTGAAGCTAAAGCTGTAAGCATTGTTATTCCTGCTGAAGGACCATCTTTAGGGGTTGCTCCCTCAGGAACATGAATATGGACATTCCAGCTTTCAAATGCTTTGGGATCAATATCAAGGTGTGCCGAATGCGATTTAAGGTATTCGTATGCTATTGTTGCAGATTCCTTCATCACATCTCCCAGGTTTCCGGTAAGCTTTAATTCTCCTTTACCCCTGCTCAGACTAACTTCAATGAACAACAACTCCCCGCCTACCGGTGTCCATGCCAGGCCGGTTACCACACCCGGAACCTCATGAGAAGTTGCCATTTCACGATGAAACATAGCAACTCCGAGAACCTTTTCAAGGTCTACGATGGTAACTTTCTTGTCAAACTCCTGATCCATTGCGATAAATTTCGCTTTATTGCGGATTAATCTGGCAATCTGTCTTTCCAATGATCTAACTCCGGCCTCACGGGTATAATCTTCGATTATCTTGCTCAACACTTTTTTGGGAAAGCTTATATGGTATGAAGAAAGACCATGCTCAGAAATTTGTTTCGGGATCAGATGTTTTTTTGCTATTTCCATCTTCTCTTCAACAAGATAACCACTCAAATCGATGATTTCCATCCTGTCGCGTAATGCTGGATGAATGGTATTAAGCGTATTGGCGGTTGCAATGAACATTATCTTTGAAAGGTCATAATCTATCTCAAGGAAATTGTCATAGAACTTACTATTTTGTTCTGGATCAAGAATTTCTAGAAGAGCTGCCTGCGGGTCACCATTAATATTGGTACCGATGACTTTATCTATTTCATCAAGAACAAATACAGGATTTGAAGATTTAATTTTCTTGAGATTCTGTAATATTCTCCCTGGCATAGCGCCAATGTATGTTTTTCTGTGCCCTCTCAATTCAGCCTCATCTCTAAGGCCTCCTAATGACATTCGAATATATTTACGCCCAACTGCTCTGGCAATTGACTTCCCAAGAGATGTTTTTCCAACTCCGGGAGGACCAACCAAACAAAGTATGGGTGCTTTCATATCTTGTTTTAGCTTATAAATCGCGAGATGCTCTATGATTCTTTCTTTGACTTTTTCGAGGCCGTAGTGGTCTTCGTCAAGAATTTTTTGTGCATTCTTTAAGTCAAAATTGTCTTTTGTAAATTCATTCCATGGGATTTCGACAAGGTAGTCAAGATAGTTAAACTGAATTCCATATTCGGCTGCTTGCGGATGCATCCGCATAAGCTTTGAAAGCTCACGATCAAATACCTTTTGAACCTCACTATCCCATTTTTTCTTGACAGCTTTTAGTTTTAATTCCTTTATTTCAAGATCATTCGGTGCCCCACCTAATTCCTCCTGAATAGTTTTCAGCTGTTGGTTAAGAAAATAATCACGTTGTTGTTTGTCAAGGTCTGTTTTAACTTTACTTTGAATCTGATTCTTCAAGTCAAGCATCTGTAACTCTTTTGAAAGAGCTCCCAACACTTTATTTGCTCGTTCAACAAGGTCTGATATTTCAAGTAACTGCTGTTTTTCCATGGCAGTGTTATTCAGGTTACTCGAAACAAAGTTTACCAAAAAGGCAGGACTTTCGATGTTGTTGATTGCAATTGAGGCCTCCGCAGGGAGGTTTGGCGAGTCTCTTATTATCTGGGTTGCAATATCTTTAATAGATTGAATAAGTGCCAGAAAATTTGAATCGTTTAAAGTGCTTTCCTCAGTTTCAAAAGACTCAACTTTTGCTTTAATATAGGGCTCTTGCTGGATGATTTCCTTTAATTGAAATCGTTTCTTACCTTGAATAATGACAGTTGTATTACCATCAGGCATTTGAAGCGTTTTAAGTATATGTGCAACAGTTCCAATTTGGTAAAGATCTTCTGGCCCTGGATCTTCAACTGAAGGATCTTTCTGAGCAACAACGCCAATAATTTTTTCTTTACGATAGGCTTCTCTTACCAATTGAATAGACTTATTTCGTCCAACTGTAATTGGAATAACTACACCTGGAAAGAGAACAGCGTTGCGCAAAGGCAGTATCGCTAACTCTTCGGGAATGCTCTCCGCATTCATGAGCACTTCATCTTCAGCTGAAAGCAATGGGATGAATTCAGCATCAGAATCAAGAATGTCGGATAAATTTAGGATTGTGGCCTGGGATATTTTACTCATAAAAAGGTTGTGCGACAAATTGTCAGTTAAACACATTAATTGCTATGTTTTTTATAAAAATAAAACTTCTTGAGAGCTCATTTAGGCTGCCACTCAATCAATAGCAAAAGTTAGTGCAAAAGACGTGCCATCAAAAATTAAGCGCGCCGGTTTTTATATGTCAAATTGAAAATTTCGGAAAGAATTGCCCTTTCTTTAGAATCAAAGCTCACTTTTCTTCTTTTGAAAACAATCTCTGCAGTTTTAAGGGCTTTCTTGAGATCATAATCCATCAGTCCGTGCGTTCCTCCCCAAGAATAGGAAGGTATAAAGTTCCGTTGAAATCCTGAACCAAATACATTCGCATTTACGCCAACAACAGTACCTGTATTAAACATTGTGTTTATTCCGCATTTTGAGTGGTCACCCATGATAGTGCCGCAAAACTGTAATCCTGTTGAAACAAAACAATCTTCGGTATAAGACCAGATTTTCACTTCCTCATAAGTGTTTTTTAGGTTTGAGGTGTTGGTATCAGCACCAAGGTTACACCACTCGCCCAAAACAGAATGTCCAAGAAATCCATCGTGAGCCTTATTTGTAAAACCAAAAATAACTGAATTATTTACTTCACCACCAACTTTGGAATAGGGTCCAATAGTAGTAGCGCCATAGATCTTTGCATCCATTTTGAGTACTGCATGCTCACAAAGTGCAAATGAGCCTCTTACTTTTGAGCCTTCCATAATTTCTGCATGCTTACCAATATAAATTGGACCATTTGAAGCATTAAGAATAGCAAACTCAACATTAGCACCTTCCTCGATAAAGATATTTTCAGGATTAATGCAGCGATTCGTACTACTTATAGGTTGTGATTTTCTACCTTTTGTCAGAAGAACAAAATCCTCTTTAATGGCAATTTCATTAAAGTTGAAAATATCCCAGGAATTTTCAACTTTTAAAAATTCAACTTTTGTTTCAATGGTTTCCATGTCATCTGCGCTAGTATCACCAAGATTTTTAAGTGATTCGGCATTTAGGCACATTGCAATGATTGTATCTCCCTTAATTAGTGTTTGCCCTTGAGATAGTTTTGTAATCTGATCAACAAGCTGAGCATTTGGGCTTATAGAGCCATTGATGAGCACATTTATATCGGCTTCAATTAATGGATACTTAAGACTTAGATATTTCTCTGTTAAACTTGATGTGGTCACATTGAGAAACTTTTCCCATTTCTCTCTAATGGTAAGAATACCGAAACGTATGTCAGCTACTGGACGCGTAAATGTTAGGGGCAGCAAATTGTTGCGGGTTGCACTATCAAAAAGTATGTAATTCATAGATTTATAAGGATTGTCTGTTTGATTTATCAACAAACAAATATAGTAAATATTTTTTGTCAGGTTTCAATTGTTGATAAATACATGTTAAAAACGTATAAAATGTTGATAAATTTTTATTTGAAACAAAAAAAGCCCTTACCGCCAAAGGATAAGAGCTTTTTTGCTTCAAAACCGGACAATTATTTTGTACGGACTTCATAGTGTTTCTTATACCTATTTTTGAACTTATCAACACGACCTGCCGAGTCAACAAGTTTCATCTTACCAGTGTAGAATGGATGCGACATGTGCGAAATCTCAAGTTTTACAACCGGATATTCGTTGCCATCTTCCCATACGATGGTTTCTTTTGTCTTTACAGTTGATCTTGACAGAAAACTGTAGTCATTTGACATATCTTTAAAAACAACTAATCTGTAGTCTTTTGGGTGAAGGTCTTTTTTCATCGCTTAATCGGCTTTAATATTTTTAGGGCTGCAAAATTACTATCTTTCAATGAAATAACAAATATTTTGAAGCATTTTTTTAAAATTGAATCAAATTTCAGTCAAACGATAACTTATAACATTGTGAGTCAATGCATTAAAACTGGTTAACCACATCATTCCAAGTTTAACAAAAAGTCCATTGTATCAATATTATCTGCGTAATCATGAATGTGCGGTCGCTGTGCTTCTCCAAAATTTACTGAATGAGGCCAGAATGCATCTTTGGAAACAATGCATTGAATCTTTGATGTGTGACTTTCAATGATAGTGCTGAGATGTGCATTATTTTGGTAAAACTGATAATGAAGCACGGCTACAGGGGATGAAAGTTGTTCTTCTTCTTTAAGTATTACAAAGCCGTTGTCATAATGCTTCTCACCATTCACCAACAAAATTGCTTTGTTATATTCGTAGTTGTTGAAGTATTTGTGTTGGTTTTTCAAGCCTTCGAACTGCATAAAGCCTTCAAATAATTTTGTTGGATCATATCCGGAAGGAAGAAGCACATTTGAAACACTGCGACATCCCAGCCCAAAATATGAAAAAATATCAACTGCAAGTTTTCTGAAATCATCAATGTTTTCACTTCCATTTAGAATTGCCAGACTATTCCTATTGCTTCGGATGATGTTTGGATATTTTCCAAAATAATAGTCGAAATACCTTGCTGAATTATCGCTTCCTGTTGCAATGATTGCATCAAATCCTCTTAACTTTTCAGTTGTAAACAAAATTATATCTGAAAAATCTATATCCGTTTTAACAATTTCATTTGCTAGAACCGGCAATAACCATGGATCATCGGAAGACAACTTTCCTAAAAAACTATGCCCACTCATCAACACACACATGAAATCATGAAAACCAACCATCGGAATATTTCCAGCCATCACAACTCCTACCCTTCTTTGGTTTGTGGTATTGGTTTTGTAACTATTGACCCATTTTGAAAAAAATTGCGGATTTAATAATTCGACAATCCCTGAAAGAGCGTCCATTATCGACACTTCTGTAAACCAGGGGTTTGATGCAATTGTTTTTCTTATGGCTTCATTGAGTTCAGTATATTTTTTATCTTGAGGATAATTACTATCTTTATGCCAATCAAATGAAAAGTGACTCAGGAATTTTCCGAGCTGTTCAAACGCCTTGATTCGTTGAGATAATGGTAACATAAAAGTTGGTTTAAATCGTTTGCGAAAATAGATAATTATTCCGTTAAATTATTAACAATAGTTTAAAAGTCCTATCTTTGCTGCAAAATAAAAATTTAAATTTATTAACAATTCTAATCATTGCTGATCATGAAAAAGCATAATTTTTATGCAGGGCCTTCTATCCTGCCTGACTACACGATCGAAAATACCATCGAAGCCTTGAAAGATTTTGCTGGAATGGGATTATCGCTGCTGGAAATATCACACAGAAGCAAACAATTTGTTGCTGTTGTTGACGAAGCAGTTGCACTATTCAAAGAATTACTACAGATTCCCGAGGGCTATTCTGTTATTTTTCTTGGTGGAGGTGCCAGTCTGCAATTTTGCATGATACCCTACAACCTTCTTGGTAAAAAAGCCGCTTATCTTAATACAGGTGAGTGGGCAACAAAAGCTATAAAAGAGGCTAAGATGTTTGGAGAAGTCAGTGTTGTTGGTTCATCAGAAGATAAAAATTTCAATTATATCCCCCGTGGATATGAAATTCCAGCGGATGCAGATTATTTTCATATCACCACCAACAACACCATCTATGGTACGGAAATTCTGGAAGATTTAGATTCGCCGGTTCCTTTGGTAGCTGATATGTCATCAGATATTTTCAGCCGTCCGATAGATATTTCAAAGTACGCTATAATATATGGTGGTGCTCAGAAAAATCTTGCACCCGCCGGGGTAACTTTTGTAATCATCAAAAATGATATTCTGGGAAAAGTTGAGCGCAGTATTCCAACCATGTTGAAATATTCAACGCATATCAGCAAGGAATCGATGTTTAATACGCCTCCTGTTTTACCTATTTTTGCTGCTTTACAAACATTGAAGTGGCTCAAAAATATGGGTGGAGTTGCAGAAATGGAAAAAATAAACATCCGTAAGGCATCACTCCTGTATGATGAGATTGAGCGAAATAGTCTGTTTAAAGCAACAATTCCTGCAAAAGAAGACCGTTCACGGATGAATGTTTGCTTTGTAATGAATGAAGGTTTTGAGCAATTTGAAAAAGAATTCAATGACTTCGCAACTGAACATGGAATGATCGGTCTTAAAGGCCACAGATCAGTCGGTGGATTTAGAGCTTCACTTTACAATGCAATGCCATACGAAAGTGTTGAAGCATTGGTTGCTGTTATGCAAAAATTTGAAAATCTAAAAAAATAAGAATTAGACTCAATTTGGTCACAAATAAATAAAATCATGATTAAAGTATTGGTTGCTACAGACAAGCCATTTGCAAAAGTTGCATCTGATCAAATCAGAGCTATTTTTAGCGAAGCAGGCTATCATTGTACTTTTTTTGAGAAGTATCCTGATCAGGATTCACTTGTTCAAGCTGTCGCTGATGCTGAAGCTATAATTATTCGCAGCGACATTGTGGATCAAAATGTGATTGAAAACGCCAAAAACCTAAAGATAGTAGTCAGGGCTGGCGCAGGATATGACAACGTTGATCTGAAAGCTGCAAGCGAACATAATGTGGTTGTAATGAATACTCCCGGTCAAAATAGCAATGCTGTAGCTGAACTTGCTATCGGAATGATGTTGTATCAGGTCAGAAATCACTTTAACGGTTCATCCGGAACTGAATTGTTTGGAAAAACAATTGGCATACATGCCTACGGAAACGTTGGAAAGCATGTAGCTCGCATTGCCAGGGGGTTTGGCATGACTGTGTATGCATTCGATCCGTTTGTAAGCCATTCAGCAATTGAAAATGACGGCGTTATTGCTGTTGAAACTGTGGAAGAACTTTACAGTAAATGCCAGTTTGTTTCGTTGCACATCCCTGCCAACGAAAAAACAAAAAAGTCAATTAATTTTGAGCTTTTATCGCTTATGCCTGCCAATGCCATGCTGGTAAACACAGCGCGCAAAGAAGTTATTTGTGAGGAAAGTCTTAAACGTTCGTTCAATGAGCGAAAAGATTTTTGTTACGTGTCTGATGTAGCACCAGGCAATTTGAGCGAGTTGGATGCTTTTTCTTCAAGGATATTCTGTACGCCAAAAAAAATGGGCGCTCAGACCGCTGAGGCAAATATCAATGCTGGAATTGCAGCCGCAAACCAAATCATTGGTTTCTTTGAAAAGAATGATGTAACATTCAAAGTAAATTAACAGATCCAAATAATATAACCTGCAGCAGCTTCTGCTGCGGGTTTCTATATTTTACTTCAATCACTAAATAATTACAATAATGAACGATCAAACCAACAAACCGCTAACGTTCTTTCGTTTTGAAGATTTGCGCATTTATCACAAAGCGCTGGATTACATCATTTGGGTTCAAATGATTACAGATAATTTTCCTGCCATTGACTCTAAACTAGCAGATAGTTTTTGTTCAACAGCACGAAGAATTGCTTTGGACATTGCAGAAGGTTCCGCAAGAGAAAAAGTTCATTTCGTTTCGCATCTAAAAGAAGCTAAAAGTGCCATCCGGGCATGTCTTGTTTATACAACGATTGCCTATAAGAACAGCTATATTACCGATGCAGATGAAGAAGATTCACGCAATCAACTGATGGAAATGACTAAGATGCTTGGAGCCCTTATCACCTCACTGCAAAAAAATTCAAGTGGAATGCAAGAGCAATTTGATGATGAAACATATCCAGCTAAATCCTGGTAGATCATTATTGTCACAGATTGATTTAAGTGCCTGAATTATAGTTTATTAAAGTGTTAACCAATTTTTTTAATTAATACAAATTTATTTTATGGCTATATTGAAAGCGTTTAAGGGTTTACGCCCTTCAAGTAGTATAGTAAAAGAACTTGCATCAAGACCTTATGACGTGCTTGATTCTAATGAAGCACGCATTGAAGCTGAAGGTAATCAATACAGTCTTCTTCATATTATAAAACCAGAAATAGATTTGCCTGAAGATGTGTACTTATATAGCGAGTCCGTTTATCAAAAGGCAAAAGAAAACTTTCAGCTTTTTCAAAAGAATCAGTGGCTTACTCAGGATGAGAGCGAATACCTATATATATATGCGCAAACCATGAATGGGAAAACGCAGTATGGAATCGTAGGTTGTGCAGGGGTTGAAGACTATCTAAACAATATTATCAAAAAGCATGAGCTTACACGCCCTGATAAAGAAGAAGACCGCATGAAACATGTTCGTGTGACTAACGCCAACATGGAACCTGTTTTTTTTACATATCCAGCTGTGAATGAAATAGATGAAATTGTTGCGAATCATATTCACGAAAATAGTCCTGAATATGATTTTGTTGCAGATGATGGTTTCGGACACCATTTTTGGGTTATTCGGGAAAGAAAAACTGTTGACAGAATAATTGATTTGTTTGATAAAATTCCTGCCACTTATGTTGCTGATGGTCATCATCGCACAGCAGCAGCTGCACTTGTAGGAAATGAGAAGAAAAATGCGAATCAAAATCATACAGGTAAAGAGGAGTATAATTTCTTTCTTGCTGTTCACTTCCCTGATAATCAGCTTACAATAATTGATTATAACCGTGTTGTGAAGGATTTAAATGGCTTGACACCAACCGAATTTCTAAAAAAACTTGAACTAGGTTTTGATGTTAGAGATGAGGGCGAAAATACATTTAAGCCAGCAGCTTTACATCAGTTCTCGATGTATCTTGATGGAAAATGGTATTCATTGAAAGCAAAGCCAGGCACTTATGATGATCAAGACCCAATTGGAGTGCTGGATGTAACAATTCTGACAAACCAGATACTTGCACCAATACTTGATATCACAGATTTGCGCAGATCGAAAAGAATCGACTTTATTGGAGGAATACGTGGTTTGGGTGAACTGAAGCGCAGAGTTGACAGTGGTGAGATGGCAGTTGCTTTTGCGCTGTATCCAGTTTCAATGGATCAGTTGATTCATATTGCTGATACCGGAAATATTATGCCTCCTAAAACCACTTGGTTTGAACCAAAACTTAGATCAGGCCTTGTTGTTCATTCACTTGAAGACTAATTTAATCAAATAATCATGGAAGCAAAAGAAAAAGTGTTGCAAGCAATGCAACAAAACTCACAGCCCATGCGTCCTGGAGAAATTGCCGATGCTGCGGGAATTGATAAAAAAGATGTTGATAAAGTTATCAAAATCTTAAAAGATCAAGATTTGATATACTCCCCAAAACGTTGCTTTTATCAGGCAAAATGAGAATTATTATCTAGAAGTAAATTAAGGCTACTTATTATTTTGATGTGCTGGGGATAATAATTACCTTAGCATAAAAAAAGCAAAATGACAAAAGATGATCTTTTTAAAGAGTTGTTAAGCCTTGTAGTTCCAATAGAAATCACACAGGATTTTGAGTTAAAGGA
>JAUXMV010000037.1 GCA_030683155.1 Bacteroidales bacterium
AAGAAAAGCAAGAACGAATGGAGGAGCAACAAAGGCTCGACTTTGGCCCCTTATAGGGGCTTAAAAAGCCCACCTTCTCAGAAGGTGGATTATTTAGTCCATCGGTCGGAATTGGCTAAAACCTTATTTTTGTCGAACACATAAAAAAACGGGTATGAAAACCATTGGTCGAATTTTTGTCATTGCAACTTTTCTTTTTGGTGGCGTTAGTTTTTCGCTTTCTGCTCAGGAAAAAGATGATGTCAGTAAACTTAGCAATACATTGAAACATCGCCTTGATGTGCTTCAAAAGCAGCTCGACGACTTGCTTTGGTATCAGAAAGTTGGTGATGTTGCTTTCATAGACAAGGTTTATATCTACGGACCTCCGTCGGCAAATATTCCGAATCCGGATGCAATGGGCGCCAATAATCCTGTGAAATTCTGGAATTATGTTTTCGTTCCCAAAGGCATTGACCTTTCAAAAAAGTATCCGCTGATTGTGCTGCCACATGGTGGAGTTCACGCAGATTTCACCACTTATTACACCCATATAATCCGTGAACTGCTGGCGCAGCAATACATTGTGGCTGCACCTGAATACCGCGGCAGTACCGGCTATGGCGAAGGTTTCTATAAACAGATTGATTATGGCGGCCTTGAAAATGAGGATGTTTTTGCGGCACGAAACTATATGGTCGAAAACTATGAGTTTGTTGATAAGAACAGGGTCGGTATCATGGGTTGGAGTCATGGCGGGATGATTGCACTTTTCAACATTTTTGAGCACCCGGAAGCCTATCAGGTGGCTTATGCAGGCGTCCCGGTAAGCGATCTTGTTGCAAGAATGGGATATATGAAACAATATTACCGCGATTTGTTTGAAGCCGACTACCATATCGGATCTTCGGCGCACGACAATATTGCAGAATATCGCCGCCGTTCACCTGTCTGGCACGCCCACAAGCTTCAGACTCCGCTTTTGATTCACACGAACACCAATGATGACGATGTGAATGTTTTAGAAGTGGAGCATCTCATCAAATCCCTCAAAGCTGAAGGAAAAAAGTTTGAATACGAAATTTATCAAGATGCTCCGGGAGGACATTCTTTCGATCGGATGGATACCCCAGTTGCTAAAAATGCCCGTTTAAAGATTTATTCCCATTTGGCTAAATATCTAAAGCCTGAAAAAACACTCAAAAGCATTGATGACATAAATCGTGCAGCATACCGCCCCATCGGAAATTAGTTATGTAATTTATTTATAATAAGTTACACTCATTTTTCGTGTTTTCATCTTGTAGGTGGTGATAAATTTCTTTTCATTGTGAAGGTTTTTTGACCTGTATTTTTGCATCTTTGCATACTTTTTTAACCGAATAATTAATTTCCATGATTTCAGTAATGCTACAACAAACCCTCATCATTACCACTTTTGTGATGGGTATGATGATGGTGATTGAATATATTAATATTCAAACACGTGGAATGTGGACTGAACGTATTCAGCGCTCACCATTTATGCAGATTATATTGGGCTCACTGATGGGTATAATTCCTGGCTGTCTGGGTTCTTATACAATGGTTTCGCTCTATGTTCATCGCGTTGTAATGTTTCCTGCTCTTGTAGCAACGATGATCGCAACGTCAGGGGATGAAGCGTTTTTAATGTTTTCTATGTTTCCTGCAACAGCTTTGAAGCTTAATATTATTTTATTTCTGGTTGCAATCGTTGCAGGATTTATCATTCATTTCACTGTAAAAAATCGTTTCATCGGACTCAAAGGTCATGTGGAACTACCATTGCATGAGCGCGATGAAGAGTGCGCTCCAGTGCGTCCTTCAACATTGGTGGAGAATTTCAAAAACATCAGTTTCACAAGGGCATTGCTGATTGCAGGTATTCTTGGATTACTTTTCATGCTTTTTACCGGAATTATTGATGGGAGCCACCATCTGAATACTTTGATGGGAGGAGAAACGGAAATCCATTCACATAGTCATGCAGGTCACGACCACGGTCATGATCATTCTGAGGCCGACTGGATCAGAATAAGTCTTATCGGGCTTTTCGTGATTTTGCTTTTCATAGTATCAATTGCACAGGAGCATTTTTTGCATGAGCATATCTGGCATCATATCATAAAAAAGCATTTTTACAAAATTTTCCTCTGGACTTTGGGTGTTTTGTTTGCAATTTATTTCGTTAATCAATATGTCAATCTTTCTGGCTGGATAACGGCAAATTTGTGGATTGTGCTGGGTTTGGCGCTGCTGATAGGTATAATCCCAGAATCAGGGCCGCATTACATATTTGTCATGCTTTTTGCACAGGGTGCACTGCCTTTCAGTATTTTACTTGCCAGTTCAATCGTTCAGGACGGACATGGAACACTCCCTTTGCTTGCTGAATCGCAAAAGAGTTTTGTAGCAGTTAAAATAGCCAACATACTTGTGGCATTTATCGTTGGTGGCGCAGGAATACTTTTAGGTTGGTAAATGACATGTGTTTTGCTGAGTTGTGAACCTCAGAAACCCCATAATTTACCAAAGAGTGATGTGGTTTTTTGAATTGAGCAATTATATTGTATGAAGCACTTTCTGTTGATAATTTCTTTTTTTATGTTGACTGCTTCCGGTTTTTCTCAGGGACTCTATCTTTCATATGGTGCCTTTTGTAAAAAACTTGAAGAAAAAACTATTTCCGATCTTGGAAAATTAATTTCAATACAAGATGAGGGGGACCGTTATGAAGCTGTATTTACTGATCCTTCAGGCAGAATGCTGATGCTGAAACTTAGCAAAGGAGAGGTTTTTCAAGCATTTGAAAGGACTGGTGAAAGATATTCTTTAGAAGGTTTTGAGGCAATTTTCGTTGGAAACAAATTGATGTCGATGCTTTTGATTTATCTGCCTGAACCTGATGCCACAGTTGTGCTAAGCAGCAATGTCTCCATGCAGAAATCTTTGCTCGAAAAACTGGCCTTAGATTCTGGTATAACAGCACTTAAACCAGACGCAACAGATTGGCCTGCAATGATTCCTTTGAGTCAAAGGCTCGATGGGCGGGTTTTGAGAATAGTAACAAAACCTTCCACCACAGAAGGCTATCGCTTTGAGGTTGTTGTGGATTTCTGGTGTGATGAAAATCTGATTGCATCAATTGATAGGTTGAAAACCTCATTTACAGATAGAAATGACTTCATTGAGATGGATGATATGTTGCTCATTTCCAAGGGTGAAAGTATTGGGCAAATCACATATTGCAGCTCAACTTCGTCCAAAATGACCTTCGGCTACTATATAAGGTAGCAGTCTTCGACCAGAAAAATTCATTCATTTTAAAACCTGAGATGTCAGGGATTGGCTATTTTTTTCTTTTGTCTTTTATCATGCCGCTGTTAATCATTTGCTGAAACATATCAGTTATGGATTTTTCAACGGGACGATATTTTATCCCCAGAGCCTTGATTCCTTTGGTGTTGTCGGCTCTCCAGGGATACCCGATATTCCGGCTGATCATCTTCCTTTTGAAACCCGCCAAAGGTGCCATTAGTAAGACCATTAAACGGGGAAGCGTTCCTTTTGCAAAATGGAAATCGTTTCCAAAATGAGCGGAAAGAATCTGCGAAAGCGAGAGCAGACTTGATTCTTGTGCAGAAATAATATGACGTCCGTTCGCTTCAGGCAAAAAACCCGCGTTGTAATGCGCTTCTGCAAGGTCGCGAACATCCACAACGCCAATACTGAAAGATGGTACACCCAAACGACTTGTGCCATCGCCAAGTTGTTTGATGATTCTGAAACTTTCGGAATTGAAAGAAGGCTTGATGCCCGGGCCAATCACAAGCGATGGATTGATTACGACTAAATCCCAGCGATTTTGTTCGCCAGCTATTTCCCAAGCTTTGCGTTCGGCAACGGTTTTGGAATAGGAGTAGGGCTGATGATTAATTGTTGAGCTGAAATTCCATTGCTCCTCAGTGGCTATTCCGCCGGGATAACGTTGACAATCCACAGCATCGCCAATGATGGCTGCCACGCTGCTCGTCAAAACAACGCGTTTGACAGATTCAGTGCGATTGACTGATTCGAGCACGTTGGAAGTGCCCAGCAAGGCAGGGTCAACAAGATCACGCTGAGGATCTTTCACTTTGTTGATGAATGGAGAAGCAGTATGAAAAACAAGCTCGCAACCTTTCATGGATGCGTCATAGGAACCATATTCAAGCAGGTCGGCCTTGAAAAATTTCAGAGTGCCTTTTGACTTCTCAGCAATTTGAATGAGATGAGCTACTGAATCCTTGTTGTTTGGATTTCGAACCGCTGCATGCACAGTAAGTCCTTCGTCTAGCAATTTTTTTGTAATCCAGCCTGCAACATAACCTGTCGCTCCGGTTACCAGTATAGGTTTTGATGTGTTTATTGTTGTCATAGGTTTTTAATTACTTTCATAAATGTTTTAAAGTTCTTTTTGATCAATAGAAGTATTTTTTTATCCCCTTTCAAATCAAATGTTAACGATTGATTGATAGGAATTATCATTCTTTTCAATTTAAAAAGTAATTTGTTTGGCAGATCCCGAATAAACATTTTCAGATGAATCAACTTTTATTTGGAAGGCTTAAACCGCAGCTGTGATCTCCCAAACAAAAGCCCTTATGCCAACTTCCTTGTTTATTTCATCAACTTTTTTCACTTTTTCGAGCAAAGGCTCTACCTGTTCATCAGGAATAATTGTCATCAGTGCAGAATTCATTTCGGGCCATGTGTGCGTTCCCATGCGGGGGTCACCATCAACCGAACCACGACCTTTTACCTCATTCCACCAACTGAAACCACGGATATTAAGTCTATCTAAAATGTATTCAACACGCTCTGTATGTGCTTGATTGAATACGATATATACTGCTTTCATGTGTGCGTTATTTTAATTAATTTTTTGAGTCTGAATGCTTAATCTAAGGTCTGAAACTTTTTTCTGATTTTCATTACTTTATCGCGTTCACCGCTTTTGGCTAAAATTCCATACATCACTGGAATTAATACCATAGTAACAAGGGTTGAAAACACCAGACCTCCAATAACAGTGATGCCCATCGGACGCCAGATTTCGGAGCCTTCGCCAGTGCTGAGTGCCAATGGAAGCATTCCCAGAATGGTTGTAAGTGCTGTCATTAAAACAGGACGTAGACGAGATCTGCCTGAAACCACAATCGCCTCATAAAGCTTCATGCCACGGTCGCGCATCAGGTTGGTGAAGTCGACGAGTACAATGCCGTTTTTAACAACAATGCCAATAAGCAAAACAGCTCCCAGAGCAGCGACTACACTCAAAGTAGTGCCGGTAATCAAAAGCGCCAGAATTACGCCGGTGAAGGCAAACGGGATAGAAAACATAATGATAAACGGCATCGTAAATGACTCAAACTGTGATGCCATAACAATAAACACTAAAATCAGACTTAGCAACATCAACAATGCAAGGTCCATGAATGATTCCTGTTGGTCTTCATATGCACCACCTACTTGTATAAGTACCTCTTGCGGAACTTTGACGTCATTGACAACAAGATTCACTTTTTTGGCTAATTCACCTAATGAAACGCCATTTGGTTTGGCTTTTACAGTCACAATTCGCTCCTTGCGCTTGTGTTGAATTGCAGGCGGACCCCAATATTCTTCAATATTTCCAATTTCCTTAAGTTTGATTTTTTTACCCATCGGATTAAGAATTGTAAGTTCTTCCAGATCGGTTATTGAACTCCTGAATTGCTCAGCCAGCCTGACGCGGATATCATATTCATCGCCCTCTTCCTTAAATCGTGATGTTACAGTGCCACTGATGCGATTGCGTATCATTGTGGAAACGACAGCTGTATTTAATCCGTGCAAAGCAATCTTGTCTTTGTCGAGAATCACCTGCAATTCAGGCTTGTCATTTTTTCGACTGACTGTTATATCTGTTGCCTCTGGTAATTTGCTTAGTTTCAGCTTTATCTCCTCTGCAAGTTTGTTGGTTGTATTGAAATCAAAGCCATAAATTTCGACATCAACGGTATTATCTCCACCCATTCCCATTCCTCCTCCGCTCGTTGACACGGTGGCAGTAATGATTTCAGGAATTTGCGCGATTTGTTGCCGCATATCATCTGCGATTTCCCAGACAGTGCGTTGACGATCATTCACATGCTGCAGGCGCATCATCATATTGATAATATTTGAACCGGCAGTGCTGAAAAGTGAAAACATACTACCTGCATCATCTGAGCCTGACGAAGCAGCCATAATCTCTATTTCAGGATATCTTTCCCTTACAATCCGCTCCATTTTGCGTGCGATCTTCATTGTCTCCTCAACGCGGGTACCGGTTTGAAGCTCAATGGCTACAGTGATACGTGACTCATCCGTTTGAGGCATGAAATCGGTTCCTACAAATTTCATCAGCATCAATGAAGAAACAAAAACAGTCAAAGACAGAATAATAATGAGCGTTTTGTGCTTCAAAGACCAGCGAAGTAACGATTCATAATAATCATCAAGACCGTTCAAGAGTGGTTCAATGGTGGATTGAAAACTAAATTTTTTTGGTTTGATTTTCTTTTCCCGCAATTTCATGATTCTGGAAGCCATCATTGGTGTGAGCGTAATGGCTGCCATTGTGGATGTTACAACAGTGATTGAAACAATCCAGCCAAGCTGATTAAACATTTCACCAGTCAAACCGCCAACGAGTGTCAAAGGGAAAAATACTGCAACCACAACAAGTGTGGTAATAATTACTGAAAGCCAGACTTCATTGGTTGCATAAATTGCAGCTTCTCGCGGACTATTGCCTCGCTCAATATGTTTTGTAATATTTTCAAGTACAACAATTGCATCATCCACAACCATACCAATGGCGATGGATAAAGATGTGAGCGAGATAACGTTGATTGAATTCCCTGTCAGAAACAGGTAAATAAATGAAACAATCAAGGATATTGGAATCGTGAGGCCAATGATAAAAGTGGCCCTCCATCTACCAAGGAAAAAAAGCACAACAAGCACCACAAAAAGGAATGCCCATAAAAGCGTTTCTGACAAATTTTTAATTGACCCCTTGATAAATGAAGAGGTGTCAATGATAAGATTAATCTCGACATCCGGTGGAAGATTTTTCTTAAGGATTTCGAGATTTTTGTTGACTTCACGGGCAACTTTGACTGTATTGGCGCCGGACTGTTTCATCACAAACATACGAAGTCCCCTCTGACCATTGATTTTTTCGTCCAATGACAGGTCTTTTAAAGAATCTCTTACGATTGCGACATCACGCAAAAAGACGGGAGTACCATTGAAATTGCCAACAACAAGATTTATCAGCTCACTGCTTTCTGAAAATTCACCCTGAATACGCAGTTGATAATCCATCTCGCCCATTTTGATATTTCCGGAGGGCATATTCAGGTTTTCTGCTGCAATTACATTTCCAATCTGCTCAATACTAATGTTATATGCATCCAGTCTGCGCGGGTCAGCATCCACATAAACAACGCGTTTTGGTGCGCCTATCATGGAAACAGATCCTACACCTTCGACCCTGTTGAGTGGATTAATGATTTTTTCTTCAAGTAGTTTGTCCAGACCAGGATAGCTTTCTTTAGCCGTAATGGCGTAAAAAACAATCGGCATCATACTGGTGTTAAATTTAAAGATGCTTGGTCTGTCAGCACCTTCAGGCATAAAGTCGTAAATACGGTCGATTACGTCGCGCACTTCATTTGTGGCTTCATCGAGGTTGGCTCCCCAGCTGAATTCTAGTGTTATAACAGAGAGATTGTCTGAAGAAACAGACTGCACCTCCTTCACCTTATCCACTGAGTTTAACGCATCCTCGAGACGTTTTGTGATATTGGTCTCGATATCTGCTGCGCTGGCACCTGCATAAGATGTCATTACAGAAAGGAATGGCGGGTCAATTTCAGGGTAGAGGTCGATCGGGATTTTTATAAACGAATAAATACCCATCACGATCACGGCCGTAAAAACCATAAAAGTGCTGATGGGCTTATTGACTGCAGTTTTGTAGATACTCATAACTCAAATTTTGAAAATTGTTATTGATTATCTTTTATAACTTCCACTTTCATTCCATCAAGCAAGCGCGCCTGACCACTCACAACGATATTGTCGCCACGCTCAAGCTCATCTGTAATTACTTCAATCTGATCGTTATAACGCTGACCCAAAGTAACAGAAATCCGTTTTGCCTGACCGTTGACTTCTTTGAAAAGATATCGGTCATTTGAGCCCTGAAGTTTTAGCACGGCAATGGCAGGGAGAAGTATCGCTTCAACACGTTCAAGATCGAGGCTGACACGACCGAACATTCCGGGGCGTAAATGCCCTTCTTTATTATCAATCGCAATTTCAATGTTAAACGAACGTGTTCCCGGATCTATGGTTGGATAAATATTGAAAATTTTTCCATTAAACACTTTGTCAGGATAAATATCGCTGGTAATTCTGGTTTCCATGCCTGATTTAATCAATGGAAAATACTTCTCTGAAATTGAAACAAGAACTTTCAAACGGTCTATTTGTACAAGCGAAACAATGGCAGCCTTGCCGATGGTGGGAACAGGTGCGCCTGAATACATTTCGCCCGATTCAAAATATTTACCTGAAATGACTCCCGAAAATGGTGCTTTCAATTGTGTGTTGGTTTTCAGAAATTCCACATTGCTGCGAGTAATATCAAGTTGGGCTTTCATTTGGTCATACTGTTGCTGTGGAATGCTGCCCACTTTTTGCAAAGTGTCAAGCCTTTTGAAATCAGTTTCAAGGGTTTTGAGTTGAATTTCAGCCTGATGAAGCTGTGTACGATCCATTTGCACCAGAAGGTCGCCTCTGTTTACACGGCTTCCCACTTCAACACGGATTTCTTCAATTCTTCCGGGCGAAACAGGCACAAGGTGAATTTCTTCGTAGGCAAGCATTGTTGCGGTATAGTCTACAGTGCGTGCAATGATTTGATAATCAAGTGCCATGGTGCGTACAGGCTCCGCACGTTCTGCTTTATCTGACGCTGCATCTGTAGAATTGCTGTTGGTGCATGAAACCACAAAGAGGGCTGAGAAAATGAAAGCAGTATAAATGATTCTTTTCATGAGAAATATTTTTAAAATTATTGAATGTTTCCGTAAAGTTTTTCCAGTTGAAGGCGTGAGCTCAGAACCTGCATCATTGCTGTGATGTAGTCAGATTCAGCCCTCAGATAATTGTTGTCGGCGCCGATAAGATCGAGGCCGGAAATCAGCCCTTGTTCATATTTTAGTTTGAGGCTGCCATAAACCCGTCTTGAAACTTCAACATTGGCTTTTTGATTGTTGAAGGTTTCGAGGGCACTGTTGAAGTTAAAACGCAGTTGCTTTTCCTGCGTTTTCAGCTGATCTACGAGCAATGATTTATTGTTTTGGGTAGTTTTAAGGTCTATCAATGCTTGTTTTGTTTGTGCATTTCTGACTCCACTGGAAAATATGGGGATGTTCATTTGTAAACCTACCATATTCGAAGGAGTCATATCAAAGTCAGGTTTAATCAGTTTGTGAGTATAGCGGTAGAATGCAGCCAAGGTTGGCAAGGCGTTTGATTTTTGCATATCAACCATCTTTTTTGTCATGTATTCCTGCTGTTGCATCATGCGAAAGTCGATATTGTCTTCAACTTTGAATTGCGTAATCAGCATGTTTTCTATCTCTGCATCCTCCATCAGTTTTGAGAGATTATCGGTAAGTTCAATTTCAGTTTCAATGCCTGCACCGAGCTGAAGACGCAAAAGATTTGCAGCGAGTTCTGCCTGTCTTTCTGCAGAAGAAAGCGCATTTTGCAAAGAATTCATTTGCACAAAAAGCTGATCGACATCTGTTTTTTCGATGATACCAACTTCTGCAAGGGCTGCTGTTTTTTTGTAAAGATTCTTTAGATTCTCCAGATTCTGTTTGATGATAACTTTTGATTCGCCGGCAATCAATACCATATAATAAGCATCAGTAACAGATGATATTACCTCAAGTTCGGTTTTTTGATATCCCAGTCGACTTAAGTCTTGCGCCAGTCTTGACATTTGAACGCCGACTATGTAGTTGCCGCTGAAGACAAGCTGATTTACATTCAGATAAAAATTGCTTTGCGGCTTGATATCAATCTCACTTGCCGGCATACTTTCGTTGAAGCGGATTGAGATTTTCGCACCCAAAGCATTGGAATAGTCCATTGATGCATTGAGTTGTGGCAGCCCGTTGGCAATAGCTTCACGAACGGCAAGCTGTGATTTTTCCATTGCAAAATCAGCATTTTGCATGTATTTGTTGTGATCCAAGGCATGTTTTCGGGCAGACTCGAGACTGAGAATTAGTTTTTGCTGCGCGTCAAGATTGACTGATATCAAAGCAAAAAACAAAAGTAGAATGGATATTTTTATTTTCATATTAAGATGGATTTAACACGTTAAGTTCTTCGAAAAATTTCGTCATTAAATTGAGGCCTTTTGGGGTGCAAAGGCCTCGGAAATAAGGAATAAAAATACTGTTCAGCAATTCGGAATCCTTTGGCTTGAGCGCCAAAATCCGTTGACTGTTATGGATGAGTGAGATTATTTCCTGTAAAAAATTATCAACCAGTTCAATTTTTATATCTTTTCGAAAAATGCCTTCATTCATGCCTCTTTCCAGTAGAATATAAGATGCAGAGTATTTTTTGAGGTCTTCGTGGTTGGAGAAAAACATGACCTGAACTTTTGGAAGATATTTCTTGATATCCTCCACAAAAACATGGGGATAGGTTCTTCTGTGTTCCTTCTTGCGGCGAATGATCAGAAATAGCGCCTCCACAACATGTTCTGAACTATCAATTATTTTGCGTAGTTCAGCATTTTCTTCCAAAATCATATAATGGATGGATTCCATTACCAGCCGTTCTTTTTGATCGAACATTTCGTAAATCGTTCTCTTCGACATGCCGAGATCTGCTGCCAGATTATCCATGGTGATGTTTTTTACGCCCATGGTTCGAAACATTTCACTTGCACGCTGTAAAACTTTTTCTCTGATTTCCATTCAATGAAATTTTCTGCAAAACTATAAAACTATTTCCGTTTAATAGTTTCTCGCAAGATTAATTTTGAATGACAAAAGGAATAAAAATAGGTTGCTAAAAGACGGAATTTTTTTTTGATTCAGATTTTTTGTTTAGATCGTCAATGCGTAGCGAAGGAGTGAAAGGTCTGAAAACGTGGAAGTTCAGAATGTAATGTTTAAGTTAGAAGCCCAGCAATATATCCCGTAGTCCAAGCTGCCTGAAGGTTAAATCCTCCGGTTATAGCATCAATATCCATAATCTCTCCTGCAAAATAAAGGCCTTCACAACTTTTACTTTGCATGGTTTTCATGTCGATGCTTTCCAGACTGACACCGCCGCAAGTGACGTATTCATCGCGAAAAGTGGTTTTCCCTTTTACTGCATAGCTGTCGTTTGTAAGCAGGTTAACCAATTTATTCAGCCCTTTTTTACCCAGTTCATTCCATCTTTTCCCATGAGGTATTTCCGATTTTTCGAGCAAATAAAGCCATAACCTCGAAGGCAGATCAAAGGGTCTGAAGTTGGTTAAAACCCTGGAGGGATGCTCTTTGATAATGTTGTGAAGGGCATTTAAAACCAATTCCTGATTTTCTTCGTTCACCCAATTAACCTGAATAGCGAAATTATATTGCATTTCGCTAAGATGTCGTGCAGCAAACGAAGATAGCTTTAACACTGCAGGACCACTCATCCCCCAATGGGTTATCAACAAAGGGCCACTTGCTTTGAATTTCGTTCCCTGTACACTCAGGATTGCATTTTCAACAACGATTCCCATCAGCTGATTAATTGTTTCTCCGGGCATATTGAATGTGAAGAGGGAAGGCACAGGATTTTCAATTTTATGCCCAAGATTCTCCAGCCAAACGAGTCCGTTTCGTTTTGGCGATCCGCCTGTCGTAACGATTACCTTATCGAATGTGACAGATTTTGTTTTTTCATCATCAAAAAGCAGGTCGTAACCATCCTGCTGACGAAAGATTGAATTTACTTCTTTGCCTGTTTCAATGCCAACACCAAGTTTGGAAGTTTCGTTCAGAAAGCAGTCAATGACGCTTTTTGAATCCTGTGATGTTGGAAAAACACACAAATCATCCTGAATTGTCAATGGCACACCACGTGCTTCAAACCAGGCCATACAATCTTTGTTTGAAAAGGCATGAAAAGCATTCTTCAATTTCTTCCCGCCACGCGGATAGGCTTTGCACAATTCGTCGATCGTATCCACTGCGTTGGTAAGATTGCATCTTCCGCCCCCGGAAATCCTGACTTTAGACAAAACAGACTTGGCCTTTTCAAAGATTATAATTTGTGCATCGGGGTATTTTTCTTTTGCCGTTATGGCAGCAAAAAATCCGGCTGCACCTCCGCCAATGATGGCAACACGCATCCCGGAGTTTAGGGTTTCTATGAATTTATTTTTCAAAATGTTGAGGCTTTCAGCTTTCAGCAAAGGTAAAAAATAGTGTATGTATATGAACCGGCTCATTAAAATTCCTCAATCGCTGATTAGAATATTTTGCTAAACAACTGAAAACAAGCTGTATAATTTGAATATTTTAGGCAACTTAGGATTGCCCTTTTTTAGATACCTTTGCGCCCTTTAACTAAGACGTATGATTTCAATTGATGGCCTGACGGTAGAGTTTGGCAACACTATATTATTTAAAGATATTTCATTCGCCATAAACGAGAAAGACAGGATAGCGCTGATGGGTAAAAACGGCGCGGGTAAATCGACTTTACTCAAAATTATTGCTGGTGAAAAAACGCCTTCAAGAGGTAAAGTGACTGCCCCAAACGATGCTGTCATCGCCTATCTTCCGCAGCATTTACTCACACAGGATGGTCGAACAGTGTTTGAAGAAGCTTCTCAGGCTTTTGCGCAGGTGCTCGAAATGGAGCAGGAGATCGAAAAATTGAATCTTGAACTTTCTTCAAGAACTGACTATGAATCAGCCGAATACTACGATCTCATAGAACGGGTTTCAACGCTGGGTGAGAAGTTTTATTCACTTGAAGAGGTGAATTTTGATGCTGAAGTTGAAAAGATTTTGTTAGGTCTTGGTTTTGAAAGAGACGATTTCAGCCGTATGACCAACGAGTTCAGTGGCGGTTGGCGCATGCGTATTGAGCTTGCTAAAATATTGCTCCAAAAACCTGACCTTATTCTGCTTGATGAGCCAACAAATCACCTCGATATTGAGTCGGTGCAATGGTTTGAGGATTTTCTGATCAACAGCGCCAAGGCAGTGATTGTGATTTCGCACGATAAGGCTTTTGTTGACAGAATCACTACACGCACGATTGAAGTGACGATGGGCAGGATTTACGATTACAAAGTAAACTACTCTGCGTATCTGCAATTGCGTAAAGAAAGACGTGGGCAACAGCAAAAGCAATTTGACGAACAGCAGAAATTCATAACTGATAATCAGGAGTTTATTGAACGCTTCAAAGGCACATATTCCAAAACCAATCAGGTGCAGTCGCGCGTGCGGATGCTCGAAAAGCTTACTACGGTTGAAGTGGATGAAGAAGACAACTCCGCTTTGAGATTGAAATTTCCGCCATCACCACGTTCGGGAAACTATCCTTTGGTGATTGAAGATATGTCGAAGCATTATGATGACCACCTTGTTTTCAAAGATGCATCTTTCATCATTGAAAGGGGAGGACGTGTTGCTTTTGTTGGAAAAAACGGTGAAGGTAAATCCACTATGGTGAAATGTATCATGGGTCAAACAGATTTTAAAGGAACCCTAACGCTTGGTCACAACACCATGATTGGCTATTTTGCACAGAACGAAGCCTCTCTCCTTGATGAAAACATCACTGTTTTTGAAACCATCGACGATGTGGCCAAAGGCGATATCAGAACGAAAATCAAAGATTTGCTTGGTGCTTTCATGTTTGGCGGCGACAGCTGGAACAAGAAAGTGAAAGTGCTTTCAGGCGGCGAAAGAACACGGCTTGCAATGATAAAACTGCTTCTTGAACCTGTTAATTTGCTTATTCTTGATGAGCCGACCAACCATCTTGATATACGCACAAAAGACATTCTCAAAAGTGCTTTGCAGGATTATGACGGCACAATGATTCTTGTTTCCCACGACCGTGATTTTCTTGATGGCATTGTAAATAAGGTGTATGAATTTGGCGGTAAAAAAGTCAGAGAGCATCTTGGGGGCATCAATAGTTTCCTTGAAAAGAAAAAACTTGACAACCTCAGGGAAATTGAACGAAAAAACACAAAGAATTAAAAATTAATAAGTTGTAAAATATTAAAAGGCAGATATTCGTTTGAAGTCAGCCTTTTTTGTTTTATTGAAAGCTTGATAGTTTATCCTTAGAAAATTTAATTGATTTTACATTTGAATCAGAGTAAATTTGAACTCAGTTTGTCGTGGAAAAGCTTATTTAGACTCATGAATTAAAACATCATCAAATGAAAGCAATGAAAAATAATCTTTATGTGAAAGTTGGGACGATCGTTTTGATTGCAATCCTTTTACTAATTCCTGCAGCAATGATTCAAAGTTTGATTGGTGAAAGGGAACAAAACTATAATGAGACTATCCGCGAAGTGAGCTCAAAATGGAGCGAAGAGCAAACACTTTGCGGGCCATTTATTTCGATTCCATACCATAGGTATGTGGAACAGAGTAAAGATAATCAGTCAACAATCAGCAAAGTAAAGGCATACATTCATCTCCTTCCCGAGCAGTTGAAAATTACAGGCACGATAAGTCCTGAAAGAAGGTACAGAAGTATTTATGAGGTTGTTGTATATAAATCTGAACTTGAGATATCGGGCAGTTTTGCTTCACTTCGGCTCACAGAGCTTGATATTCCACTTCAAAACATACAGTTTGATAAAGCCTTTATTACGTTTGGCCTGAACGATTTACGTGGAATTGATCAGGAAATAATCCTGAATCTCAATGACGAAAGATTGTCATTCAATCCGGGTGTTTTGTCAAACGATGTGGTCGAAAGTGGTGTGCATGCTTTGGTTAATCTCAATCCTGACAGTAATCAAAACGCTGATTTTTCATTTAACTTAAGTCTGAAAGGAAGTCAGAAGCTTTATTTCACTCCGTTGGGAAAAGTAACAGATATTGATATTACTTCATCATGGGTCAATCCAAGTTTCAATGGCGCATTTTTGCCTGATCCGCGTGATGTATCAGAGGATGGTTTTTCAGCGCATTGGAATGTATTGCATCTGAACCGAAATTACCCGCAGCAGTGGACTGGAAGCAGTTACAGTGTTAAGGAATCTTCCTTTGGTGTCGATTTGCTGCTGCCTGTTGACAACTATCAAAAGACCTACAGAACTGCAAGATATGCGATACTTTTTATCGGATTTACTTTTCTTGTTTTCTTCTTTATCGAGGTGCTCAAAAAAGTTTTTATACATCCCGTACAGTATATTTTGGTTGGGATTGCACTTGTCGTGTTTTTTACACTTTTATTGTCCATTTCAGAGTACCTGCGCTTCAATCATGCCTATATAGTTTCTGCAATTGCAACGCTCTCGCTGGTAGCGGCTTATGTGAAAGCCATCATAAAAAACCTGCGTCTTACAGGTCTGATAGTTGGAATTTTATTCATTCTGTATAGTTTCATTTATGTGATTCTGCAACTCCAAGACCTTGCGCTATTAATCGGCAGCATTGGTGTTTTTGTGATTCTCGCACTTGTGATGTATTTCTCACGAAAAATTGACTGGTATCATTTGAATGATGATGACGCAAACAAAGAGAATTAAGTTCAAGAAATTGGCTGTAAATGTGTTTATTCTATCAATAGAATGAAGAATATCTGATCCTGTTTTCCAGACGGATGCGACTTTTATCTAAATCTATCAAGTTGTATCAGGCATTGTTATAAGCTTGACACTACTGCACCCAGTCGAGCAATCTTTGCTCACCCTGAAGACTTTGAATGTGGCTAATTTCCTGACTGACCTCTATAACGCCTTTGTAATTTCCATCTTTGTCGCGCAGCGCAAAATACTGAATCAGTATTTTTTCACCTTTCATATTGATCCAGAAGGAGGCTACATTCTTTTTGCCACTGCGAAAAGACTCCACAATTTGTTCTACAACATGCACACTTTCAGGCGGATGACAATTGTGAACATCACGTCCGATAATGGCTTTACTGCGTGGAAAAATACGTTTTGGTGGTGTCGAGAAATACCTGACTTTGTTCTTTTCATCCACAAAAGTGATATCAACAGGCAGGTGGTTGAAAAGTAAAATGATCTGATCAGCACTTAAAGCGCCGGTATCAAGATTAACCGTGCCTTCGGGGAAAATGACCTCTGTTGCATTTGGGGCGGCTTCCATTTTTGGTTGATAATAAGGGAAGCCCATTTCGATGCATTCAGGCAGAATTCCAGCGAGGTTTTCTTCAGGGATAGTTTCAGCAGCCCAGGGGAAAAGAAGTTTTTCTTCCCTGAGGATGATGGCGTACATATTGAAGTAAAGATCCCCGATAAGTCTGTTAAATTGCTTCAAATCAAACGATTCTGCTTGAATCATTTTCAGTGAATTTTTAAGGTTATAACGAATATCATCATGAAATGACCACATCATGTGCAGGCAACGATAGTCGGACCAGAATTTTTCAATCAACGGAAACAAAATGTTTTCCTTGATGGTATAATAATTTTCAAAAGAGGCTAATGCAGTAAGGCGCTCAGCAATTTCATTCTTAAGTTGCCTGTCGTCAGGGGTTTCATTCAGTTGTCTGAAAAGCGGCTTTATTGCTTTTAGTTTTTCGTTTAGAATGGCGTTGTTGGCCATAAATACATCAATCAGACTGTCCTTTTTGCATTGTGCATCGGGATAAGATTTGATTGTTTTTCCAAGCACATTGATGAATTTATTGACACCTGTTTTGAGTTTTTCAATTGGAATGTCAGTCTGCATCAAAATATCCACAAGCGCGATTATGTCCGAAGCTTGGGTGTTATCAATAATTTCCTGATTTTGACGAATGGCTTCTACAGGCTTATCCTTTTCCAAAATGGCATGAAACAATTGCAGCAGCAGCTCCATTCTTTTTGATCTGTGATGTGAGATTTCTGACATAAAGCACCTAAAAAATTCTAAAAAATATTAATACATCGATTGCAAAGGTAGGGTTTTTAGATTGGCGGAATATGCCAGGATAATGTCATTGCAGGTCATTTATATTGCTCAAAAAAATAGATTTTTAGAGGGTATCAAAAACAGATTATGTAAAATGGAAAACTACTCTCATAATTTAAATTCATTTAAAATTCATAAAATCAATAATTTATGATTAGTCACGTAACAATAAGTTAACGAAGGATTTACATTCCCATAATATGAATGCCGTAGGTTTGCAAGCTGAAAATATGAAGATATTTATGAGAAAATTAAGACGTTTGTTCATTGCTTTGGGCCTGATACTATTATCAGTACTGAGTTTTCAAAGCCATGCTCAGCAGGCTGTACTTTATGGCAAAGTAACAGATAAAGATACGGGTGAAGAACTTGCAGGTGCCAATGTTTATGTCAAAGGAACAACGCAGGGTGTTTCAACAAACCTCGACGGAAATTTCGAGCTGCGCAATTTAGCCCCTGGAACCTATACTATAGTTTGTTCTTATATTTCCTACAAAACCATTGAATTTGTTAATGTTAAGTTACAGGCAGGTCAGTCTTTGCTAAAAGATATCACACTTGAGAGTGATGCTTTCCTGATAGAGGGAGTGACAGTAGTTGCAAGACGGAGCACAAGCACCGACATGGCTTTGATCAATTCAATCAAATCGGCTGAGATTGTAGTAAGTGGTATTTCTGCCCAACAAATCAAACGTTCACAGGACAGCGATGCGGCAGAAGTTGTTAAGCGTGTTCCCGGCGTTACTATTGTTGGAAATCGTTTTATCAATATCCGTGGTTTGGTTGAGCGCTACAACAGCGTTTTGTTGCATGACGTATATGCACCCAGCATGGAAGCGGATGTGAGGTCGTTTTCATTCGATATCATTCCAAGCTCTTTAATTGACCGGATCATGATTTATAAAAGCCCTTCGCCTGAGTTGCCTGGCGATTTTGCAGGCGGTGTAGTTAAAATTTATACCAAAGGCATCCCGGATGAGGACGGCCTGCAGGTAAGCTATTCAGCCGGATTTATTGAAGGGGTTTCGTTGGGTACTTTTCAAAGGGCGACACAAGATAAAGGATTCTGGACAGGCTTCAATACTGGAAAATATGATTTGCCTGATGGTTTTGTGCCAGATATACGCAAGATTTCTGATGATGCAGAGCAGGTGATGTATACAGGACGTTCATTGCCAAATAGTTGGGTTGCTGAAGAAATGCCTGTTTTATGGAACAACAGTGGCTCAGTTACCTATAGTAAAAGGTTTAACCTTCCACGTAACCAATATCTTGGAAGCATCACATCCATCAGTTATAACAACAAAAAAACCAGATATTCCGTTGCCAGAAAAGACTTCAATTCATGGGATGAACTCACTGGAAGCTCTGTCATTTACAATTTTGATGATATGAGAAACCTGCAGAATATCCGCTTAGGAATTATGCAAAACCTTGCATGGTCAATCAACCCTAAACATATTATTGAGCTGAAGAATATTTTTAATCAATTGAGTCAAACGGAGTACATCCATCGTACCGGCCCACATTATGACTTTGGATATCTGGCAGACAATCATTCTTTTTATGAAATTTTTCGTGGAATCTATGCCGGCCAACTAACAGGCAATCATCAAATGAATGATAAGAACAGTTTTGATTGGGTTTTGGGTTATGGCTATTCTTATCGCGACGAGCCCGATTACCGCAGATTCCGATCCGATTACGACAGTGTGACCAAACAAAGTACGCTCTATGTTCCTTTTGGTGCTGCTGCTTCCTATTTCTTAGGCCGCTTTTACTCACAAATGCAAGAGAATAATTACACTTTTTCTTTCAATTACTCATACAAGCCAGGAACAATTGCAGGCTTAAAACCAGTAATCAATTCAGGTGTTTTCGTTGAGATGAAAGATCGTGTTTTCACCTCGCGCAATCTGGGATACATCAGGGCGAGCCTTTTAGGTTTTGACTCCGGATTACTGGATGTGTCTGTCGATTCCCTTTTTCATCCAAACAACATCAACCCAACAACCGGAATTGCAATTGATGAGCAGTCGAATCCTAGTGATTCATATAGCGCGGCAAATGCAAATATGGCAGGATACGTTTCTTTGTTTGTGCCTTTGACCCAAAGACTGAATTTCAGTGGTGGAATCCGTTTGGAAAACAACAGACAAACGCTTAACAGTTTTACGCTCACAAACGAGGCCGTTGATGTTGATTTATCTGGCTTTGATGTGCTTCCTTCTGTGAATATCAGCTACAGTTTTGGTGAAAACATGCTCATTAGAGCAGCTTATGGCAAAACCCTCAACCGGCCTGAATTCAGAGAGCTTGCACCATTTGGCTTCTACGATTTCAATTTCAATCTGGTGAAAAAGGGCAGCGATTCTATCCGAAATGCAACCATTCATAATTTTGATCTGCGTTGGGAATACTATCCCTCCGGAAATGAAATTATCAACTTCGGGTTTTTCTACAAGCGGTTCAATAATCCCATCGAAACCTCATTTGTTCCAGGTGGTGGTTCAGGCGGTATAAAAACCTTCACTTTTGCCAATGCCGCATCAGCAACGAGCATCGGTGTAGAGGCTGAATTCAGGAAATCATTGAAGGGCATGCTCAATTCAGGTTTTACCGACAGGCTGAATCTGCTTTTTAATGCCGCACTTATCCGCAGCAGTGTTGAATTGGGAAATGCTGGGCTTGGTCAGTCAATAAAAAGCCGAAGTATGTATGGACAATCACCTTATATTATCAACGCAGGTATCTATTTTCACGATCCTATTCGTTCGATCTATGTTAATCTGCTTTACAATGTCATCGGCAAAAGAATTTATATCGTCGGTTTTGATGATTATCCTGATATTTATGAGATGCCCCGCAATTTGCTTGATCTGACTATCACAAAAAATTTCGGAAAGCATTTTGAACTCAAAATGGGTGTAAGCAATATCCTTAATAAAGGTGTTTTATTGCTTCAGGATGGCAATCAGGATGGTGTTTTTGACAGGGAAGGCGATCAGCAAATACAACGATATCTTGACCCACGAAGCTACTCTATCGGTTTTTCATACAACTTTTAGGATATTGGCATTCATTGTAAAAAAGCTCTTATCAGTATGAAACCAGCATAAAAATCGATAAATAACTGAAATGGAATTTCAAGTAAAACTTATTGATAGAAACAATAAACGCTTTTTTGCTAACCTTCTGTTTCTGTTATTAATAGGAGTATTCTTGGTTTTTGCAAGCGGTTGCAAAAAAGATGAGGATAAGGAAGATAATCAAAATATTACTTTTAATTCTTTTTCTGACCCTCGCGATGGAAATATTTATAAAACTATAAAAATTGGAAATCAGTTTTGGATGGCTGAAAATCTGAGGTATTTGCCCGATGTGTCTCATCCGATTGTTGGAATCAATTCGCTCCCATTTCATTACGTTTATTTTTATTTTGGAAAAGAAACCTATAACGGTTATTCTACCGATATTGTTGACGCAAAAGCCAATGAACATTACTCCAACTATGGAGTGTTGTATAACTGGCAAGCTGCATTGAATTCATGCCCTCCAGACTGGCATTTGCCAACATATGATGAATGGAAGGAATTAACACATTTCTTGGGAGGAGATAGCATAGCCGGAGCCAAATTGAGAAACCGTGAACTGTCCTTATGGGATGACCCATTAACCGGTCCAGACACCACCTCATCCAATGTATCAAATTTTTCAGCGATTCCGGGAGGGCGCAGAAACCCTGACGGCACGTTTGGAGGGATGGGCATGTTCAGCTATTTTTGGAGCTCAGAAGATAAGCCTGTTGGTAATGCCTGGGATGGCAATGCCTGGTATATGATGCTTATTAATAATGACAGCATTGCGCATATACATAACTACGCTGGAAAGCAATATGGTTTTTCTGTTCGCTGTCTGAAGAATGAGAATAAACAATAGCTTTTTTGATAGAACTGCGTTTTGAAAATCTTTGAAAAATGAATTTTCAGCGTGCTTCATTCAAGTAACCAACAACGAAATGCCATGAGCGTGTATGTGGCAATAGCAGCTTAAGTGGTAAATCGAAGGTCTGTTGTTCTTAAAATACTTTATGTTTATCAAACAGGAAACTGCTCATAAACAGTTACATAGTTTACACCCTAATCTTATAAATGAATATATTTGACTTAACATTATCTTAATAAAAACTTATCAATCAACTTATTATACTTAACAATTCCTTAACCGGCAGTGTATTTAGGGAAACTAATTTTGCCTCAAATTCATTAACATAAAAAATAGTAAAATGGAAACGAAGAAAAATCAATTTTTATCAATTTCAAAACTTAGTTTTGTATTAGTACTTTTTCTTGCAGTAGCGTTGGTTAGCTGTAAGAAAGACGAAGAAGAAAAGCCAGTTGGAAACCCTCCAAGTATCACACTTAGTGCCGATGCAGCCAGCAACCTGACAGGTGTCGAGGTTAAAAGTAATCTCACTATTAACGCTCCTGAGGGCTTAAAACAATTGGTAATCCTTAAAAATGGGGTTCCTTTTAAAACAGAAAATTATAATGGAGAAACAACAGCAAATTATGAGTTTAAATATACCATCGCTGAGACCAGTCCGGGAACAGTTGTGAATTTTACATTTCAGGCTTTGGATAATCTCGACCGTGTTTCAACAACCAAAACCTTTGCTGTTACTGTAACAGAGTTAGTGCTTGAAGTAGTTCAGGTGTCGGGTAATATAACCGGAAATGTTACCTGGACTGCCGATAAAATCTGGCGTTTGAATGGATTTGTACGCGTTCAGGATGGTGGCGTTCTAACTATTCAGCCTGGAACACTTGTTATTGGTAACAGAGATTCAAAAGGAACACTTATCGTTCAAATGGGGGGTAAAATTATCGCGGACGGAACAGCCGAAAAACCAATCGTAATGACCTCAGAAAAAGCACCAGGACTCAGAAATCCTGGTGACTGGGGTGGTTTAGTAGTTTGTGGACGTGCGAAAAATAACATAACAGAAGCAACAGGTCAGCCAACAGAACTTGAAGGCGGATACGGTGGATTTCATGGTGGAAGCGATGATAATGACAATTCCGGAATCATTCGCTACGTACGTATAGAGTACGCAGGCGTGCCAATCAATCCTAATGAAGAAGTAAACTCACTTACAATGGGTAGTGTAGGAAGAGGAACAATTATCGAAAATGTAATGGCTTCTTACGGACTTGATGATGCTTTTGAATGGTTTGGCGGAACTGTAAATGCTAAAAATCTTATTGCCTACCGTAATCTTGATGACGACTTCGATGTGGATCTTGGTTTTTCAGGTCATGTGCAGTTTGGATTAGGTGTACGCGGAGAAAACCTTGCCGACCAATCCGGATCAAATGGTTTTGAAGTTGACAACAATGGTTCAGGAAGTAACGCCCAGCCATTTACATCTGCAGTATTTTCAAACATAACGATTATTGGACCAAAGGCAACACGCGAAACGCCTATCAGTCTTCAGTATCAGCATGCAGCACAACTACGCCGCAACTCACGTATTTCTATTTACAATTCATTCATGACAGGCTATACATGGGGATTGTATATTGATGATGACCGTGCCGGTTCAGGTCAGGCTTTTCTTAACAATGATCTGCAGATTCGCAATGTCATCCTTTCTGGTGTTGAACATTGGGGTGGCAACGGATATGGTTCTGCAGGAACAATATTCGTAACAGCTCCGGCCAACGGTGCACAGCATCCAAACAACCCAAGAGGAGTTGCACTCAGATCACATGCAAACTTCCCTGGTGGACAGGAAGCCTATGAAGCTCATTTCAATACTGCTGCCTTCAACAATACATTGATGCCTAAATGGCAGGATGCGGGTATCAACCCATCGCTTTTTGATGATGATGTAATCAATCCGCTTCCACTTGCTGGTTCGATGCTACTTACTGCTGCCCGTTGGGATAACACACCAAAAGCAGGTGCATTCTTTCAACAAGTTCCTTTTGCCGGAGCCTTTGGTACAAACGACTGGACACAAGGATGGGCTGAATGGAACTGCCACATTGTTAAGTACTATTAGTATCTCAAATATCTTCACTGGAAAGCCGGCATGCCGGCTTTCCTTTTTTTAATAAAAGCCTTATGAAAAAATATTTGCTCCAATTAATAATGCTCTTTTTGATACTAACATCATGCGTTCAAAAGAGAGAAAAAGTGAATACAGATTTGAGTGAACAAACAGCTTATATAAATGCTGAATTCAGTGCAGATGTTAAAGACAGTCTTTTAGTGGATATCATCACTTATGTAGGCAGAAAACATACCCACTCAACATTTGAAACACGCTTTAGTCCTGAGTTTCGAAGCTATTACATTGAAATGATGAAGGATTTTGAACTTGCAGAGATTGTTTTGATGGCCGACAGCAGCTATAATTTCTATATGATAAGACCGGCCCGAAGCCTTGACCAGGAAAAGAATAAAAGAGGAGTGCTTGGGAAATTCAGACTCGATGAAAACAATAAAATCAATGACTTTCAGGAATTGGTCAATACGCCTCCAGGAAGTATTGAGACCATAAAGAAAAGCGGCAAAATTCTCATGAACCTGCTTGTTGAAAAGGGAGAAGTGAATAGCATCCTTTCTGATACAAGCCTTGTTGAATGGCCCGATGGGCGCTTGTATTACGACAAGCAACGCTTTGAATGGCGTTATGTGGATGCAGAATAGTTAACAATCCTGTTCCATTGATTTTTTTTAAGATTTAACGCTTACCGGCATAACAATCACCGATTTCGCGTAAAGTCTTCTCCATTGTGCGCTCCATTAAACTATTTTGATACGTGTTGGAGTATGTTGTTTATACTCATTCCAAATTAGCATTTCTTTCAGCTTTAATAGGGTATTATAGTAATTTTGACCTGTTAAACCAAGGCACTCGCATCGACACCTGAATCTTGCGCCGGCTCCAAATGCCGCTCATTGCGGAAAGTCAAAGCCCCTGCAGTCGCCTTCAAAAAATTACATTTTCATGAAAAGATTACTCTTTGTTTGTTTGATTGTTTTTCAAACCATGTTGTCAATTGCAGGCGAAATCACTCACAGTTACCACTTTAGTCAACCAGTTTTGACACGCAGCGGTGCCTACGATGTGATCAATTTCAGCAACACAATGCTTACCAACCGCGCCGGTGAACCGCTGCTTCCATATCATGCCATAAGTTTGTTGCTTCCTCCTGGCGAAAGGGCTGTTTCAATTGAAATTCAGCGCAAAGGAGAAATTAAGCTTGATGGAGTATTTTCAATTATTCCAGCGCAGCCTTCAAGACCAATTTCGGAAAGCAGACCATCAGTTTTCATAAAAAATGACGCAGTCTATAATTCTGAAAAAGCCTATCCCAATTCACCGATTGGTTCATTGACAACCCAATTCATGAACGGACACAGCTTTGCATTTTCTTCTTTTACCCCAGTAGAATACTTTCCACTTACTGGTGAAATAAGTTTTTTTAGTGAAGTATCTGTTACCATAACCACTGAGCCTGATCCTGCCACAAAGCAATCAATGCTTCGCTCCGACGAAAAAATTCAGTCAAGGGTCATGCGTCTTGCTCAAAATTCAGAGATGCTGAGCCGCTACAATGGTAAAACAAAAAGTGCTGATGATTACGAGCTTCTAATCATTACACCGATGACTTTTGCCAATAATTTTAGCAATCTCATTCAGATGTATAAGTCACGAGGTGTTCGTTCAAACGTTGTAACAACGGAGTTTATTTTGGCAAATATGCCTGGCATCGACCTTCAGGAAAGGATGCGCAATTATATCATTCAGGAATATCAAAACCATGGCATCGAAACTGTTTTGCTTGGCGGAGATGTTGAATTGGTTCCTCACCGTGGTTTCTACTGCTACGTTCAATCAGGTACAGGCTATTCAGATACTGGTATTCCGGCTGATTTGTATTATTCAGGTCTTGATGGAACATGGAACGACAATGGCAATAACCGCTGGGGAGAGCCAGGTGAAGACGACCTGCTGCCCGACATTGCTGTAGGCAGGATGCCATTCAATACAGCTGCTGAGCTGGCCAATATGATCAATAAATCAATCAATTACCAGAATCAGCCTGTTTTGGGAGAATTTACAAAACCTTTACTTGTTGGCGAACATCTTTATTCTGCTCCCGAAACATGGGGCAGTGATTATCTTGAATTGCTTATCGGGCAGCGCAGCGACAATGGTTATACAACTATTGGAATTCCTGAAAGTTATACTTTTCAAAGGTTGTATGAGGAGGATTTTAACTGGTCGAAAAATGACCTGATGAATGCCATCAACCAAGGGAAGCAGTTTGTGCATCATGTTGGACATGCAAGTCAGACCTATGTTGCCAAATTGACCAACTCCGACATCACCAATGCCAACTTTTCACAGGTGAACGGCATAACCCGAAACTACTCACTTTTGCAAACCCACGGCTGCGACTGCGGCGCTTTTGATTATAGCGACTGCATTCTGGAGAAGATGGTGACAATACAGAATTTTGCTGTGGCTGTGATTGGAAACTCACGCTATGGATGGTTCAACGAAGGACAGACTGAAGGTCCCGCAGCACACCTTCATCGCGAAATGACCGATGCGATGTTTCATGAACGTATCTCACAGCTTGGGCAAGCAATGGTTGAAGGAAAAACCATGACAGCGCCCTGGGTCACCGCTCCCGGACAGTGGGAGGAAGGTGCTTTGAGATGGAATTTCTACGATCTGAATATTTTAGGTGATCCCGCCTTGAGTGTCTGGACAAATGAGCCGATGCAGGCGCAAGTGAATTACCAAAGTGAAATATTCCTTGGAATTCCTTCCGTAGATGTTAGTGTAACTGCCGGCGGAAATGGAGCAGAAGGCTTTAGGGTAAGCATTTTAAAAGATATTGACATCATAGCGGTCGGAACAACCAATCAAAGCGGAATTGCAACACTTGAATTTGACCCGCCTGTTGCAGCGCCCGGTGCAGCTACTTTGCAGGTTGCCGGATATAATATTCTTCCTCAAAACTATGATTTGATGTTTATTCCGGGCGCAGGACCTTATGTAATTTACGAAAATCATGTTTTAGACGACTCAGGCAATCCAACAAGCAACGGCATGGCAGATTACAGCGAAACAATTGTCTTGAATATGCAGATCAAAAATGTTGGAATGGCTTTGGCAAGCAATGTAAATCTTACACTGACATCTACCGATAGTTTTGTCACGATAACAGATGGAACAAGCACGATACCAGAATTGCCGGCAGGTGCTGTTGGTAGTATCAGTGATGCTTTTGTTTTCGAAATTTCAGATATTATTCCCGATCAGCACATGGTTCTTTTTTCTTTGCAATCTACAGATGGAAACCTGATCTGGAACAGTAATTTCAGTATTCCTGTCAATGCGCCACTGCTGGAAGTTGGAGGTCTGACAATAAATGATATAGCTACCGGCAATGGCAACGGAATGCTTGATCCCGGAGAAATTGTACAGTTTGTAATTGAAGCAAAAAATACCGGCCACAGTCCTTCGATGGACGCGCTGGCAGAATTATTGAATTATTCATCATGGATTACAGTTTCAAACGCAGGACAGCTTATCGGGCAGCTTTTGCCAAATGAAACCAGAAATGTTGTTTATGATGTGACTGTTAATCCTGATACTCCGTATGGCACTGTGGCTGAATTTTTATTTACCCTTGATGCCGTAAGTCATTCAGCAAACAAGCCCTTCTTTTTGCCTGTCGGATTACGTATTGAAGATTTTGAAACAGGCAATTTCAGTGCCTATGAATGGCATCATGCCGGAAATTCCAACTGGACTGTCAGCAATCAGCAAGCTTTTGAAGGAAACTATTGTGCCAAATCAGGTGCTATTGGAAACAATCAACAGTCTGATCTATGGTTGAGCCTGATTGTAATGAGCAACGATGTAGTAAAATTTGCACGAAAGGTTTCATCTGAAAGTAATTACGATTATCTGAGTTTCTTTATCGACAATAATATGGCTGCACAATGGTCTGGCGAGCAAGCGTGGCTTGAAGTAAGTTTTCCATTGAATGAAGGTTCGCACAACTTACGCTGGAGCTATTCAAAGGACGGCAGCGTTGCAAGTGGAAGCGATTGTGCATGGATTGACAAGATAACTTTCCCCGGAACAACTACCGTGATCGATCTTGGAGAAAACAGCGTCATGCAAGATATCACCGTTGCCCCAAACCCAAACAATGGCCGCTTTTATGTTGTTTCCCAAGAAAACGCACTAGTTAAGGTGAGACTTTTTGATGCCCTTGGAAAAATTGTTTACGAAAACAACAAATATTTGACTACAGTTAATATTGATGCAAGTTATCTGACTTCAGGTGTTTACATCCTTGAAGTTTCTGACAACAAAAATATTTTCCGCAAGAAAATTCTTGTTGAAAAGTAAGGTTTAGAAAATAAGAAGGGATGTAAATACCTTTATATAAAGTGTTTATGTCTTAACTAAATAAGTATTTTTTGTATTATGAGAAGTAAAATTTTTCAGATTTTGCTGCTGTTTTTGATTTTGCTCAGTTTTAATTTGGTTTTGTTTCCATCTTTTAATAATGTGTTTGAAGTTGAAAACCTAAGAATTCTCGATATAAGATTCTCATATACGCATGATGAAATCATACTTCTTTTTAATCAATTAGGCGAGGTAGGCCGTCAGATTTATACTTTTCAGACAGCTGTTGTTGATATGATTTACCCTTTGGTTTACAGCATATTTCTTTATTTGCTTTTTGACCTTGCCTTGGGTATATCTGTTCAAAGAAAAATCAAAAAGAACATAAAATTTCTTCCATTTGGAATTGCGTTTTTTGACTATCTGGAAAATTTTAACACACTACAGATGCTTTCTGACTTTCCGGAAATATTAAACTTTTCAGCATCAGCCGGTTCTTTGTGTACAAGTATCAAGTGGATTTTGGCAGTGATCGTACTTTTATTGTTGCTTGGAATAGTTATTGAAATTGTACTTAGAATCAAGCGTAAGAGATTGATAATCATTGATGTCTGATAAACTTTTCGATGAAGTTATGAGATTCTTCACTTCACTATGTTACGTTCAGAATGACAATGCATTAGCGATAGAAGAA
>JAUXMV010000042.1 GCA_030683155.1 Bacteroidales bacterium
GCCATTGTCAGTTGATTTGATGAAAAACAAATCATACCATGCGCTGACGAATAAAACAGCAACATTGTCACCATTGGTGGCTATCACATAATCATCTGCTGAAATGGAGTTGGTATAAAAAGCCAAATCTACTTCAGGAGGGAAAGCCCAACCATCCCAGGTTGTTCCACCATCAAATGAGCGATTATAAAATACCTCATTTTCGATAGTATTTGCCGAATTCTGCCAAGCACCAACAGCATGAAGTACACTGTTATTTTCACCTGAAGAAGCCAGTCTTGGCCATGAGATGTTTCTGCCCGGAGGATTTGTAATCTGTCCTTTAGCAATCCAGCTGCCGGTTCCTTTTGTGGCCCTTGTATACAAATTGACACCTGATGGAAAATCATGAGAAACTAAAGCTTCACCTTCTGTACCCAAGGCAGTAATGCTTGGCCAACCTGAACGAACAGATTCTATACGTGCTGTTGGCATTGGGCTCCATGAAGTTCCATTGTTAAATGCATAACCTGTTCCACGGTCAGGGAATGAAGGTGCGCTTGCAACGCCCCATGTAGCTGTAGCAGCAACACTGCCATCAGACCATGCATAGATACGGTTACCTAAAGCAGAATTTGTCTGAAGGTCATACTGTGTAATCATTACAACAGCTTCTTCGATACCATTGGCATTTTTTCTGGTTACAGCATTCATGATGCTAGTGTTTGGCGTGAAATCTAACGGCTCAATCTTTGGGTCAATACGGTTAACTTTTGTAGTCATTACCGACTCATTGGCTTTTAGGTGTTTAATCTTTACATATCCATTTTGCGCAAAAGTTGACGCAGTAAATGCAAATGCAATAAAAAAGAATAAAATTTGTCTCATAATATTAAATTTTAGTTTAAGAAAAAATTTTAACCTCCAAAACGAGACGAAGATATATATTCTTTTTTGAAATGTAAACAAGACGACAAAAACTCCTTAAAAAGGGTTAGCCAAAAAATCAGGTATGACTTCGTGCTGATCTCAGAGCGGCTATTAGCTTTTGATAATAAAATAGGTTCTACTCGTCTGTCTATCAATTTTTAAGCGATGTAGTCACAGACATAGCCCAGCGTGGACTTTTGACAAATGACAACCCTGAAAGGGTTGAATATGAATTGCCCCGAATGCAATTCGGGGTTAAAATAATCATATTCAATTCAGCAAGCCCAAAGGGGTTGAATCGTGCAAAGTGCTTTTTATCAATAAAATATAAAAAAAGAGGCTATCCCAATTCAGTACAGCCTCTTATAAATATTTAAGTAGGACACAGTTTATTACTGAACGATAACTTTTTTGGTTTCTTTGTAACCATTAACAGAGATTGTGCAGAAATAAAGTCCGCTTCTCAGGTTAGATGCATCGATGCTTACAGTATTCACACCAGTACCGAGTGATCTTGTTTCGTTTGAAACAAGCTGACCTGCGATGTTATGAACACTGACTTCAACATTCTTTGATGCCTGACTTAGATTCACAGTGAAGTTAATCTTATCAGCAGCCGGGTTTGGATAAGCGGCAGAAATACTGTTAACAGGGTTAATAGTTTCATTTACACTGATAATAACCGGAGTAACTTTGGTTACATAAATGAGATTGTCAACATAACCGTGGTCATCATCTAATGCAAGACCAATTGTTCCATCTTCAGAATACATAACATGGAATGCACCATTGTATCCTCTTTGTGCAGCAACAACTGAATAAGCTTCACCTTCTTCGTGGAAGATACCTGTTGTTAAATTCTCATGGGCCAGATACCATGTTCCGAAGAAGCCATCTTTATAGGAAGCAAATACACTTCTTAAGTTTTTACCTTCAGAAACTCTGGTTTCGTCCCATGTTGAATAGGCAATCATGATACTTCCGTTTTCATCGATGGCAATTGTTGGTTGGGTAGAAATACCCAATGACCTGTATGACAGATAGTCGCCTGCATAAGTAACCTGTCCGTCACCATTGATATCTGGCATCCAGCCAACAACCATACCCATATTGAGTCCGTCAAGATATTCAGGTTTCATTGTTTTATGCGGATTATCAGGATTCGTAGGGATTTGTCCCATCGTTTCATTCCAGTAACCGATACCATCTGTTACAGGAAAATAGTTATAGGTTGTTCCGGGGGCTTCATGTCTTACACGCGTTGTACCCCACACAACATGCACCATACCATCGTTGTCTATGGCAATATTCGCTGAATTGTCAGGTGCCCATAGTGTGTCTGTTGTGAGTGTCGTTTCCCAGTCAAACATTGGATAAGGATGCTCCCAGATGACAGTTTTTTCCCAGGTGTCTCCATTATCAGTAGATTTGATGAAAAACAAATCATACCAGGCGCTGGCAAATAAGATGGCAACATTATCTCCATTTGTAGCAATAACATAGTCATCGGCAGCAATTGAAGTTCCATAAAATGCAAGATCGACTTCAGGAGCGACTGCCCATCCATCCCAGGTTTGTCCGCCATCAAAAGACCGATTGTAATGTGGTTCTCTGTAGGTAGTATTCCCGGTAATCCGGTAAATAGCAAAAGTATGAATTACGCTGTTATTCTCCCCGGAAGAAGCTACTCTTGGCCAAGTCTGATATCCTCCAGACGGATTGGGAATTTGTCCGTTCTCTGTCCAGGCTCCTGATCCTTTTATAGCCCTAGTGTACAAGTTAACACCGGAAGGAGTTCCACCATGAGAAACCATAGCCTCACCTCCTGTACCCAAGGCTGTTATGCTTGGCCATCCTGAGCGAACAGATTCTACGCGTGTTGTGGGCATTGGATTCCAGGTATTTCCATTAAAATAATTGTATCCGCTTCCACGGTCAGGAAATGAAGGCGCATTGGCAACACCCCAAGAAGCAGTAGCGGCAACACTGCCGTCAGGCCATACATACAGCCTGTTACCCAAAGAAGCATTTGTCTGAAGATCATACTGAGTAATCATAACAACTGCTTCTTCCAGTCCGTTGGTGCTTTTTCTGGTTACAGCATTTACGATACTTGTGCTGGGAGTGAAATCTAAAGGCTCCACCATTGGATCATTATGGTCAACTTTAACAGCCTTTACCGACTCATTGGCTTTAGGGTGTTTAATCTTTACATATCCATTTTGTGCGAAAGTGGTCGCAGTAAATGCAAATGCAATAAATAAGAATAAAATTTGTCTCATAATATTTAATTTTAGTTTAGAATAATTTATACCTCCAAAACGAGACGAAGATATAGATTCTTTTTTGAAATGCAAAACAGAGGAATAAAATTCTGTAAAAATGGTAAGTCGAAAATTTATGTGAGGCTGCATACTGATTTCAGAACGAACATAAACTTTTGGTAAAAAATTGATAATAAGGAGGTTTGAATGGTCTGTCACTATTTTTTAAGCGAAGTAGTCAAAGACAAGGCAGTGCATAGGTATTGAATCGTACAAAGTGATTCATATCCGTAAAATATTTACAAAAAAGAGGCTGTCCTGCTTTGGGACAGCCTCTTCTATATAATTAAGTAGGATTCGGTTTATTACTGAACGATAACTTTTTTGGTTTCTTTGTAACCGTTAACAGAAATTGTGCAGAAATAGAGTCCGCTTCTCAGGTTAGATGCATCGATGCTTACAGTATTCACACCAGTACCGAGTGATCTTGTTTCGATTGAAACAAGCTGTCCGGCGATATTATGAACACTAACTTCAACATTCTTTGATGCCTGACTTAGATTCACAGTGAAGTTAATCTTATCAGAAGCTGGGTTAGGATATGCAGCAGAAATGCTGTTAACAGGGTTAATAGTTTCATTTACACTGATAATAACCGGAGTAACTTTGGTTACATAAATGAGGTTGTCAACATAACCATGGTCATCATCTAATGC
>JAUXMV010000046.1 GCA_030683155.1 Bacteroidales bacterium
CAGTGTCCACCTCTTCCCATTCCGAACAGAGAAGTTAAGCCTGTCAGCGCCGATGATACTGCAGTGAAATGTGGGAAAGTAGGTCGTCGCCAAATCATAACAAAAACCCCGTCCAAATCTGGATGGGGTTTTTTGGTTTGGAGGGAGGTAGGCGTAAATATTATTACTTTTGAAGAATAACTATTACTTTGGTCGCATTCTAATGAATGATATATTTTATTCAGTTCCAAAATTCCAGGATTTTCATCTTGAAGGTGTTAAAAATATTCATTATCAAGATGCTATAGAACTTGCAGCATCTTCGGAAGCTATAATTTATGATATCAGAGAGGTTGAAGAATACCTTGATGGGGCTCCAAAGATTGCGAAGGGTTACATTCAATGTCCAATGTCTTCATTCTTGGATCATATCAATTCGCTTTCTTCAGATAAGTATTTGATCATAATGTGTGCTCATGGTATAAGAAGCATGCGCCTAACGGCATGGCTAAATAACAATGGATGGAAATCAGCAATAAATCTTGACGGTGGATTTGAAAACTGGAAAGAAACTGGATTATAATAAACTAGAAGATTAATTGTCTTCTTAATCCTTTTCATCAAAATCGATAAAAAATTCTATTCTTCAAATAATGAACGCAACTCTTTTAAGTCCTCGAGAAGTTCCTCTGAAGCTTGCTGCAAATTTGAAAAAATCTCATCCAGATTACTATCATCCTTCTCAAGTCCTTTGTATTCTAGTTCTTTAGCAAATTGTTGTGGCTTTGCAGCCATAAAATTTGAGATAACTCCTTTCATGCTATGGGCATCAAATTTTAGAGCATTAAAATCCTTCTTTTCGATAGCACTTTTCAAATTCATCATCCTTTGTGGGTACTCATTGATGAATATATCAATAATTTCCAAGACAATGTTCTTGTCAAAATACTGAAATGTATCAAGAAATGATGTTTTATCTATAACATTCATGTTGAATATTTTACATATTGTTTGTGTTCTTCATGGGTTTTTAATTTAAAAAATCAATTAAAAACCAATTAACATTACAGGGTTAATTTAAGTGTAAAAGTAAAAAAATGTTCGGTAAAAAACAAATTGATTAATTTAAAATCAGAAACCAAACATACTGCCTATCTGAAACACGGCAAAAGCGGCGAGCCAGGCAAGAACTGTTGTATAAACGGAGGTGAATAATGGCCAGCGCCATTGCCCGGATTCCTTTTTGATAGCAGCAAAGACTGCAACGCAAGGAAAATATATTAAGATGAAAATCATAAAGCTTAAAGCTACCAAAGGCGTCATTACTGGTTTTCCGGCTTTTGAGCCTGATTCATAGCGTTGATCTTTAAGTTTGTTACCCAGACTTTCTCCGGGCTCACTATCTGGGCCTGTTTGATAAATCACACCCATTGTTGAAATTATGATTTCTTTTGCTGCAGAACCAGCAAGAAGACTGATACCCATTTTCCAGTCAAAACCAAGTGGTCTTATGGCAGGCTCGATGAAATGTCCAATTCTTCCAAGGAAAGAATATTCTTGTTTTGAACTCATCCTTTGGAGTTCAAGTCTGTTGATTGTATTCTGAAAATCTTCGTGAAAGTGTGAATTTTTATTATGCTCATTAAGTCCATTTGAAACCATTTTTAGCTCAAATTGCTGTGTTTGAAATTCAATTTCTGAATCGAATTTTTGATCAATATGGCTGCCTTGGGGAAAATATCCAAGTGCCCAAATGATTATTGAAGCAACCAAAATAAAAGTACCCATCTTTTTTAAATATTGCGCTCCTTTAAACCATGTTTGTCTGAAGATAGCTTTTGTTGTTGGCATTCTGTAGGGTGGCAGCTCCATCACAAAAGGCATTTCCTCAGATTTGAATAAAACTTTTTTGAAAACATAGGCCAGCAGCGCAGCAAATAAAATGCCTGTCAAATATATGAGAAACAACAAAGTGCCTCTGTAGGCAGTAAAAAATGCACTGATAATAAGAATGTAGACAGGATATCTGGCACTGCACGACATAAACGGAATTATCATCATTGTGACAAGTCGGTCATTTTTGTTTTCGATTGTACGCGTTGCCATTACAGCAGGAACATTACATCCAAATCCCATTAACAAGGGAATAAATGACCTGCCATGCAAGCCAACACGATGCATCACCTTGTCAACAATAAAGGCTACCCTTGCCATATAGCCGGTTGTTTCGAGTAAACTTAAAAAGAAAAATAAAATTAAAATATTTGGCAGAAACACTATGACTCCACCAACACCACCAATTATTCCGTCAACAACAAGGTCACGCAATATCCCTTCAGGCATGATTTGCTCAAATGTTCTTGCCAGAAAACCCATTAACTGTTCTATCCATTGCATAGGATAGTCTCCCAAGATAAATGTTGCCTGAAAAATGACCCACATTACCAGCATAAATATTGGATAGCTTGAATATTTATTCGTGAGGATACTATCAATTTTTCGGCTCTTATTTTTCTTTTCTTTGATGGCTTCCTGATAGGTTTCTTTCAATGCACCTTCAATAAATCCATACTTGGAATCTGTTATGATTGATTCAATTTCGTCTTTATGAATTGATTCAATTTTAACTGTTTCTTCCCTTACAGTTTTTGCAATCTTTTTATAATTGACACATTTATCGATACGGTTTAGCTCCTCTTTGTCTCCTTCAAGCAGCTTTATGGATAAATAACGCGGTGAGATTACATTTATAATAGGTTCATTACCAGCTGTATTGAGCAAAGTTTGAATCTTTTGAATCGAATTTTCAATATCTGGCCCATAATTAACATGGATATGTCGTGTATCTGGATCTTCATCTTCATATACGCTTATGATCCGTTCAAAGAGCTGATCAATTCCTTTCCCTTTTGAACCAACCGTTGGAATAACAGGTATTCCAATCATCCGGCCAAGATTGTCGTAATCAAAAGTGTCTCCTTTTTCTTCAAACTCATCAAACATATTCAAAGCGATGACAACTTTGATGTCCATATCAATGAGCTGTGTGGTCAAATAGAGGTTGCGTTCCAGATTTGAAGCATCTACCACATTGAGAACCACATCAGGTATCTCGTTGAAAATAAAATTACGGACAAATATTTCTTCAGGTGTATAACTGGTTATGCTGTAGGTTCCAGGTAGGTCGGTAAGTTTGAAAGAGTAATCACCATGCTTCAAAAGTGCTGTTTTGGCCTCGACCGTGACACCACCATAATTTGCAACACGTTCCCGGGAATTGGATGCAAAATTGAAAATGCTGGTTTTTCCTGAGTTTGGATTTCCAACCAATGCCACCGAAATCGTTTTGCTTTTATGAACCGGTTTGAGATTCAAAGCCTGTTCGAGTAGTTGAACACCATAGAATTGGGTGCCTAAATTGAGATTTAAATCGTCATCAGATAAAATTTCAATCAGGGAGGCCTCATTTTTCCGCAATGAAACCTCATAGCCCATCACATTATATTCAATTGGATCGTGCAGTGGAGCATGTTTAACAACAATGACCTGCTTGCCTGGAACAAACCCCATCTCGATAATCCGTTTACGAAAAGCTCCACGCCCTTTAACTTTTAGAATGATTCCTTTTTCTCCTTCTTTCAGTTCTGCCAGTGATTTCATCCAATACAATTTTGTGCATTGCAAAGAAAATATTTTAATTGACATATACAAATACCTACATTCAGGTATTCTTTGCGAAATCTGCTGCTTACTTTCATTGGCAGAACTGAATTGGCAGCTGTTTTTTTCCTATTTTTGCACCCTCAAAACGAAATTGAATTACTATGTTTGAAGGTTTAAGCGAAAAACTCGAACGATCGTTCAAAATCCTGAAAGGTCAGGGATATATCACCGAAATCAATGTGGCTGAAACATTGAAGGAAGTACGCAAAGCATTGATCGATGCCGACGTAAGTTTTAAAATTGCCAAAGATTTTACCGGCAAGGTAAAAGAAAAGGCAATCGGACAGAAAATACTAACTTCTGTTTCGCCCGGTCAGCTGATGGTGAAGGTCATGCACGACGAACTGACTGAGCTGATGGGTGGTGAATCGGAAGAAATTCAAATTAAAGGAAATCCGGCCATTATCCTCATTGCCGGTTTGCAAGGTTCAGGAAAAACGACCTTCTCAGCCAAGCTTGCCAATTATCTCAAAAAGAAAAAGGGAAAGCATCCGCTGTTGGTTGCCTGCGACGTTTACAGACCCGCTGCTATCAATCAGTTGAAAGTGCTCGGTGAGCAAATTGATGTAGAAGTTTATTCTGATGAAAACAGTAAATTACCCGTCTCCATTGCACGAAATGCTATTCAATATGCAAAGGATAAGGGTCGCAATGTTGTGATTATTGATACTGCAGGCCGACTTGCCATTGATGAGCTCATGATGAATGAAATATATGCCATCAAAAAGGAGGTTAACCCACAGGAGATCTTGTTTGTAGTTGATTCAATGACAGGACAAGATGCTGTAAACACTGCCAAAGCATTCAATGACAAACTGGATTTTAATGGGGTTGTACTCACAAAACTTGATGGAGATACCAGAGGTGGTGCTGCCTTAACGATCAGATCTGTTGTTGATAAACCAATCAAATTTGTTGGTATCGGCGAGAAGATGGATGCTCTTGATGTTTTCTATCCAAAACGTATGGCGGATAGAATTTTAGGGATGGGTGACATCGTTTCCCTTGTGGAGCGTGCGCAGGAACAATACGACGAAACTGAAGCGAAAAACCTCAAACGTAAACTTGCCAAAAATGAGTTTAATTTCAATGATTTTCTGAAACAGATTCAGCAAATAAAAAAGATGGGTAATATCAAGGAATTAGCCAGTATGATTCCTGGAATGGGCAAAGCATTGAAAGATACAGAAATAGAAGATGATGCTTTTAAAGGTATTGAAGCAATTATTTATTCAATGACGCCTGCTGAACGCGAAAATCCTAAACTGCTTAACGGAAGCCGGCGCAAGCGCATCGCTGAAGGTAGCGGAAACAGTATTGTTGAAGTAAATCGCCTGATAAAACAGTTTGAAGAAACTTCAAAAATGATGCGCATGATGACCACAGGCGGCAATCGAAAGATGATGCAAATGATGCAGCAGATGCGTCGAAATTAAACCAAGCTAAGTCTATGTCAGCTAAAATTATTGATGGTAAAGCCATTGCTGAAAAAATTAAAAAGGAAATTGCACTTGAAGTAGCTGCAATGATTGATGCAGATGTGAAAGCACCTCATCTTGCTGCAATATTGGTTGGAAACGATCCGGCCAGTGAAACATATGTGGCATCCAAGGAAAAAGCTTGTCATGCCGTTGGAATTACCTCCACTACTTATCGTTTGCCTGCGTCAACAAGCGAACAGGAATTGCTCGATATGATTGATTTTGTCAACAATGATGATGAAATAGATGGATTTATTGTCCAGCTTCCTTTGCCTGAACATATTGATCCAAATAAAGTGATTGAACGGATTGATCCTGCAAAGGATGTTGATGGCTTTCATCCGAAAAATATTGGCCGGATGCAGATTGGAATGCCTTCTTATTTGCCTGCAACTCCTTTTGGAATTGTAGAGCTTTTAAAGAGAAGTGGCATCAATATGGATGGCAAACATTGTGTTGTAATTGGCCGTTCTAACATTGTTGGTACACCGCTCAGTATTTTGCTTTCACGAAAAAGTGACTATGGAAATGCTACTGTTACCCTTTGTCATAGCCGCACAAAAGATATTGCCTCATTTACAAAGCAGGCCGATGTGTTGATTGCCGCAATAGGTCAGCCGGAGTTTGTCAAAGCTGATATGGTCAAGCTTGGTGCAGTGGTGGTTGATGTTGGCATTCACCGGATCGATGATGCTGAGGTGTTGAAAGGTTACAAATTGGTTGGTGATGTCGATTTTGAAGGGGTTTCAAAAGTTGCAAGCGCAATTACTCCCGTTCCCGGTGGCGTTGGCCCTATGACAATCGTTTCATTGCTTCACAATACTTTACAATCCTCAAAAAAGAAAATCTACCAATAAATAGATAATATTCATTGAAGCCCAGTACATATTAACTCAGCATGACAGTTTTAAACAATGTAAATTATAGTTTTTCCTTTAAAAGTAGTTTATTGCTTCTTTTATTGTTTTTGTTGCCATATTTTAGCAATGCTCAAATCTCAGGTTGCACTGACCCTCAATCGGTTAACTTCAATCCGCAAGCTGCACAAAATGATGGTTCTTGTTTATATCCTGTCACCGTTTACGATCCTCCGTTTGCGTTCGAACTTCCTGTAGCTGTTAGAGAGACCTCTGGATTATTTTTTATGAATAACAGGCTTTGGACTTTCAATGACAGTGGTGGTTCAGCAGTATTATTTGCAATTGATACAGCCACAGCACAGGTTGTTCAGCAAATAAGTATTTCTAATGCATCGAATATTGATTGGGAAGATATTACAATGGATGATACCTACATCTACATTGGAGATTTTGGAAACAATGCAGGTGTCCGTAAAGATTTGACTATATACAAAGTTGCAAAAGAAGATATTCCATTGGCCGGAAACACTTCGGTCATTGCAGAAAAACTCTCGTTTTCCTATCCTGATCAGCTGTCTTTTGAAAAATCAAAAAGTCATAATTTTGACTGTGAGGCGATGATTGCGGCAGGAAATAACCTTTTCCTTTTTAGCAAAAACAGGGGAGACAGCAAAACCAAGCTTTATAGTTTGCCTAAAAGTCAGGGAACCCACATTGCGGATTTAATCGAAACATTCGATACCAAAGGACTCATAACAGGCGCCGATTACAATGAAGATCTAAACGAAATAATACTCACAGGCTACACAAATAATACATATTTACCCTTTTTGTGGCTCCTTTTTGACTTTGAAGATCATGATTTCTTTTCAGGAAATAAGCGAAGAATTGATCTGATAAATCTTATTACAACGCAAGTGGAAGGCATAACATATTTAAATGGCAGAAACGCGTACATTTCAGCCGAAAGAAGTCAGACCTTCAGCGCCAGGGTTTTCAGTATATCTTCTGCACAATGGACAGATCATTTAAGTAATATCGGAGAACAAAATGAATCACAAGCGCGAAAATTGATACTTGCAGACAATCCTGTTCAAAACAATTTACTGCGTGTAAAGCATAGTAAATCAATGAAAGAAATTGTCCGGCTTGATATTTCTGATACTTCCGGAAAAGTGATTTATACAGAAGCTTTTTCCTTCAGAAAAAGTGAAGGGAGTGAATATATTGAGATTAACACAAGCAACCTTAAAGCGGGTGTTTATCATGTGACATTATTTACAAAGCGGAGACATTTCAGTACCACCTTCATTCAACCATGAAACAAAAGATCGATTTATTAGAAAACGGCCGAAAACTTCCACTGATGGAGGAATTCTACACAATACAGGGAGAAGGTGCCAATATGGGAACTGCTGCATATTTTATCCGTATTGGTGGCTGTGATGTAGGTTGTCATTGGTGTGATACAAAACCATCATGGGATGCAACTCATTTTCCGCCTGTAAGTGCTGATGAAATTGCAGAAAGGGCAGCCGTTTTTCCTGCAAAAACAGTCGTTGTGACAGGCGGCGAACCCTCAATTTATCCTTTGGATTATTTCACCAAAAAACTAAAAAGCCTGGGCATTAAGACCATGGTAGAAACCTCCGGCGCGCACAATCTGAGTGGCGAATGGGATTGGATTTGTCTTTCGCCAAAGAAATTTTCCCCTCCAAGACCAGGCATTCATAAGCGAGCTCACGAGCTCAAAATGGTAATTCAGAGCGAAGCTGACCTTGAATGGGCCGAACAAAACGCACGCTTCGTTAACGAAGAATGTTTACTATATTTACAGCCCGAATGGAGTGTTTCGGAAAAAATAATGCCATGGCTTACAGAATTTGTAATGAAAAATCCACGTTGGAGAATGAGTCTTCAAAGTCACAAGTACATGCATATTCCATAGCATTACTGAGTTTATTCTTTGTTGCTGTCTTATCCTTTAGTGCTTCCGCGCAAAGGGATAGTTATGTTTTTACCTCAGTTTCGAAAAAAGCAATCGCCGCATACACAAAGGCTGAGAAAGCATTTATTGAAAATAAGACTGCACTTGCTGAAAATCGTTTGAATGAGGCCTTGAAAGCGGATCAAAATTTTATTGAAGCCTGGTTGTTGCTTGGTGATTTATACATGGAAGTTGGAAAACCGACTGAAGCGATTGCAGCGTTCAAAAAAGCCATTGTTATTGATCCAACCTTTTTTCCACCGGCATATGGAATACTTGGAGGTCTTCTTTATGACGAAGGCTTTTACGATGAAGCAGTCGCAAATTTTTCTTCAGCACTTAAAGCTGAAAATATAAGACCTGAATTGCGCAACCAATTGAAAAAGAAGCTTGAAAGAGCCGAATTTGCTACAAATGCCATCAAAAATCCACATCATATTACGCTGAATAATCTTGGGCCAAACATCAATACTGCTGATGATGAATTTGTGAATTCTATCCGGCTTGATGGTCAGCTGTTGTTATTTACGAGAAAGTTTCAATCTGATCCAAATGCTGATAATACCTCTTTTGAGGAAGGTTTTTTTATCAGCTCAATAACTGAGGAGACTTGGACGTCAGCGCAACCATACGAACTTGCATGGAAATCTATTGGTAATATGGGGGCATTGGCATTTTCGCCTGACGGCAACGCATTGTATTTTGCTGGCTGCGGCTGGTCAAGCGGACTAGGAAGTTGCGATATTTACATGTCAAAATTGATTTCAGATGAATGGACACTTCCTAAAAATCTTGGAAAAAATCTAAATTCTTCAGCTTGGGATTCTCAGCCGTCTGTTTCAGCCGATGGTAAAGAGCTCTATTTTGTGAGCAATCGTTCTGGTGGCTTTGGCGGCTCTGATTTGTACAAATCTATTTTGCTTGAAGATGGAAATTGGAGCAAACCGATAAACCTTGGAGATCAGCTAAATACAAGTGGAAATGAAATGGCGCCCTATATTCATCCTGATGGAAAAACGCTCTATTTCTCCTCTGATGGTCATCTGGGTCTTGGCGGCAGCGATATTTTTCTGAGTCGAAAAGATGAAGCAGACCGTTGGTCAAAACCCGTTAATATGGGAGTTCCCATCAATTCCCTTACCAATGAAATCAATCTTATTGTTGATGCTTCTGGCAATCAGGCTTATCTTTCAGCTAAAAGTGAAAGTGGTTTTGGAGGCTACGATATTTATACATTTTCATTGCCCGAAGCACTAAAACCCAATCCTGTTTCATTTGTAAAAGCAATCGTTTTAGACGCTGAAACAAGTATGCCGCTTGTTGCAGAATATGAACTTAAGTTGCTTCAAACAGCTGAAACAACTTTATCAGGCACTACATCGAAAAAGGAAGGCAGCATGATTGCAGCACTTATCCGGGGAAATAATTATGGGTTGTATATTAAGAAGGAAGGTTATCTGTTTCATTCTGAAAGTTTTATATTGGATTCAACTTCTTCGGACAAACCTTTTTTAATTGAAGTAAGGCTTCAAAGTATCAAAAAGAACAGCAAAATTGTTTTAAATAATATATATTTTGACCTGAATAAATCAGTTTTGAAACCTGAATCGAACAATGAATTAATGGTGCTGGCTAAGTTTTTAAAGGATAATTCCAACATAAGAATTGAGTTGAGTGGACATACTGACAACACAGGAAGCGAAAAATTCAATTTGCAGCTTTCCAAGGAAAGGGCGGAATCTGTGCTATCGTTTTTGGTGAAACAAGGAATAGAAAAATCGCGAATTGAAACAAAAGGTTATGGCTCTTTAATACCAATTTCCAGCAATGAAACAGAAGAGGGGAGAAGACTAAACCGCAGGACAGAGCTTCAGATACTTTAATTCAGATAATTCTTCTCAAACGAAATCTGAAACTTTGAAAACTGTTGTCTCTTAGAACGATAAGATTTATCTGCGTTCCGATCTGAGATCTGAATAATGCATTTATTTCGTCTAGCGTGAGCCATCCCGCACCTTTTGCATTGACTCCGATTATTATGTCACCTCTCATCACTCCCACTTCTGCAGCTGGCGAATCTTCTGTGATATGCACAACGGTGAATGTTTTAAAGTCTTTGCCTGAAGCAGTAAGATCAATTCCACTTAAATTGTATTCGAAGCCCCGTTTAAACTGATTGTTTTTTCTAATGTATAATTTTGAATTTCTATAATCATATACAGTAGTAAACCTGCTGATTAACTCACCACCTATTGAGCCTATTCTTGCTTCACCACTGATTAATTTTGGCGATTGCAAGCCGGAAACAAATGATGCCATTACATTTTTAAATTCAAAATCCCCTAAATTAAAACTTTTAAGCCGTCCTAATTCGCCCTCAATTTCGCCACCTAAACCCCAGCCAACAATCGTGTTTATTGTTTTTTCAGGAATTGCCAAAGTACTGTCTTTATCAGTTTCAAGCAATAAACTGTGGCTTGCACCAGAGTCAATAAGAAAACGACCTGCATTTTTAACCCCATTCAACTGAATAAAATTAGCATCAATATAGGGTCTCCCATTTTCAATAACGAGATCAAATGAAGTATACTTTTTTCCCTTTTTAAAATGTCCAGGGTTATAGACATTGATTTGTTTACTATCGTAATTAATCTGTACAATAAAATGGTTGAAGAAATCGTAGCCTAAAACACCATGAACTTCAACTCCTAAATGATTTTGCAGATTTAAGTAATCTTCGCCCAAAACGATTAAAGTTTGGCCCTTACCTGTGATTCCGGGAAGGTGCAAGGTGACATTACTGGCTAAATACGCTTTTATTTCTTTTGCTGTACCCAAACCACTTATTACCACCGGGCGACTGTAAGCAACTTCCAGTTTATCCAGATTTTCGTTTGTGAGCAAGGTTGTTCTTACGCCAGTATCCAGAATAAAACACATTGGTACAGAGTCGTTTACGATCACAGGCACAATGATTAAGTTGTTAATCAACTCAAAACGAAAGGAAGCTTTTTGATTCTGGTTATCAATCCTGTAGCCAATAAATTGTGCGCTTGCTATTTCGGAAAAAATAACAAGAAATAGATATAAAGAAATCGTTCGCAATACCATCAAAAGGTGTTTGTTAACTTTTCACATCAAAGTTAGTAAACTTAATTATTATCAACTCAATAACAACAAAACTTCTTTAAAGTTGCAGAAAAGTATAAGAAATTATTTACTTAAAAAGTAATGGTATAACCGTAGGTAGTTTCAGTTTTTTCAGGAGGTTGTGGAGGCACCGGTTCTTTCTTACTGCTTGTAACGGTTATGTTGTATGTTAATTGGGTAGGAAGTTTGAAATGAATATTCGTTTTTGTAGTAGATTTTACTCTAAGACCTTGATTTTTAACTTTCTCATAACGCAGGAGACTTACAACCCTGATTGCTTCTTCATCACAACCACTGCCAATGCCTTTTAGTACGCGTGGATTATGAACTATTCCGTTGTCATCAATTTCAAATTCAACCAAAACGCTGCCTTCAACACCGGCTTCAATGGCTTTGGGAGGATATTTTATATTTTGCTGAAGAAAAGTGGAAAAGGCTTTTTTGCCTCCTGTATAGGTAGGAAGATTGATGAATTTCTTTTTCTTTCTTGGGTCTGGCATCTTGGCTATTTTTGTTGCAAAGGTAAACATTGTTTTTTTTCAAAAGAACTCCCGAAGGCAGTAATGCCATTGGGAGTTCTATTTTGTAAAGCATTTCGCCTTTTTAATACTTGTTTCTGTTGGCAAAAGCGACTAATGAGAGCATCACCGGAACTTCAACGAGCACGCCAACCACAGTTACCAAAGCAGCTGGCGACTGAAGGCCAAAAAGTGCGATAGCAACAGCTACAGCTAGTTCAAAAAAGTTGCTTGCACCAATCATTGCTGATGGAGCACAAACAGGATAGGATAGATTGAGTTTTTTTCCACCATACCATGCCAGAAAAAAAATAAAATAAGTTTGTATTACCAGAGGCACTGCTGCCAAAAGGATAATCAACGGATTGTTGGTGATGTTTTGTCCTTGAAAAGCAAACAAAAGCACCAATGTAACCAAAAGAGCTATAATGCTGAGAGGTTTTAGTTTAGGAAGGAAAACATTTGTAAACCATTCAACACCCATTGATTTGCGCAAAATCCTTTGTGTCAGAACGCCGGCTACCAATGGCACAACCACAAAAATAAGCACGCTTGCGACAAGTGTATCGTAAGGGATAACTACATCTGTTATGCCCAGAAGAAGCCCAACAATCGGAATAAAAGCAACAAGAATGATGAGGTCGTTGACAGAAACCTGAACCAGTGTGTAGTTTGGGTCGCCATCAGAGAGGTACGACCAAACAAAAACCATGGCTGTACAAGGAGCGGCGCCAAGAATTATGGCACCAGCGATGTATTCGCCAGCCATTGCGGGGTCAATCCATGCTCCATAGATCTTCGTAAAGAAAATCCAGGCAAAAAAAGCCATCGTAAAAGGTTTGATAAGCCAGTTTATAGCAATTGTCCAGACAACTCCGCGTGGCTTCTTTGAAACTTGCCTGATGCTGCTAAAATCAATCTGAAGCATCATCGGATAGATCATGAGCCAAATAAGAATCGCTACAGGGATGTTAACTTTTGCTATTTCCAGACTGCTGATAAATTCGATGCTGTCACCTGCAAAATGTCCTAAAACAATGCCGGCAGCAATACCAAGAGCAACCCAAATAGTAAGAAATTTCTCAAAAAAACCGATGTGTTTTTTAGACTTAGTCGCCATAACAAATTATGATTTGATGAATTCGGTATAAAACGTATAAAAGCCTTCCTTGATTTCATCACGTACCCGACGAAATTCACTCCAAATAAATTCATCACTTCCAACAGCATGGGACGGATCATCAAAGCCAATGTGCAATCGCTGTTTCACTTTTCCAAGAAATGCCGGACAGTTTTCATTTGCCCCTCCACAGACTGTAATTACGTAATCCCACTCTTTGTCAAGATACAAATCAACCATATCAGAAGTGTGGTGGCTGATATCCATTCCTATTTCTTTCATTACAGCTACAGCTTTTTGATTCAACATGCCTGAAGCTTCTGTACCTGCAGAAAAAACTTCAAGATTTTCATCAAAAGACTGCAAAAAGCCATGAGCCATCTGACTACGGCAGCTATTACCGGTACAAAGAATTAAAATTTTCATGTGACGGTATATTTTTTGGCGATTAATCTTTATAACGGGCTACCAACGGGAATTTCACAGCGATGACCTGGCTGGCCATGCGGTGGATTCAGTTTTGGTGCTGCAACAACCGGTGCAGTGGTTGTGCTGTTGTTAGTATTTGTCACTTTTGGAGTTGCTGACCCTTTAGGAAGAGGGCTTCCGACTGGAATTTCACAAATGTGGCCTGGCTGACCATGAGGCGGGTTTAATACCACTGCTTCTTCAACAGCAGCTGGTGCCGAAGTGTTTACATTGTTGTTGTTGGTAGTATTTACCTTTGGAGCATTGGTAGGTGCTTTTGGCAATGGACTGCCAACTGGAATTTCGCAAATGTGACCTGGTTGACCGTGCGGAGGGTTTAAAGCTGGTGCAGCTCCTGTTGCCGGTGCAGCAAAACCTGTGTTAAGACTTGGAGGAGGAATGTTAATTGGTTCATCCACTGAGTTTTCACTGGTTTGTTCTTCTAAAACTTTTGTTGCAACACTGCCCTCCTGAGAAGCAGCACTTTGGTTATTTATTTTCTGAAAGTTATTTTGTTTTTGACTTGAATCTCTTTGTTCGGAGGAGCAAGAAATTGCAATGAATAATAATATTGCTGCAGATATTAAAAGGGCATTTTTCATAAATATTTAATTCAGGTATGTAAAGTTTGTTTAGTTAAATTATTCTATTTTAGGATTTTACATTGAAAATACTTTCGTCTTCATTACAAATTGTAGAATCACATTTGATTGAACTTGTTTTTATTGGTTCAAAAAATGATTCAAAAAACTGAATGTATTTTTCAATATTGGAGTTGCATAAACAGTAATTTATTTTTAATCCATCAATCTCTCCATGAATCAAACCAAAATTTCTTAATTCTCTCAAATGCTGAGATACTGTTGTTCTGCTTAAAGGAAGAAAATCGGAAATATCTCCTGAAATGCAACTTTTTGTTTCGGCCAAAAACTTTAATATAGCCAGGCGCGCAGGATGTGAAATTACTTTTGCGAAACGGGCTAGTTCCTGAAGATTATCATCGAATTGTTCTGATTTATTCATTGCGAAAAAATTCTAATGCCGCAAACGTACGACATTAATCTGAATCAGCAAGCAATTCAGAAATTAATTTGAATTTTTTTTTTTTTTTTTTGCAGTAGAGCTATATTCTTTGAGTCAATACTTTTTCGAAACTCACTGCATGAAAAGCGCTGACTTTTCTACTAAACCATAAATTTTTGATTCCAATGATCACGCTTTTTCCTTAAGCCTTTTGATTGTTATCATGATAATATTTATCTACCTTTACGCATAAATTTTTACGTTTCAGAACGTTTTTTGCAATGTTAATAATATAATAATGAACGGTATATGAGTAATTATGAGGAACTTCTTGAAAAACTTAAAACGTATTGGAATTTCGAGCTGTTTGAACTGGGAGAGTCACCTTTTACCACAAAAACGCTGATTTCACTTTTAATTTCACTGTTTCTCCTCTTCTATATTACTTCCAAAATTAAGAGACTTCTCATAAAAAGAGTTTTTCCACGCTACAATATGGATATTGGAGTAAGCCAGTCTATCGCAACCATCTTGAGTTATTTTCTGGTTATCATAGGCTTGGTTGTAATATTTCAAACCACCGGAATAGATCTTAGTGCAATAGGTTTGTTAATTGGTGCCCTTGGTATTGGTATTGGATTTGGTCTGCAAAATGTCACCAATAATTTTATCAGTGGCGTAATTATTTTGTTTGAGCGGCCTGTAAAAGTAGGTGACAGGATTGAATTGGATGACCTTGCTGGAAATATTATGAGTATTTCAGCTAGAGCCACAACTGTTATAACCAATGATAATATTGCTGTGATTGTACCAAATTCTGACCTTGTAAACAACAGAGTCATCAATTGGAGCCATACAAATCGCGATATAAGACTAAATTTTCCAGTTGGTGTTTCTTACAAAGAAGACCCTGAAATTATTCGCAAACTTTTAATTGAGGTGGCCGATTCAAACACTGGAGTTTTGCAAAAACCTAAGCCAGATGTGCTTTTTGATTCATTTGGCGACAGCAGCTTAAATTTTATGCTTCGTGTCTGGACCGCTGAATATAGCGATATGCCAAAGGTGCTTAAAAGTCAGTTGTATTATTCCATCTTCAAGAAATTCAAAGAAAATAATATTGAAATCCCGTTCCCTCAGCGGGATATACATCTGAAATCTGGTTTTGAAGAAACCAAAAAGGGAATCAATCTGCCACAATTTAATGAACCTGAAGGTGAAAAATAATTAGCCGAAATTGTATTTTATTCAAAAATTAATTTTGACTCCTTGTTTGTTATTTTGATCTATGCTTTAAAGTCAACAAACTAAAGTTCTAACAGAAAAAACTAAGTTGTTTTTCTTTGGATTTTTACATTATTTCTGGTTAATATAAACGAGAAAGAGTGTTTGTTTCCAAGTTGTATACTATTGTATTTGCGATAAATAGGAGTTGAAAAAGCTAGACTTAAATTCCAGTCCTCAAAGGCCTGATAACTGATTTGAGGAACAGCCATAACTATTGTTCCTCCCGAAGCTTCGACAATCTGATTGTTTTCACGTTGTGATTTCTTGCGAATTTCAACTCTTCCCTGCATTAGAAAATTCAATTTCGAATTTAACTTATAGCCTGATCCCAGGGCAATCATATACACAGTTCCATATTTATAGTCAAAGTTTTTAGATTGAATCCGTTGAGAAAACTCTACACTACTGCCAAGAAAAACATTGATTTTATTCTGTAAATATGCTTTATTAATTTGAATGCCACCATGATATCTGAAACTTCCTGAAGAAGGCTGCAACTGAACAGGAAGTTTAATGTTGTCAACAACAAGGTCGAAAACACCAACAGGTAATTTAATGCCTGCGATTCCACTTATCTGCAACTTTCGGGATGGTTTTTTATAAAGGTCAAACCTTGCTGCAATATTAAGGTCAGCTAGCCCATATGCATTCTTTTTTTCGAAATCAGGATTTTTATAGGTTTCAAATTTTGATAAATAATATCCTGTTTCAATTCGAAGACTCAGCCAATCAATCAGGCCATATTCTGCACCTAATTCCAGATAGTTGAAACCTGAATTGTCCACATAATTTATATCGATTACTTCATTTTCGTTGTAGTATGTGTCGGAAATACTGTTGCGAAAAAGCAGGGATATTTTAAGATCATTTCTATTGCTTCTCTGAAAATCTGGCGAAATATTTAATGGATTACCGGCAGCACAACATTGAGCTTTTATTTCTATTTCTTGACTAAAGAAGCATGCAAGAAACAACAGAAAGTAAAAAATCCTCATCTTCATCAGTTGTCAAGGTAATGTTTCACGCGTATTTGTATAGTGTCTTCAACAAATCCGGTTTCGTTAAAAACCCTGCAAGTAATCGTGTTTAGACCAACGCAACAATTTCCGGCTGCATATTTAATCTGTGATCCATTGCCTTTAATATCGCCATGATTGGCTTCCCAGAAGTATGACAGATTTTCGCCTTTGGCAATCACAGTTATGCTTGTCGTATCCCAGGCTTTAATAGTTCTGAAGCTTGCATCAAGACTTATAATCTCTATTTCATTGGATATTTTTTTTGGCACCTCTGATTTTTTACATGAGAAGAGCATGAAAACGACAAGCGAAAGAAATAATATTTGCTTCATTCTGTTAAACTTGAAACTATTAAATCTTGCTTTTCTTCCTGTTTCTTGGCCTGAGCTGACACATGCAACTTCCTGTAAGACGTTCACTCAAATCAATAATGATTGGGAATCCATCTCTCTCCCAGTCAACAAAACCTCCGGCTAAGGAAACAACATTTGTATAACCTCTTGAAAGTAAAAGTTTTAACACCTCTTTACTTCTTATTCCTACAGCATCAGCTAAAATTACAGCCTCATCACGGGGGATTTCCTGCCAGTTTTCTTCAATTTCAGTGTAGGGCAGCAAAAGCAATTCCTGAACATCGGGTAACTTGCCTGCACCTTCATAGTCAGGGCGCAGATCAACGAGCAATGCACCTTTTTCCAACAATGGCCAGGCTTTTCTTGGTGTTATAAAACGCAATCCCTGACTTTCGAAACTTTGTTGAAGCAGTAAATCGATCATTTTAAAAAGGTTTTATCCAAAAAAGGCACCATAAATTAACCCACTTATAGTAGCCATAACAACTACAAGAATAAGATATACTAAGGTTTTCTGGGTTCCCATTACACCTCTTATTACAAGAAGATTGGGCAGGGAAAGCGAAGGTCCGGCCAATAAAAGTGCCAATGCAGGGCCTTTTCCCATGCCAGCTGAGATTAATCCCTGTAAAATAGGGACTTCGGTGAGGGTGGCAAAATACATGAAGGCTCCGACAATGGAAGCGAAAAGGTTTGAAAACACAGAATTTCCACCAACCAAAGCTGTTATCCATTCGTTCGGAATTATACCCGCTATGGCCGTGTCATCATGTGTTGATCCAAGCAGAAAACCGGCAGTAACAACACCAATAGCCAATAGTGGCATGATCTGCTTTGTGAAATCCCAGGCAGAGCGTGTCCATTCAGGATTATCCGGATCATTTTTATCCAAAAGCGTAATGATGCTTAAACCAGCGATACCAATAACCATCGGAACCAATGGTGAAGCAACAAGAAAACCTGATGCCGCTGTTGCAACGGCGACCAAACCAACATGCCACCATTTAATCTCTAAAATAAAAATGAGTGAATAGACAAGTAAAAGCCCAAAAAATCCGGTGATATACCATTTGTAAAACCATATCCAATACCATGCGCCTTCAGTTATCCCTTCAGAAGGTCTGCCCCAATTGGCAAAAACCAAAATCAGAACGAGGGTAAAAAAGTGAAACGAAGTTTTCCACATAGGACGTTTTTCCGGAATTTCCGGAAAGTTCAATTGCTCTGCTCGTTTTGCTTTTTCTTCTTTCCGGTAAATAATTGCCATGGCTGAACCAATAACAACGGCAAAAACAACGGCTCCAATTACTCTTGCAACACCCATCTCAAACCCAAGAATTCGCGCTGTAAGAATGATTGCAAGAATATTAATGGCAGGTCCGGAATACAAAAACGCGATGGCAGGGCCTAATCCGGCGCCGCGCTTGTGAATGCTTGAAAACAAAGGTAAAATTGTGCAACTGCACACTGCAAGTATTGTTCCTGAAACAGAGGCAACTGTATATGCAACCCATTTCTTTGCTTTTGCACCAAAATATTTCATCACAGCACCCTGACTGACAAAAACAGAAATGACACCGGCGATGAAAAAAGCTGGTAATAAACATAAAATGACATGTTCCTGTGCATACCATTTTGTTAGGTCAAGTGTCGCCCATATTGCTGTTGTAAACCTTTCACTGTCTAGTGGAAGGAAAAAAGCAAAAAGGAAAATAACAATAATCCAAAGCAATATTTTGAATTCTTTTTTGTATTCCATGATTGGTTAATCTAATTGATAAAGAAAATTGTGATATAATAAAGTCCTACTGCAATAAATACAATCGCAACGACTTTACGAAACCATTTCTCGAATATTTTGAGTTTGTTGTAAAACCCACCAACTTCCGAAACTGTGTATGCAAGCATCCATGCCAGGATAATTACTGGCAAACCAGTCGCAACTGCAAATACAATTGGAAGGTATAGCCCGGCAGGACTTGAAATTGTGATTGGAATCAACATCCCGAAATATAACAGGCCGCTATATGGACAAAAAGCGAGTGCAAACACCATTCCCAGCAACAATACCTGCCAAAAGCCTCTTTTTGAATTGTTTTCCATTTTTTCGCCAAGTTTACCAAGGCCCGGAAAGTTTATGCGAATTATATCGAGCATTAAAATTCCGATAATAACCAAAAGAGGTCCGAGTAGTTTTTCTCCCCACTTCTGAAAAAAGCCTGCAATATGAAAGGTATTAGCACCGAAAAATAAAATGATTCCTATAACTGTATAGCTGATTGCTCGCCCTAATGTGTATATGACGCCATTTAAAAAGACCTTTCTTTTGTTCACCACATCTTTGCTGATAAAGGCAATTGCTGTGATGTTTGTTGCCATCGGGCATGGACTGATTGCAGTCATCAGGCCTAAAATCAGGGCTGTAAGAAAAGGCAAAGAAGTTGCATCAAGGATGTTTTGTAAAAAATCCATCTTTTATATTTTTGTTGAAATCGAATTCCTGATAAAGGAATTATAACATGAAAATCTACTTAAGAGCCTTATTCACAGCATTGACCAGGGTGGTTTGAAAAGTTTCGGGTTTGGTTCTCGCCGTGGCAAAGCCTTCTTTCGTGAGGTCGATGGTGTTCTTCTTGTCACCGTTTTTTACGATAAAAAGACTTGACCCCCAAATCTCGAATTCATTTACCAAACTTTTATTCTCTTTGAGATCGATGTTGATAATGTGTAAGGCAATTTCTCCGCTTTCCAGCTGACTTTTAAAATCTTTGTTCAGCGTTGCAACTGTCTCCTTTTCAATAGCATTGCATCCTGCGCAGCGATTTGTGCTATGGGTGTAGTAAATGTCCAAAACTGGTTTTTTAGCTGCATTCTGCGCTTGAACCATTTCTGCCTGAAACACACCAACTGTCAACAAAATTGACATTAAAATAATTGTTTTCATCATTTTCATTGTTTTTAAAATATTTAAAACTAACTATTTACCATATCCTTTAACTCCGTTGCTGAAGGCAGTCTTCCGCTCATCACAACTTTACCATTTATTACAAGTCCTGGCGTCCGCATGATGCCATACCCCATAATATCAACAATGTCTTCAACCTTGCTTATGGTGGCATCAATGCCTGATTCAGCGACAGTTTTACGAACAGCTTCCTCAAGCTGTTTACATTTTGGGCATCCTGTGCCAAGAATTTTGATCTCTTTTGACATTTATTTAAAGATTTAAGAATTACACTGTTTTATATTTTTTTCTTGAAAAAGTTTTGCAAAAAGAACCTGCGCTAAATCCCAGTTCTCTTTGTTCAGACAATATTTTATTTTTGGAGGAAGCAATTCGCCCTGTATAAGTCCGGCATCTTTCAATTCTTTCAAATGTTGCGATAAAGTTGAACGTGCAATGGGCAGATCTTCAGCAAGATCGCCACTATAGCAGCAACTTTGCTGTGAAAGCAATTCGAGAATCATCAACCGAACAGGATGACTCATCGCTTTGGCAATACGGGCAAGTTTGATTTGTTCTTGTGTATAATCGAGTGTTTCCTGCATTATGTTTCGTATTTCGTAAAATTACGAAACAAAAGTAAAATATTAATTTGCTTCCTTCATCAATTAAATGTCTAAAAAGGAAGAATTGTATTCAATTTATAACAAATCTAAATAATAGTTTCATCTGAGAAAACTAAGCGATTCTGAATAGGGGAGACCGCTTTTCTCGTTCAAATGGCTGTATAGTAGTGCTTTCTGAAAAAGAAACTTCATTTTTTGCGAATGCTGCATGAATGGTTTCCATCGTTTTTTCCGGGCTATTATTATGCTCGCTGAGATGAACCAAGAACACATGAGAAAGATCATTCCGCCATGAAGTTACTAAAAAATCTGCACATTGATTGTTGCTTAAATGTCCAAGACTGCTTCTGATTCGCTGTCTGAGTCTTTCGGGGTAAGGACCGTTTTCAAGCATTTCTTCATCATAATTGGATTCAAGCATAAGGATATTTGCCCGTTTCAGGAAATGCTCTGCTCTTTCATCAATTATTCCGAGATCTGTTGCAATGGCAAGACTTTTATGGCTGTTTTGTATGTGAAATCCCACAGCTCCATTTGCATCATGCGAAACCGGAAAAGCTGTAATACTAAAACCACCTGCAGTAAAAACATCGTCAGGAATGATTGAAACATGCATGCTTTCCAAAGCCTGCATAGTGAAACGGTTGTTTTTGATACCTTGCCATGTGCCGGCAGTGGCATAAACTGGTTTCCTGAAGGTTCGTGTAAAAGCTTCAACCGCCCTGATGTGGTCAATATGTGAGTGTGTAATCAGCACAGCCTTAACAGATTCCAGACTTTTACCAATTTCTTTCAATGACTTAATTATTCTCTTGGCACTGATTCCAACATCAACGAGAATTCCCCCCTCAGCATGTCCGATATAGTAACAATTGCCGCTGCTTCCGCTTGAAAGGCTGCATATTTCAAATGAGTACAATGAAGAAAATAAATCCATAATTTGCCCGGGGGTATTTTTGGCAAAAGTAGTCATTCTCCGGCTTTTTTTCTCAACTTTGCAAACCAAACACAAAATGAAAATGATGCTTGAAGGTTTTAATCCGAATGATGCAGCCACGCAGGATGCAGGTATTTATGGACTTCCTTTTACAGAGGAAGATGCTCAGATAATTATTATTCCCGTCAATTGGGAGCTTACTGTAAGTTATGGTTCTGGGACTTTCAGCGGGCCGGAAGCTGTAAAGGAAGCCTCTATGCAAATGGACCTTCATCATCACGATTACCCCGAACTGTGGAAAAAAGGGATATGGATGGATGAATTTCCGCGCCATTTCAAGACCGTTCATGCCGGACTTCGAAAAGATGCCAAAACACTTATCGAGGCAATTGAAAACGGGGTTATGGATATGAATAAACCCAGATACCGCGAGGTCTATGATAGTATTCGTAAGGCAAACGAGGACATAAGATATTGGCTTTCAAACAGAATTGCATACTGGAAAGAACAGGGTAAAATAGTCGGTCTTTTGGGTGGTGATCACAGCATTCCTTTGGGTTACCATTTGTATTTGTCGGATAAAGTGAAGTACGGCGTCTTGCAGGTAGATGCACACCTCGATCTCAGAAACGCCTACGAAGGTTTCAAATATTCCCACGCCTCCATATTTTACAATGCTTTGCAGTTTGAGTCACTCGAAAAACTGGTTCAGGTTGGTATCCGTGATTATTGTGAGGAGGAAGCCGAAATGGTGAAGGCAAACCCCGAACGCATCAAAGTTTTCTTTGACAGAGATATGCGAAAACGGATGTTTGAAGGTGAAAATTGGAAAAGCATTTCTGATGAAATTATTGCGGAACTGCCTGACAAAGTTTACGTATCAATTGATATAGATGGTTTAGATCCAGTGCTTTGTCCTAATACCGGAACACCAGTCCCTGGCGGTTTGCAGTTTGAAGAGTGTATTTATCTTCTGAACCGCTTAAAAGCTTCCGGAAAAGAAATTGTGGGATTTGACCTCTGCGAAGTAGCGCCTGGCGACGATCAATGGGATGGCAACGTAGGAGCCAGGGTTTTATATCAGTTATGTGGTTTAGCCGCTGAATAATATTCAGAAAAGTAGATTCAACCTATAAAAAATCCTTCTTTCAACGTCTGAAAGAAGGATTTTTAATGAAATATTTTATTGGTTTGACAAACTATTCAGCCGGATTGGTGACGCCTCCAATAAACAAAAGCGTGTTTGTTGTGCGTTCTCTGATAGCAAAAATGAAAGGTTTATCGACGACAAAAGATGGTCCTGCACTAGTCAGATCGATACCAATTGTCGTGACAGCGGCAGCCTCTGTGCCTTCTTCGTTTACTTCGACAAAAGTATTTTGTTTGACAAAACTTACGAAAATATCTGCATCTGAAATGCCACTTAAATCTGCTGATTGTGGACTAAATGCATCAACCATGCCCATTTCAATCAATTGATCATTAAGTTTCTTTTCATAATCAAATTTGAATTTTGGCAATTGTACCATTGTTTCATTCCAGCTGGTCATCTGATCAAAGGTGCTTGTGATTTCATTCCAGGTATTGACACCAAAACTCTGATAAAAATCACTGAGATTATTGTTTGGCAAGATCAGAACCATCGAAAAGTTTTTACGGCCGTAAGGCATTTCAAGTGCAATATAGTCTGAACCATTATATTTTAAAGCACCTACTTTTTCTTCATTCATGGTAGGCACTTGAATTGTGCTTCCGTCTTCAAGATTGAACGGTCGGAGGGAAGTGTTAGCTGCGTCAAACTGTTGTGTCCATTCACCTTTGAAATAGAGTGCATTCATCAAAAACATGACGGTTTCGGAAGAAATTTCATCAATCACTTTTGGGATTTTACCATTGGTATTGTCGCTTGCCCATTTATTAATCGTAGTGAGGGCAGAAGGTGCAGAAAAGTCTAAACCACTTACCTGCGATTCAAAATCTGTTGCCATTGTATTCAAAAATGCCGGCTTGACCTGAAATCCCAATCTGTAAAAAATGGCATTTGCAATACTCAGCTGAACCTTTTCATCAGCATCTAACAGTTGAGAAATCAAATTACGATAAGCCTGATTGATTTCTCCATTTGTAAGCTGAGGAGCGTAACCAAGCATGTTTTTTATTTGCGCATGCGTTTCGTTATTACAACCATTGAGCAGCATGGTAAGTGCTGCGCTTGCACTAAGTGGAGAAAGCATCAGATTGCCTGTTTCGGTTTGAGCGGTTTTGGCAAAGAGGCTAATCCCAAAATCATTGCTGTTAGCGATTACTTCTTTATCTTTCTGGCTGAGTGTGATTACTTTTGGATTTTGTTCGGTAGCAGGCTCACTTTTTTTGCACGAAAAGAATCCGATCGACAGCAATAAAGCAAGGGAGAAAAATTTCAGGGATTTCATAATTCAGTTTTTTGATTTTAATTTGAACATTCACACTTGAATAGATGACTTTTGAATAGGAATCCGTTGCATTAAGTGTGCCAAAAAACCAAATTTGAAAAGGTCAGAAACCAAAACCGATCACAAAATCAATATAATTGATGGTGTAGTTTATTTTTTCATCAAGATGAATGTAAACGTTTTTAACTCTTTGAACGGGGTATCTCATCTTCATATTGTTGAAGCTGCTGGAAAACTTTCCTGAAAGGTTTAATTTCAGATTTTTTGAAAGCATAAATGAATGACCAATTCCTGTCGTTATGCCTAAATTTTTTGCTTTTCCTGAAATAGAATAAATAGAATGTAAAGGCAATTGATTGACCAGATATGCACCTTGAGTGTGTATTTTATGATGCCATGTTCCAAAAAATCCACCAAAAACTTCCATGTTTTTTTTCTTGCCTAAATAAAACACTGCATATACAGGAAATCGCATTGACGACATTTCAAAAAGTACATCATCGCCACGAAATTCATTCTTCTGAAAGAGTAATTCAGACCTCAAACCAAAGGTATTGTGTGTTTCACCAAAAATCACTTCAAACCTGATTCCGGACATGAGACTTAGACTTTTTGGATAAGGATTGTCAACATTATGTCGTGGAGATTCTGGAAAGGACAAAGATGCCTGACTCACACCTGCAAGAACTGCTCCATGAAAACTGGCCTTCAATTTCGGTTGAATAAAAATCTCACAAATACCATCCAAACAATATAGATCGTGATAATCGGCTGTTACTTGCGCCAATTGATATTTATCTAGTTTTGATTTATAGATTTTTTCACGCAACTGAGGATCGTTTTCAAAGAGATAAATCAGTTTTCCTTTTGTTAAACCATCATTTTTAGGTTGATCAGGATCTGTAATTTCAAAATACTGATTGTTTTTATCGCGAATAAAAAACCTTTCCAGATCATTATTTCCGACAAACAGCAACAAATCGGCATAGCCTTTTACCAAAATCCTCGCAAAATACATTTCTTCTTTCATCTTTACTTTTACCGGTATTGACCGATAATGTATTTCTGAAGTTCCCCAACCGTCTATTTCATGCGATGTGTATTTTCTCGTAGACCCGTCTGTTTCAGTAAACAAACATTCGATCTGGTTTTTACGAATGCTTTGGTCTGCAACCATTCCACGTATTGTATCATTGCCGAGCAAAATGTAACCCGAAAGTTGCTCCTGTGATTGAAGTGTTGTGGGAAAAATGAGGAATAAAAGGATTGTAAGAAATTGGCTGCTTTTATTTGACATAGCTTTGAATATTATTATATATATAGGCTCTAGTTAAGATTAGCGATTAAAATTGTACCTTTGGAAAAAATAATCACAGTATGAAACTTACTAAAGAAGATATTAAGTCATACCTGCTTACATTGCCAAAACTAGAGCTGGATTCTCTGATAAAAGAACTCCAGGATTTCACAAAGACTTCTTCGCTGGCAAGTTGTAAACTATCCCGACGTGAGATGCTAAACAACAAGCAAGGTTCTTGCCCACATTGTGAACATCTTAAATATGTTAAGCTGGGCTTTGACAAGGGAGCACAACGCTATAAGTGTAAATCTTGTAAAAGAAATTTCACGGAATATACTGGTACATGGATGGCCGGCATACATAAAAAGAATAAGATCGATGAATATATGGAGCTAATGCTGCAGGAGAAAAGCCTGGATAAAATAAAAGAGGAATTAAAAATCAACAAAAAAACAGCCTTTGATTGGCGTCACAAGATTCTATCTTCGATCGAGGAAACAGATAAAGACTCATTTACAGGAATCACTGAAAGTGACGAGACCTTTTTGTTGTTTTCAGAAAAAGGTAAGAGAACCCTTAGCCGAAAAGGAAGGAAACGAGGTACAAATTCTAAAAAGAGAGGGGTTAGCGATGAGCAAGTCGCTGTTATTGTCACTGCGGATAGAACAGGACAGCGTGAATTGAGTGTAGCCACTCTTGGCCGTATTAGAAAAATAGATATTGAAAAATCAATAGGAAGTAGGATTTGCGAGAAAACCGTGCTTTGTAGTGATTCGCATGTGAGTTACAAAGGTTTTGCTTTGGATAATACACTGGAACATCATGCTCTTAGGGCTGATTTAAAACAACATGTTAAGGATGGAGTATACCATGTTCAACATGTGAATTCAATGCATAATAGATTGAAAAAATGGTTGAACGACCAGTTTTGGGGTGTTTCAACTAAGCATCTACAACAATACATGAATTGGTTTCGAATGAAGGAAACTTTGAAAACAACGGCAGAGCCCCAAACAGAATTAGCAAAAAGAACTATTTTAGATGTAAAGGCTCGTGCAAGATACTTTGAAATTGACGATAAGTATAAATTAATAATATCATCGCAAAATTAAACTACAGCCAAATGAAAATCAAAAATTTCATCTTTTTTGCTGCTATATTACTTAGCAGCATTTCAACAGCTTGCGGACAAATTGGTAGCAATACCTACAAAGAAACCGCAACAGGATTGAAGTACAAATTTCACCGGCAAAATGCTGAGCTAAGCAAACCCGCTTTAGGCGATATTCTGACGGTTTCGATGATGTATTATATCAATGATTCTTTACTTTTTGATGGTAAAACGATCGGCAGACCGATGCAATTCCCTTTGGTTGAATCTGCATTTAATGGTGATTTCTATGAAGGAATGGCTATGATGGCTATGGGCGATTCTGCAAGCTTTATTTGCCCGGCCGACTCCGTATTCTTTCGTATTTTTCGCGTTAAAGCCTTGCCCGAATTTGTTAAGCCGGGTTCTTTAATGCGTTTCGAAATTGGCATGGAAAACTTCCTTTCACCTGAAGCATATGAGGCTGAGCGATTAGCTGAAATGCAGGAAGAGGTAGATGAAAGCAATGCAAGACTAGCGCAATACATCAGTGAAAATAATATCAAAGCTGAACCGCAGGCAAGCGGTCTTTATTATGTTGAAACACTAAAGGGCACCGGAAAGAAACCCCATGACGGACAAAGGGTAAAAGTACATTACAAAGGGACACTGCTCGACGGTACTAAGTTCGATGCATCTTACGACCGAAACCAACCATTTGAATTTGTTCTGGGAATGGGACAAGTAATTAAAGGCTGGGACGAAGGAATTGCATTGATGCAGGAAGGTGGAAAAGCCACGCTTATTCTTCCTTTTAATCTTGCCTATGGTGAAAGAGCGACTGGAACAATTCCTCCTTTCAGCCCACTGGTTTTTGAAGTAGAACTAATTGAAATCATCAAATAATTTTTATGAAAGCAGAAAAATGGATCAGAGCAGGCATAATGTTGTCTGTAATTGTTTTAACAGTAGCCGCATGCGGCAACAGTCAATACCCAGGCTTTAAAAAGGCCGAAAATGGTGTACATATCAAATATCACAAAAAAGGAGACGGCACAGTAAAACCTGTCGTGAATTCTATTGTAACTCTTGATATGGTTTATCGCCTTTCAGATACCACTTTATTCAATAGCGCTGATTTACCGGAGCCTCTCGAGTTTCCTGTTATTGAATCTACATTTGTTGGAGATCTTTATGCCGCTCTCACCTTGCTGCATACAGGTGATTCTGTAACTGTCGTGTTCCCTGCTGATTCTTTTTTTATGGTAATGGCCGGTATGCCACAGTTGCCAGAATTTGTTACTGCAGGAGAACCAATATATTTTGATATCAGCTTAAGGAAAATAAAGACTCAGGAAGAAAATTTGGCTGAACAAGCTGCACTGCTCTTGGAAATGAAACAGCAGGAGCAAGAACTTCTGAAGGTCTATCTGACTAATAATAATATTACAACACAACCTTTAGAATCAGGTCTTTTTTATATTGAAGAGAAGAAAGGCAGTGGCCCGCTTCCAAAGCCTGGTGATGTATTAAAAGTTCATTTTACTGTAAGTATGCTTGATGGATTTCCATTATTTTCAACTTATGACAAAGAACCAATGGATATTGAATTTGGACAACAGTTTGATACTGAAGGATTTGACGAGGCACTTGCTTATCTGCAAAAAGGCACAAAGGCAAAATTAATCGTACCTTCTCACCTTGCATTCGACAGTATTGGAAGAAACCAAATGATACCACCATACACAACAATGCTTTATAACGTGGAATTGGTAAATATTCGTTCAAAAGCTGAAGTTGAACGCGAATTGGAAGCATCACGGAAGGCTGAAGAACAAAAAGCGCAGAAATCCAGACTTGAAGAGCAAAGCAGCATCAATAACTTTCTCAAAAAGAACAACATCACCATTGATCCTCGCCCTTCTGGAATGTATTACCTGGAAACTGAAAAAGGTACCGGAAAGCCGGCCATTGCTGGAAAAACAGTTAAAGTTCATTACACCTTATATAATATAGAAGGAAAATTGCTTCAATCATCCAAAGAGATGAATCAGCCATTTAGTTTTGTAGTCGGACAAGGGCAGGTTATTCAAGGATGGGATGAAGGACTGTTACTTATGAATGAAGGTGGAAAAGCACGTTTCATTCTTCCATCATCTCTAGCTTATGGCGGAACAGCCAGAGGAAACGATATCCCGGCATATTCTCCATTGGTTTTTGATGTTGAACTTTTAGAAGTTTTAGAATAAGAAGTCATTAATTAAATCATATAAAGGAGGCCCATCTTAATCGAAAGGCCTCTTTTTTTGTGTCTGAAAGTTGCAATAAGCTTAACGATTTTGGGGAGTCATATCACAGGAATTGACTATTTTTGCCCTCAATGGTTTCAAAATCAATGAAGGTTTTTACACAAATTTTAAACTGCATCCTGTTTATTGGTGTGCTGTCATTATTTATTGTTGTTGATCTAAGTGGTCAGGAAATTCAATCTGTAAAACTCAATTTGAATTCAAAAACCAACAGCGATAATGGCTTGCTTATCAATCAATCAATTCTTAATACGCTTTCCACTGGAACATCAAAACCATTGCAACAGCTTCAGATTAATATTCAGGTTGATTACATCTGCACTATCGGAGAAACAGGCTTTTATGATAATGATATTATTTTGAATATTGTAAAAGTGAAAGCTGACGGTGATGATATTTATCGTGGTTTTTCTATTTCAAGGTATCTCATTCCAGATCACTTTTCTGGCAATTATTTCATAAAAGAAGGTGGCAAAGTATTCAACGCCAGTACATTTAAAGTTCAAACAACATCAGGATCAAATTTTACAAAAATTGGTTTTGTTGAGCCTGGAAAAGAAATGAACTTATTCGTTGAGGCTGAAATAACTTCATTTAGTTATTCTACGGAAGCTAGAGACCTATTTCAGGAAAAAATTAGTTTGATCAATGAATATTGGGCATCTAAGAACATGATTGATAGTCTGATATCTCAAGCCAATGTTGGTGAAAACAAGATTATTGAAGAGCCGGCTGCTATCTTTGTGTTTTGGGATAAATTGCGAAAAGCCAGATTGCTTTCGAATGAGGTGCTCGTAAAAACCATCAACTTCACTCCAAATTCTGACCCTGCAGATATTGCTGGTAAAAATATAATTGTTGACAGGTTGATTACCAGATATGCAACTTTATATAAATCAGCCATAAACAAAAAGCAGGTTGATGTTGAATTTGCAAGAAATTTAGCTGAAGAACAATTAAAGTCTATGTCAGGATTTATACAAAAGGCTTCTTTTTCAGACTTTAGGGATAGTGATTTGCTTCTAATATCTTCCAGGTTACATCTGGATAATGAGCTTTCATCAATGTTAAAAAATTCAAGTCCAAAAGCTGATCAGCAGCTTGCTGCCGGTATACTTTTTGGTGGTTTGGTTAGTGTGGCTGATTCACTTTTTGCAAAATCTGACTTTTCCAATGCCTTGTCTTTTTATGTAGATGCCATTGCTATGAATAATGTTTATGATTTTGTAAAAGATAAAACCACACTTCTTGAAAGAACTGATGCAGCAAAACTTGGACTTCTTCAGTCACACCTGAAAATTGCAGCACGGGCAGTTGAATCTGGAAATGATGTACTTGCAAATAATTACAAACAGAAATCTAATGCCTTTGTGTCAGAGCAACTTAATGAAAGTCTTATTGGGCAGCTACCTGAACAATCTGATGCACTCATTCAATCTTACATCCGAAAAGGCAACAATTTTTTAGACAATCTGATGTATAATGATGCCATTAAGGTGTTTGAACTTGCTTCTTCTACGGCCAGAGATTTTTATAATATTAATCACAACGAACAGATTACTCAAGGGCTTTTTGCTGCATACAGGGCTGTCTATATGGATTTAGTGAATCAGGCAGAGTCTTTTTTTAATGCAGGTCGTCAGGAAGAAGCAAAGCATAGATTGCAACAAGCCATTGATTACCGTCAAGATCATGTCACATACTTAAGAACCTCAACAGAAGCAATTTATCTACAGAATAGAATGAAGAGTGCTGATAACACTGCATTAAATTCACTTTCCGATAATAGTTTAAAAATGCAATTATTAGAAGAAGGAGGTATATCAGTAAATTCAGGAACCTTGCGTATAACAGATCCTGTGCTGATAAAAAAAGCAAAAACTGATATTGTTGAGCAACTGAAAGCAGCCCAATTGAAAGTTTGGGGCAATTCTATTGATGAAGCATGGATTATCTATGGTAGTGCATTAGAAAACATCAAACGCTACGGTCTTGATGGCGATAATGATATCAAGATAGTGATTGAAGAACTTGACCAAAGAATGATAGAAAGAATTTGTTTAAACAACAAATTCAGAACAGAGGATTTAATGTCTAATGTGAAAAGTAGTGTTAGAAACCGGAAGTATGACAATCTAAAAGCAATGCTTGATGAAGTTATCAGCATCGCAACCAATAATCAGGGGTGTGGACTAAGGTTTGACGAAGCCAATGAAATCTATGATTTTCACGTGCTGTTATTTCAATATCAACAAGACTATAGTAACATTTTAAACAAGCTTTTCAGCGAAGGTATATATGATGCAACAGAAAGCTATTTGAATTTTGACAAGACGATTGATATGTATCAACTGCGTCGTTTTGGTATTCAACATCTGAAATTCAAAGATTTTTTAATAAAACAGGATAACAGCACTTTGACGATTCAGGTTATTAAACGTTTTGTCGACAATCTAAATATTGATGGTGTTTTAGAATATCTGGAAGTACTTAAAAATCAATCATTCAATATTGAACAGTCATTGGATATCCAACAGCGCGTTGGAACTTTACTCGCCGTTGCTGACAACACTGTTGTAATTGAAAAACCAGAAGCGCATATACTTAAAATTACAGGTGGAGACACGCGGCTCAATGAATTGAAAAGAAGTTATATCCGGTCGATGAGGGAGTTAAAAAGAAGTAAACGTTAATACAATCATTTACAACTAAAACTAAATGTTATGAAGTTATTACTTATCAGTAATTCAACCAATGCAGGAGAAGCTTATCTTGCATGGCCACAGCAATTTATTGCTGATTTTATGCACAAACACAATGTGAAAAAAGTCCTTTTTGTGCCTTATGCAGGCGTAGGACTTTCAACCGAGAGCCTTGAAAAATCATACGATGTTTATGAACAACGTGTGGCCTCTGTTTTTGCAACATTGGGTTTTGAAGTGGAATCTGTTCACAGATCAGCGAACCCAGTTTCGGCTGTCAATGACGCAGAATGCATAGCAGTAGGAGGTGGAAACACCTTCCATCTAGTTGCTATCATGCACAAATTAGGAATCATGCAACCTATCCGTGAGAAAGCGCTCTCCGGAACACCGTTTATGGGTTGGAGTGCAGGTGCTAATGTGGCTTGTCCAACACTTAGAACTACCAACGATATGCCTATCATTCAGCCTGAAAGCTTTGATTGCTTAAATCTTGTTCCATTCCAGATTAATCCTCATTATCTTGATGCCAATCCTGAAGGTCATGGTGGAGAAACAAGGCAACAAAGAATTGAAGAGTTTTTGATAATAAACCGCGAAATTGTTGTTGTGGGACTTCGTGAAGCGAGTTTGCTGGAGGTTGAAAATGGTAAAATGATGCTAAAAGGTCATAAAAAACTCCGTATGTTCCGCTATGGGACTGAGCCTTTGGAGATTGAACAAGGAGCTGACCTAAGTTATTTATTGTGACAATTTTGGTCTGATGTTTGTGTCTTTCCTATCAAAAAATAATGCAATGAAAACAATTACATTAAAAATTAATTTACTGATTGTCTTTCTGATAGTTGGTACTTCGTTGATGGGACAACAAACAGTCGAATCTGTAAATACAAAATCAGACCGAAAAATTCGGAAGGAATTCAAAAAGGAGCAAAAGCTCATTGAGCAAAATGAGAAGTTTGCAACGATTCTGCAGGCACTAAACGACAGTGCTTTTGTATTTGAAGCCAAAACTATTTCCTCCGGACGAGGCAGAACAAATCGTTTAGACGGAACCACAAGCTTTTTTGCTATTTTTGGTACTCAGGCAACCATAAGAGTTGCAGCCGATGCATCACGTGGATTTTTTGGACAAAGTTCTGCAGGTCACTTATTAAATTATTCCATTTCACAAAAAAAATCTAAGAAACCAGTTGTGGTTAAAGGACGAATTGAACCGTTTAACTATATAGGTCAGGTGAGGTTTAATTTATCTGTTTTCAGTGATGGTAATGCTATCCTGGAAATAATTCCAGTTCAAGGAAGTGCTTACGCTATGGAAGGTATTGTTGTATTGCCCCAAAATTCAATCACTTACAGGGGAATACCGGTTATCAGGGATTTAAAGACGCCTGAAAAATAGACTTGTTAATACTGAATAAGGTTAAAATAAAAAACCCGGAAAATTAATTCCGGGTTTATTATTTTATTGATAATCAGGATTTTAAATTAATAACACAAAATAATGTTTTACTTTATATTGTTATTAATTTTATCTTCAAGTTCAAATGGCTTATAAGGTTTGGCTAAAAAATCATCCATTCCTGCATCCATACAGTTCTTTTTATCCTGATCCATTGCAAAAGCAGTTACAGCGATGATGGTAATGTGTTTACCCTGACCTTCCAATTCTTCTAATTGACGTATTGCACGTGTAGCCTCTATTCCATTCATTTCAGGCATTTGAATATCCATAAGAATCATGTCAAATGGTTTTTCTTTGAATTTCTCTACACCAATAAGTCCATTTGCCGCAATCTCAACTGTATGACCCATTTTTCGCAGCACGGCCATAGCAAACTTTTGGTTAAGTTCATTATCCTCAACCAAAAGCAATCTTAATGTTTGTTTTTCAATAGACATGTGTGAATATAACCAATAATTAATTCATTATGTTTATCTTACAACAATCGTTGTAACCTTCCTTTAAAACCTTATTGCTTAATCAATGCAAATTTACAATTTCAATCAATGAAATCCACATATCATAAAAATATTATTATTTAGTCTCTTTTTTTTTTATAACGCTGCAGATTTCATCGAACAATTCTTTTCTATTCACAGGTTTGGAGACATATCCATCAAAGCCTGCCTCCAGTATTCTTTCTTTATCGCCAATCATGCCATAGGCAGTTTGAGCGATAAAAGGGATACTCTTATATTCATTCATTTGTTCTTTAATACTCAGCATGAGCTTAATTCCATCCCATGGGGCCGGAAGATTTATGTCAAAAAGCATTATATCAAAGAGTTGCTGTTCCTTATACGAATCTGATACAATTCTTAAGGCATCATCTCCATCTCTAGCCTCAATTACTATTGCAACTTTTTGCATTATTTTAGTTAGAATTGTCCTGCTCGCTAAATCGTCTTCCAAAATAAGTACTTTTTTTCCTTTCAATAAAGTTTCAGCAGAATCATTTTCTATTTTTTCTTCTTTAGGAACGGTTTCACTAATTAAAGGAAAGACAATTGTTATCTCTGTTCCGATAGATTTTTCCGATGTAATTTTGAAGCTACCACCCATTTTGTCAATCATTCTTTTTGCAAGAGGAATCCCAAGACCGGCACCCTGATATTGTCTTGTGTATCCAAGGCTCTCTTGTCTGAAAGCTTCAAAAATATGCGGAAGATAATTGCTGTCTATCCCTATTCCGGAATCTTTAATGATAATGATTGCTTTGTTGTTTTCTTTATTGATTGAAACTGTAATTTTTATGAAACCTTTTTCCGTATACTTCACTGCATTATCAACAAGTTCATTTATAACACGTGTTAAAGTTGGCTTATCTGCAGAAATATAAGAGGTTGTTATGTCCTTAACAATTTTAAGACCTTTATCATTGGCTCTGAACTTGTTAGTTTCGATCACATTATCAACAATTTCAGAGAGTTCACAAGCTGTGAAATTCATTTCGATATCATTGGCTTCCAGTCTGCTAATATCAATGATGTTATTTAACAGGTGAAGTAATCTTTCGCCACTTTTTTGTATCGAATTTGCGTATTCGTATAAGTCTGTATTCTCCAAAAGGGCAAGTTCAGTTTCAAGTAAACTGGAGAATCCAAGAATGCCGTTGAGCGGTGTTCGGATTTCATGACTCATATTTCCAAGAAAAGCATTCTTTAGAAAGTTTGCACGTTCAGCCTTTTGTAATGCGTCTTTTAGCTCTTCATCAATACGTTCTCTTTCGTGTATCTCATTCTTAAGTGTGTCAATTCTATCAGCAACCTGATTCTCAAGATCAGTATCCAAATGATTAACTTTGTTTTTCAACTCAAGTTTTTGATCTGCAATACTTGTAATTGCTTGAATCGTAAATTGTTTAAATGTCATTGTTTTACGAATCAATAAAGCAGCCAAAACTACAAGTAATAGTGCCGAAAAAATTATTAAAACAAAACCAGTGTGTTTTTTTGTTTTAGTAGCTGGATTGAGCGAATCAAGCAACTGTACTATTTTTTCTTTTGTGCCTGAAATGGCAACCAAAAATGCTTGTTTTTTTTCAAAAATAACCTGATCAACTGAATTTGCTTTCATCAAAAACTCACTGGCGTTTTCAGGATTTTCAACTAAGAAAAAATTACCCAATAAAACAGCAGCATCTGATTTAAGAAACAAATTGGTTGTTGATTCTAGTTTCTGAGTAATTATATCTGCCAGATTATTAATAACTTGATCACTTAAGTTAAGTGCTTTCGCAAGAAGAAATTGCTTTAAAAATATATCTAATTCAGCTTTTCCAATGTCAACCGTTGTTTGTTTAAATAGTTCTGAAAATAAATTTTCAGCATCAACATATTTCCTTTCGTGAAATGATAACCTTATTAGTTCTATGTAGATATGATATTTCAATTGACTGGATAGATTTGATATACTTTCTTCAGTTATGACATCAGCATAAATTCTGGCTCTTTCAGAATTATTTTGATTGTTATAGATTCGAATTAAATTATAAATAGCATGATATGAGATATTTACATCATTATAATTTTCACCGCTCTTTAGGATAATGCGCCACAAATCCAGAGATTCATCTGTCTTATTTATGTTTTCTAAGGCATTAGATTTTAATTGAAAAAGATATCTTTTCTCATTAAAACTTAATTGCAGGGAATCTGCTACTGCAATTGCGATGTCAGCAAAATTTATACAAGCTTCATTTTCATTAAAAACTGATAGTACTTCAGCTGTTAAAAAAGCATTGACAAATAATTCTTTGTTAAACTCTTTATTGAAGTCGCTGAAAAAGATCGCGTTGAAAAATCTTTCTGGGGTCGCTGTATCTGCGAAATCATACTGGATATAATTCTTTTTTAGATATGCTGATTCTTGATCAAAAAACAGATTTCCCTGATTCGCTAATACATTTGAATTCATAGCGAAAGCGATGAAGAAAATTAATAAAAAACTAAAACGATTTGAATTCATTGTTTTTTATACTTGTTTTGTTACAACAAATATAACTTCTTTTGGATTGATAGAAATAGATAGTAAGTATTTTTCATCAAAACCGAGCATATTAGGCTCAACTATTTGAACTTCAAATCCATTGCTTTTAAGTCGTTCGGGATAATCACGTCCATAAAGCCTTACATGATCAAACTGACCAAAATATTTCTCTCTATCCTCAACAGATGTAATTGATAAATCTTCGTAGGTTTTTTCCAGAATTGGCGACCATGGAACCTGTAAAATCCCTTTACCGCCGGGCTTGAGTATCCGATAAATTTCGCGCATAGCCTTTTGATCAGCTTCAATATGTTCGAGTACATGGTTACAAATAACAAGATCAAAACTTTCATTGTCAAAAGGAATCGCCAATAAATCAAAAAGTCTTACATCTGAATTGTAATAAAAACCCTCATGGTATTTCACACCCTGAATGTATTTATTTAGCAATTCGCTTTTGCTTTTTTGGAGCCAACTATATAAAGCTGGTTCCGGAGCAATGTGCAAAAGTGCATCAGACGGCAGAAAATCAAATTCTTTGCTTATCAATAAAGCGTGAATCAATCTGTCGCGATCGGTAGAAGCGCAGCCCGGACAAATATTATCATTTCGGCGACCCGCACCTATAATCTGCATTTCGGTAATGACAGGCAAATCAAACCCGCCAGAGAAAAATCTCCTGTATGAATGGCCACATAATGGACAATAATGTTTTTTACCACTGTAATAGATGCCCCGGATAGTTAACTTCAGATTTCTAAGTACATATCCAAGCTTAGCAGGAATAAATTTTTTAGCCAGTGCATTCATAATTTCATTGCTTTATTACCGAAAAATGACCTGATACACTACCACTTGTAGATCGGATTGCAAATATATACATTCCAGAATACCAGTTTTTTACATCAACTTCAAAAATTGTTTCATCCAAATTGGAGTAGACTATTTCCGATTGGTAAATCATTTTTCCATCAACGGATGTTATCAAAAGTTGTATAGTTTGTGGTGGTACCTTCACCGAAATAAAGACGTTCTCAGATGCTGGAACCGGGTAAACTTTCGTTTGGATTTTGATATTTTTCTCCTGTAAGTTTGCATAAGGATCTTGTGATTCAAAGGCGCCAATATCGTAACCAGAGTTATGAGGCCGTGGTCTGTTCAGTAAATCAAAGGAAACAGCATTCAGGCCTGCAAAAAAACCATTATTTACAGCAGGAGAGGAGGGTCTCAGATCGAAATTATCAATTGTAGCATTCAAGAATTGAATATCATTTGGTTGCTCAGTAAAAAGATTGTTTCTAATTGAGAAAAGATTTTCCGATATCTCAGTATTAAAGTAAGCGCTGTTTCCTGTTGTAGAAAAATTACCTGGATTTGTTATTATATTATTGAATACCAGATTGTTAGTTGTATTAGAGTTGAAAAATCTTATTCCTGTTGATTTAGGGTTAATAATTGTGTTGTGCATCAGATGAAGCACTGCAGCTGCTCCATCGGGTGAATTTCCAATAAAGATACCGTGCCTTGACAAATTTGGGTTAGCGGGTTGAAATGTTTTCCCGGCTCTTACAATGAGATTGTTATACAATTTCATGGTTCCAAAGCCAAACACATCGATTCCATCTCCTTTACCATCATAAATCTGATTGTTATAACAATCGCAGTTTGAGCCACCTCCAATGAGGATACCTGACATTTGATTGTGCGTTTCCCTGTATGAATCGTAGCGAATAACATTATTAAAAATCCTGCAATTTAAAGGTGCAGAACTCACCTGAATTCCATCCCAGCCGGTTCGTTCAATTATGTTGTTATAGATTTCTACACCATGTACAAAATGAGGAAAAACTGTAGTATCACAATCAGGAAGGTATTGACCTGTAAATTTTGAACTTCCAATATAAAAGCCTTCATCTTCAATATCATGAAGATAACAATCATGAATACTGATATTGTACATGGTAAATTTATCCCGCGTGCTTACAAAAGTACAATTTGGGTCTGTTTTAGCATAAATTCCACCTAAAGCTGTGTTTGCAATTTCAATAAAAGCAATCTCAATATTGGTACTCAGGTCGTCGACACTAATTCCGGCTCCATTTCCAACGCGATTTATTTTTATTCCATAAGGTTGATTTGTTGAAGTCGTTCCTATAAACTTGACATGCCGGCATCCTGAAAATTTCACACCATAAAAATGATCAGTGTCGATAACAGATTGAGAGTTTCTGTTGATAATCACAACTGGTTGGTTGGCAGTGCCTATAATATTTTTGAATAACAGATATGAACGCAGGCCTCCGCTGATACAAATTGTATCTCCGGGAAGGATGTTGACTCCTTCAACAATATTTACAGAATTCGGAACTATATGAGCACAAGACTTTTGTGCCAACGATTTTATAACTACAAAAGGTCCAGCCAGTAAAAAAACAATTACAACAATAATTTTCTGAAATTTCATGACTGAATTAATTTTGGCATGGCTTTAACTTCCTCTTTTTGCTCTTTCCCAATTGACCGATTGACTTCCCTTGAAATACCTCTTCATGCCCATAAGCACGGCGAGGTTCATTATCATAAAGTAATAAGGGATGAACAATATTTTGATTTTAATTGCTTTATTTTCTAAGTACCATCCTAAAAAAGCCATGATGTAAAAAAGTATCTGGGCATAAAAAAGCCAAACAAAAAGATCAGAAAAGTTTGAATAACCGGCTTGGATAAAAAGAAACAAATTGATTAATAACAACAAGGGTAGCGCTATAGGAGCAATCGTCCAGCGAAGTACTCTGTGCGAAATGTATTGAAAACTCAGCATTCCATACTTGAAAATATTCAATAAGGGACTTAATCTGATAATACTTTGAATACCACCGGCAGCAATCCTGACTTTTCGCTTAAGTTCTTCTTTCACATTGGCAGAAGAAGTTTCGATTGCGTAGGCCTCCGGGTCATATTGAATCGTATATCCATTCATTGCAACGCGCAAGGAGATGATAAAGTCGTCAAGAAGTGTATCTTTTTCAACTTCTTGAAAGAGTTCTGTCCGAATTGCAAAAAGTTCACCTGCTGCACCTACGACAGAATAAAGTTCTGCATCCCATTTCTTAAGTTTTGACTCATACTTCCAATAAATACCTTCTGTTCCTGCAGCTGAGTCTTTTTCTTTATTGTAAATCCTTTTTTCACCAGAAACGCAACCAACTTTTGGATTGCTGAACATATTAACGATGCGGCGTATACTTTCTTTTCCCAGCATAGTGTTTCCATCAGAAAATATCACCAGAGGGGTTTTGACAAATTGCATTCCTCTGTTCATTGCTCCGATTTTTCCACCACGTGCAGGTGTATGATAGACCTCAACTCCTTGCGAAGCATATTTTTGGAGCATCTCAGGTGTGCCGTCATTTGATCCGTCAGTGACCCAAACCTGCCTTACCTTTTCCTGCGGATATTCGAGACTGAATGAGTTCTGAACCTTGGCATCTACATAGTCTTTTTCATTATATGCAGCTACAAATAAAGTTACATCAGGTTCATATTCATTGTTTTGAACTACTTTAGTTTTTGTAAAAAGTCTTTTTAATTTCACCAAAACAAACAAAACGATACCATATCCAAGGTAGGCGTAGAAAACAAAGAAGAGTAATATCCAAAAAATAACTTTTAGTGTAAGCATATCATTTGTTATTTAAATTTTGAATTTTGCGGGCAGCGAAATTTAGTGAGTCAACAGGAAGATATTCGAAAACGGCAAATTGATTAAGGATACTTTTCAATTTTTCCTCCCCTGAATGTACACTTTCCATAACGATAAACAGTTCGCTGCAGTTTTTTATGAAATTCTCTGCTCCTTCAAGAACTTCCGCTTCCATACCCTCAACATCGATTTTCATCAAGATCCGATCTTTTTCATCAAGATTCATTTTACCCATCATTTCATCCAATCTGATAAGCTGAATTTCTGTTGAAATGCTTCTCTTTTCAGCTTCTTCGGTTTCGGCTTGAACTGTTCCAATGTGTGAAGCACCAGTATTCAAAGGATCGAATGCAAAAGCGGCCTTCGTGTTTTCATTGTTTAAACCCAAATTATATGTTGTGGTATGTTTCTCAAGATTGTTTAATAAAATATTAATATTTAGTGCTTTAAAGTTTTCATAAGCTGGTTCAAAGGAATATGTTCTCAAACCTTTTCCGGCAAGCATGATGGTGTAGGTGCCAATATTTGCCCCGACATCAATAAAAACATTATAATTTTTATAATGCTGATTAAAAATCGTTTTTACATTCCATTCATATGCGTAATTTCCAAACTGAAAATCGAGTGTTCCATGGCGATGAAGGAAATACCCAAGTTTGCCTCTGAAAATACGGGTTTCAATAAACGACTTACCAGTTAAGATATAAAAGATAGAAGCTAAAACAAGTCTGATTTGACCGTACTGTAAAAAGTCTTTGAAGTAGCGAATGAAAGTTTTTATTTTGTGCATTAGTAATAAAGTGTTAGTAAATTTTATTCAGGTTTAGTCCAACTTTTATTTTCAAAGTTATATTGTCTTAAAATTTTTGCAGGATTTCCACCTACAACACTATAGGGAGGAACAGTCTTGGTTACCACGCTTCCGGCAGCAATAACAGAATGCTTTCCTATGGTTACACCCGCAGTAATTACTGCATTTGCACCTATCCAAACTTCATCTTCAATAACAATTTGCTTGGTTTCGACAGGTTGTAAGCTTGGTGGAATTTCAATATCACGGTATCCATGATTCAAGCCTGATGCAACAATATTTTGAGCAAACATAATGTCATTTCCAACTTTAACAGGTCCAATGAGCACGCAGCCAAGGCCAATCCGTGTGCGATCGCCGATAACAACGTCTCCTACACCATTATTAACAGTGCTGAAGTCTTCGATAGTGGAATCTTTTCCAATTTCAAAATAGTTGAAAGGCAAAACATCCATACGTGTTCGTCTGCGGATAAGGGAGCCTTTACCTTTTTTATGTTTTAAAGGATTGAGAAATAGTTTTACCCACAATCTTGGTCTGGCCTGATTTTTTGGCATAAGCATCCACAAAACAATTTTTTTTAATCGTGGCGATGCTTTAATTTTTTCTGTAATACTCATATCCTTATTCTAGAGGTTTTTGCATGACAAAGATCATCCTGTCATAAATTTCCTTTACATTGTTTTCCCAGGTATGCGCTCTGGCAAAGTTTTCTCTGGCAGCTTCAAGTTCTGGCGTATTTTCTGAAAGAGCCTTTTCGACCAACATCAAATAGTCTTCTTTTGTTTCAGCCAGATACGTGTGCTCACTAAAAACATCCATTGCTTTGGTAAGTGTGGCGACTGTTGGTTTACCCATTGCCAGGTATTCATCGATTTTGCGGGGATAATTTCCAATAGTAACTTCGTTCAGCTTTTGTGGATTAAGTGCAACATCAAATGGAAAAAGATAGGAAGGTAGTTCTTCCATTTTCTTAGATCCAAGGAAATGAACATTTGAAATCTGGTGAAGTTCACTGTTTTTGAACGCCTCATCTTCCGGTCCAACAAGTACAATCTGCCACTGAGGACGCTGCTTTGCCAGATAGACTAAAACATCAATATCGAGTCTGAGTGAAAACAATGCACCAATGTAACCGATGATAGGTTTCTGTATCGTCGCAATATCCTCCGGCACTTTCTGAATGAGATTTTTGTCAAAAAGACTCACATCACATCCTTGTCCTACATAATATGAATGCTGGTTAAACTTGCGTGCATGATCTGCAAGGTAGGTGGAATTACCAACAACAAGATCTGATTTTCTCATCAATTCGGCTTCGATTCTGATGCCTTGTTTCTTCCAAAAATCTACAGCAATAAGGTTATCGCGTGTATAGTATATGTAGAGTTCTGGCTGAAGCATTTCTTTCAGGTAAAAGCCTCTGAACATATCGCTATCATTGAAAATAAAGTAGTTGTGAAAACCAAGTTTTGCAACGGCTTTTTTTATCTCTCGGGCAAAACGCTTGTTATTGATTTTGTTGAAAAAATCAAAAAGGCCGTCGAATGGTAGCTGACTGATAGATTCAAGTGTTGTTTTTGGATAAAGGTTCCACATGTTTTCAGAAACCTGAATTAAATCTGGTTCAAGGCCTTTGTTGATCCGCATTCTTTTTTGGATCAAAGGATCATCTTTTTCCCTTATTTTTGTTAGCCTGTCGAGTGGGTAGTTAACATATAAAACCCTGTTGTGACGGGCAATTTCGTGAGCAATGTTGATGCAGTTACTGCCAATACGGCTATCCAGAGCCTGCAATCCAATAACGATGAAGTCGCGGTTTTTTATCATTGCTTTTTGGTTTTGGTAATCAAATATAGAATAATTATTGAGCGATCTCTTTATAAAGTTTCAAAACGTCTTCGGCCATTGAATACCAGGAGAATTTTTCTGACTGAACAAATCCGCTGGCAACCAATTGTTTACGATAGTTTTCATCAGACATAATTTTTTTCATTGCAGCTGTGATTTCATCTGCTTTATAGGGATCAACAATGCAGGCTGCACCTCCCGAAACCTCAGGCATGCTTGAGGTGTTTGAAGTAATTACAGGGCATCCGCAACGCATGGCCTCCAGCATAGGAATGCCAAAACTTTCACGCAGTGATGGGTAAAGAAATATCGAGCAAAGAGAGTAAATGGCTGGAAGATCGGTATTTACTACATATCCAGTCAGATGAATGTGATTTATCAAATCTTTATCGCCAATTTCGTTAAGAAGACTGTCAAGTGCATTTTTCTCATAATCCAGCATTACAAGCTTCAAAGGTTCATTCCCTTCACGCAAATATTTTGAAAATGCTTGTAAAACACCTTTGGTATTTTTTTTAGGGTCAGTATTGCCCAGAAAAAAGGCATACTTTTCAGGCAGTTGATACCTCTCTTTTATCTTTTTTAAAAAAGTTTCATCTTCCACTGGATGAAAATGTTCACCTACACCATTATATATAGCAACAAGTCTGTTGTCAGATTCAGGAAACCCAAAAAAGTTTTTGATCCTATCTTTTTCAAAATGAGAAACTGTGATGATCTTTTTACTCTTTTTCACAATTTTTGGAACAACATAGCGGCGATACATATTGCCAAACTTTTGATACCATGTTCCTCCTTTTTTAAAAATACTGACGCTTTCAAGATAAATAATATCGTGCAGTGTTACAACCAATGGAATTGAAGTAATTATTGGCGCCGTATTGCTTGTGCAATGAAGAATCTCGCAACCATATTTTTTAGCAGCACGGGGCAAAGCAACTTGTTCCCAACTAGGGTAGGGGCCTCCTCCAATTTCGATAATATGAAAATTCTCTGTTTCTTGCAGACATGCTTTATCTTCATCTGGCTTGACAAAAATGAAATATTCGTTTTCCTTGTCAATTTTTTGCAAATTTTTTATGAGCTCGAGAGCAACCATGTCCATGCCGTGCTTTTTAACACGAAATAATCTCTGACCTTCAATTCCAATTTTCATGCTTTTGCAGTTTAAATGTTTTTATACGTCTTACTTCTTTTTCTTCTTAATTTGGAATGCATTGTAAGTGTGCTTTGTATGTATGAATTTCTTGTTCGCTCCGCGAATTTTAAGTAAAGATAACAACATAAATAGAAATCCAACAGGTAAATATAATAATGCTCGAAAAGTTGATGGTACATAAAAGCGTGTTGGAATAGAAAGTAGCAATGAAATTACAAGTAGTGAAAAGGTAGCAAACCAACAATATGAACAAATTTGATGATTGAATACAAAGGATAAAACAGACAGTAAAAATAGCATTCCCAGCAAAATTATCCGGGGAAGCTGCATGTGTTGATAAGCTTTATTAAAATATTCAATATTTCCATGTTTTAATAGTGCTTTTGTAGCTGGGCCAAAATGCATACCGAAATAATGGAATTGAGCAGAAAGCCACCTTCGACGCTGTTGTGTAAAAACTCTTACATTTTGAACCTTTTCGTCATAAACATAAGCATCATTGATGTATTCGATCTTATTGCCATTGCTTAGGAGATTCAATTCAAGCTCTTTATCAAATCCTCCAACGACTTCAATATCCTGCATTAAGGCTTTAAAAAACTTATAGTCGAATGCCATAGCAGAGCCGATAAGCGCTGATGATAGCCCTAACCTTCTTGGACCTTTTCGAAACAACTGATTATTGATTTCTTCACTTATAGCATCAAGAATAGCAAATGAAGTATTTAAATTTTTTGCAATTCGATGACCTTGAACAGCAAGAAAACCATTACATAGCGCCTGATTCATCTTTGTCAGAAAATCAGATTCCATGATGTTGTCAGCATCAAGAATGCAAACGGCTTGATATTCATTTTCAGGTAAGAGGCGCAGAGCATGGTTGATGGCTCTGGTTTTGGTGCTTATTTTAAACTGTTCATCAAACAAAATGACTGGCAATTGCTTCAATTTGTTTATTGTATCTCTTCCAAACTTATCAGCAACAATTACAACATCAAATTTATCTTTCGGATAATTTTGTTTTAGAGCTTCTTTCGCAACATCATTTATCACCTCATCTTCCATATATCCGGGTATGATAACAGCAAACTTTCTGTTACCTACAGTTTTATTAATTTTCTTTTTTAAAGGCAGAATAGAAGCTACTGAAAAAACGAAAAGATAAATCACTGTTGAAGCCAGATAAATAAAAAGCACTGCTTGCAAAATATAAAAAAGTGTTTCGATGATGTTCATGATTTAAAGCATTGGGTTTTCATGAATTTCCGGATCAAATGTATGGGAAAGATGCCAGCCAACAGCGCGGTAGTAGGCATGAAAAAGATTAAATTTCCCTTTAAGCAGATAAACAAAGGCATTTTTTGGAATTGCAACAAACAATTGATATGCAAGACCCATATAGAACAACTTTCCTTCAACATTGCGTCTCATGAAAACGAGACGATTTCTGTTGAGATAATAAATTTTTAGTGTACTTAGTTTTCCGGTACTAACGGATTCTTTGTGCAAAACAAAGGAATTATGCACATACCAGATGCTGTAGCCTGCTTTTTTAATTCGTTCACACCAATCAGCTTCCTCATAGTAGAGAAAAAAGATGTACGACATCAAGCCTACTTTTTTTACTACTTCGATTGGAACCATCATAGCAGCTCCGTGAGCATAAAAGGTTTCAGTATCCTTATCGTATTGTCCTTGATCCTTTTCCCTAAAACCAAAAGCAAAATTGCGCATTGATACATAATTCATCTGAGTATATCCTGCATATTGTATCGTATCAGGCTGATAGTAGAACTTTATTTTAGGACTTACAGCACCAATCTGTGGATTATTCTGGAGCTTTTCAACCAATGGTTCCATAAAACCCGCTGGAACTTCTATATCATTGTTAATAAGTAAGATATACTCTCCTCTGGCTCTCATCAGTCCAAAATTATTTCCGGCAGCAAAACCATAGTTTATTGGGTTTTGAACAAAAATGATATTTGGGTATCGCTGTTTTATTATGGAAGGATCATCAGTTGGAGATGCATTATCGATAACGATGATTTCGAAGTTGGGGTATGTAATCTTATTTAGAGATTCGATGAGAGCGCAAGTAACTTCAGCCTGATTATAATTAACAGTAATAATTGAAACTAATGGATATTTTTTTCTGATTGCTGTCATTTCTTAAACTGCCGCTTATTTTATAATCCATTTAAATAGAATGAATAAGGCTAAAGTAGCAATAGATCTTGCGATCATTTTTTTTCGAATTTCTCTGTATGGTCATGTGTAGTATGGATGAATTTCTTAGATGCACCTTTTATCCGCAATAAACTTGTCAACATTAAGATAAACCCATGTGGAATATACAAAAGTGCTTTTAAGAGTTTCATATTATAAAATTTGCCTGGCGTAGCAATTAAAAGCATAACCACAGCAACCAGAAACATGATTAACCAAACTTTGTAATTGAAAAGAAAAAGCGATTGAATTGTGTTAAGACTAAGTATCTCAATCAGGAAAGATGTGGATAGAATTATAAAAAGTATTCCTGTTAACAAGATTCTGGGAGGTTGAACCATTTGCATCACTTTATCAAAGTAGTCAACGTTTCCATACCTGAGCAAGTGAAATAACCCGTTGAAAAAGTAATTTTTAAAATATTCAAACTGTGCCGCAATCCATCGGCGTCTTTGATTTACAAATACATCAGATTTTGAAGTTTTTTCATCAAAGATGCGTGCATCATGGAGGTATTCAATTTTATATCCCTGCTTTAAAAGTTTAAGTTCGACTTCCTTATCTTCACCAACAGAGTCGACAGTAGCCATTGTTTTTTTAAACAAGGCATAATCGATACCCATTCCAGAGCCTATCAGCGCTGAGGAAAGACCAAGCACACGATGACCTTTACGGAAAATATTGTTGTTTATTTCTTCACTTATAGCATCAAGAACGGCATAATAGGTGTTGGTGTTTTTTGCCATCCGATGTCCCTGGACTACAAGAAAACCCTGATCAAAAGCTTCATTAATTTTCGAAAGCACGTCGTGAGCCATGATATTATCTGCATCAAGAATCATTGCGATATCGTAGTCATCACCAATTTCTTCCATGCATTTGTTGAGGGCTTTAGATTTCTTGCTGATTTCAAAAACAACCTCCACTACTCTTATTGGCAGTGCTTTAAGTGCTTCTAGCGTTTCAGGTTTAAATGAGTCTGCAATTACAATTACATCGAAAAGTTCGGGAGGGTAATCTTGCTCCAGAGCGTCTCTTGCTACATCAACGATAACATTGTCTTCTTTGTAGCCCGGAATTAAAACTGCAAATTTCCGCAGCCGCTTTGCTTTTAAAGGCTTTCTCTTTCTTGCAAAAAGTGATGCAGCACTAAAGGAGGCAATGTAAACAGTAGCCATTGCCAGATAGGAAAAAAAAATAATTTCAATAACTGTAGCGATAAATCTTATGATAGTCATAATGGTTTTGGTTTTAGATTGTCATGAACTCCTTTAAAATGGCTTAAATTCCACCACATAGCTTTGAGGTATGCCATAGCAAGATCAAAGCGCCCCTTCAAAGCATAAGAAAATACAGTTTTAGGCAAAACAATCACATACAAATAGAACAAGCTCAATAGTTTATTAAAACCCTTTGTATTTCTTCTTGCATATAAAACACGTCCACGATGAAGATAATAAATCTGAAACGGACTTTCTTTTACAGTTGAAATAGATTCTTTGTGCAGAACCAGTGATTTTCCCTGATAGTAGATTTTATAACCTGCTTGTTTAATTCTTGAAGCCCAGTCATGCTCTTCATAATATAGAAAAAAGACATCTGTCATCATACCAACCTTTTCGATGACGCTTCTTGGAACAAGCATTGCAGCGCCAAATATTGATCCTGTTTCACAGGTTATATCATACTGACCACGATCTTTTTCTCCAAACCCAATGGCTTTGTTTCTGATGGTAATCTCGCTAAAAGGCGTGAAGCCTGCAAACTGAAAAGTATCAGGTGTATGAAAATAGTGAATCTTTGGGCTTACCATTCCAATATTTTCATTCCTCTCTAGAAGTTCAACCATAGGCTCAAGAAATCCAGGTTCAACCTCTGTATCGTTGTTAATAAAAAGCAGGTATTTACCTTTCGCTTTTTCAACAGCCACATTATTGCCTCCTGCAAAACCAAGGTTGATCCCTGTTCTGATAAAATGAACTTCAGGAAATTTTTCCTTGATCACATCAGGATTGTCACTTGGAGATCCATTGTCAACTACAAAAGTCTCAAGATTTGGATAGGTACATTTCGAAAGAGATGCAAGAAACTCTAGTGTTATGGATGACTGATTATAGTTTACAGTTATTACCGAAACAAGCGGGAGAACTGAGGTTGATTCAGCTATTTCCATAATACTAGATTATTTTTTTAAATTATTACCGTCTTTCTACATGTTTAAGTGGTATTCTTGGTTGACCAAGGGTTTAATCCTCTCGAAGATAGATAGACATATTCCCTTTCTAACTGCTGACTAACAAAAATAACTACCCAGCTTAAATAAATCAATATACCAGTTGGCATCTGCCCAAGAACACCATTTCCGTAACTAGCCCCCATGATTCCGGTGAAACCTGCCATGAGGGCTGAAACAACTCCACGCAGTTCAGGTTCTTTGAGCCGAAACATTATTATATATGACCCTTTTATTAAAATATAAGTAAGTATAAATAGGTGTAGAATTAGTCCAATAATTCCTTGCTCTGCCCAAATCTGAACATACCAGCTATCAGTTGCAATTTGTGCAAGAAAACCTTGAGGTGAAAAGCGCTGCCCCCAGTCACCAGCACTGCCAATACCGCCTCCGAAAGGTCTGGAAGCAAGATAGCCAGAAAGAATTCGTCTGTTTTCTAATCTTACAAGGTAGGATTCATCTTCATCAGGCCTGAAGGCAGTACGCATACGTCGTATTTGCGAATTGCCCTCACCTATGTAAGTGTAGGCGAAAAAAGCATAAATCAATGCAAGAAAAAAGCCTCCCACAATGACAGCCCTGAAATTTTTACGAAGTAAAATGTAGGTCACTCCACCTACCATTGGAACGATCATGGCGCCACGTGTACCGGATATCATCATTCCCCAAAGGCCAGAGACTCCCATAATGGTAAAAAACACTTTGTTATGAAGTCCTTTTATATTCATGGCAACAATAATACCAACAACACCTGCCGCTCCCTGTGCAGCACCAAATTGTCCGGCATCACTGAAAAATGAAAATGCACGCAATTCTCCGAAAAGCACATGTGTAACAGCACCTATTGTATCAAGCCAGAATTGTTCTGCAGAGTCAGGACCAATGTATATTTGCTGTAATCCTTTCAAAGTCCCGAGTATTGAAAAAATACCCCACATGTAAAGAAAAATAATGAGGTATCTTAGCCTGTTAAATATCAAAAGACCAAGAGGAACAAGCAGAAGCATATAAAGAGAAATACCCCTCATAGCATAAAACCATGAAGTTCTGCTTAGCGCATCGGGATTAAATAGCTGAAGTAACGTATATCCAAACCATAACAAAGCAAGCAAAACCAAATCCCTGTTAATTTGATTCCAATTAATCTTTTCATAGAAATATCTAAAAAAGATAGCTACATAAGTCAGGACTAAAAATCCATCAACGCTAAGTCCAAATGGAACATTACGAATGTATCTTGTCAATCCGATTGCAATAAACCCAAGAATCACAATGGTGTATAGCCCTACTCTGGGGTCATTTAAAAAACGGTTGAAATATATGATTGCAGGAAACAGCCCTAATAAAGCTAAAGACACAATGAGTCCACCTTTGGCTATAACGTAGCCAAGGAAAACCGCAGCAATAACAAGCAACAATATTATTGCAGGATGCTGTAGTTTTTCAGAACCAGTTTTGTCCTTAAGTGATGAAAACATAGGTCGATATCATAAGATTACAGGGTTTTTCTTCTTGATTTTATCAAATTTATAATTGTTTTAAAACCTATCACAAATATAGCTCTTTTATTCAATTGAAGCTCTTTATTCAGATAATAGTAGCCAACTAAGATCCCAATGATCGTAAAAAGAATTGTTACACCAGCGACTAATTCAAGGGTTTTTACCAAGGTAAATCCATGTGCTAATCTATACGCAACATCAGGTAAATAACCTTGTGAAACCAAAATAACCCATGATATCCCTATGATAATTGTTGATACCCCAAAAACAGCCAGAATATCTCCAAAGATATTTGCACTAGCCATATAAATAACTTTGAAAAAATTTTGCTTTGGTTTATTTACGCTGTCAAGACCAATGCCTATAAATCTGTCGATCGGAAGCAAGAGACCATATATACAGAAAATTCTGAAAATATTGGCTGTAACCAGATAATCTTTACCTCCCAGTATATAAACAATTTGTTCTGCGAAAATAAATGAGAAAAGCATAACAGGAATCATCAGAAATGTCATTCCTCCGGCATTCTGATAGAAGATTTCTTTTACTTTTATATAATCTTTATCAATAGCAGCTCTTGACATATTTGGAAATGCTGTTGCGGCAAAACTTCGAAGTGGGATTTCAATTATCTCTGTTAGTTTAAGCGGAATAGAGTAGAGTGCCACTCCAACAGGGCCCATAAACGGACTAAGTCCGATGATAAAAGCATCTGAACTTTTCAGGAGATTACTACCAATAAGCGTTCCTGTTGTATATTTCCCAAAGTCTAAAATAATAAGGTTTGTTTTCCAATTGGCCTGAAACGTATAGCGAATCCCATCCCAGTTAGAGAAACTTGCAAGTAACGAACTAATAAGATTTGTAAACAAATAAACGTATAGGATTATTTCAATATCATAAGCCATAAACATATTAATTCCTAAAAAAATCATGAAGGTTCCAACATTTATCATCCTTAACCAAAGCATCTTATCAAATTTCATTTTTGCTTGAAGGATGGATTGAGCATTATTGAAAGGCAGATTAAAAAACGATAAGACAGGATACCACTTAAAAAACATTGCAAAACCTGAATCGTCAATAATATTTTTAAAAAAGTGATAAATCAATATCAGAACAATGGCAATAATTGCTGTAGAAATAAAATTAATCAGGTTATTTGATCCCATAAGTTTCTGGGAGTCAATTTCATTTGCTCCAGAGAGAAATCTGATAATTGCTGTGCGGGTTATTCCAAAACGTAGCATATCAATAAATCCACCTGCAGTAAGAAAAAGTACCCATTCACCAAAAACTTCCTGCGATACCATGCGTACCAGCATGATAAAACTAAGAAAACCAAATACAGCTACTAAGCCGTTATTTGCCAGCGATAAAAAATTATTGCTGGAAAGCAGTTTTTTAATGAGACCATTCACAGCAGTTAATTAGCTTTCCTTCACCTGAATTCTGATGCGGGCAGGCATCGTTGCGATATACTTCAGCTTATAGAAAATATTGTCAGTTTTATGAACTTTTACCCCAGAAATAAGCTCTTCGATGGCATAATCTTCTGCTTCATTAAGAATGATCATAGGCGCCTCTTTTGCTAAATCATTGATAATAGCCAGTGCACCCTCATCAGCTTTATTCCAGCTACTTGTTCCTTTTATGACAAGGAGAGAGGCATCAACCTGATGAATAAGTTCCATTGGAAACGAATGAAAGATGATTGAAGGAATTTCCAGCAAAATATAATCATAGAGAAAGTTGTCTCTGCGTAAACTATTGCTGTCAATCAAATCCCGTAGATTTTTTATTTCACTGAAATTCTCATTTAACTGATAGTTATAGGCAAGATTATAGTCGTTAACATCACTATCAGATTCATTTCCAGAGTAGTTTAAAAGTAAAACTTTGTCACCGTAAGTACGCAGTTTATTTGCAATTTTTGTAGTTATGAAAGTCTTACCTGTTTTTTCCTGTGTGCTGAAAAATAGCACTATGTATGGTTTTTGAGCAGGATAAACAGATTGTTGTGTTATGCTTTTTTTAATATTCTGGATTATCATCTCAATCAAACGATTGCTGATGAAAACAGCATCTTTCATTCTTACGGTTGAACTTATATATGGATAAGCGCCTGCGAGTTTGAGACCGATCTTACTAGTAACTTTATCCGGACTTTTAAGCGAGGAATCAAAATATTCAAGAACCAAAATAATGAACAGAATCAAGAAGAAGCCTATCATAGCTGCTGCAACCACTAAATATTTTGCTTTTGAAGGATTGGCCTGCAATGGAAAATAAGGTGGATCAACAATCCTTATGTTGGTAGCCATTTGCAGGTTCTGCTGACGCATTAATGCAAGATTCAGACTTCTGAGCAATTCAAGATAGGTTTGCTCTGCAATTGCCATTTCACGCTCAATACGTTTTAGCATTGCACCAAGTGGGGCAAATCGCTGGTAGGTCTTCACAAAGTCAAGTTTTCTGCGTGCCAGAACCACAAGACTTGCTTTTGCTTCCTCATAGGCAAGGGCATTCTTTAGCCATTCATCCAGTAGTGACGCAACAGGAATACCTTGAGTTGAATGACTGTAAAGGTATAACTGATCAACATAAAGTTTAATTTCATCACGAAGGTGATCGCCTCTCAGACGCAATTTAGATATTTCATCTCCAATTCTCTTGTCATAATCTTCAGCGAGTTCATTTATCAGAATCTTCTCTGTTACATCCGCATATTCTTTCCTTCTTTGGTTAATTACATCACTTTTAAGATAAATACTATCCCTTCTTGTGAGCTTGGTTTCGAGTTCGCGAAGTGCCGCCGAAGATTGAGCCATTCTAACTTGCTCATTTTGGTAAAATAGGTCCAAGTCTTCCTTTTGAGCAGCAATGTACTTTGTCTGCTCAGCATAATTGATAATATTATTTCTTCTATTGAATTTAAGTAACTTATCTTCAGTTGATTGCAATTGTCTGTCAGCCGAATCCACCTGTCTTCTGAAATACTCAACAACCATGTCAGTTTGGTTCTCTTTAAGCATTTTATAGTTCTTCACAAAAATATGTATAATAATTTTGAGAGTTTGCTGACAAATCCCAGGATCATCTGATAAATAAACTAAACGTACGAGGTCACTATTATTTATTCGATAAATCTGAAGCGTTTTTATGGATCTGATGCTGTAGTGTTTGCTTGAACCGTAATGAAGCAAACCATAGATAAAATTAGTATCACTTGAATTGTAGTAGTTTGTAAAATTCAGGATTGTCTTTTGAAAATCTTCTTCTCGTACACCTCTGGGAATAATAGGGTCTTTTTCTATAAGATCTTCTATGAAATCCTGAGAAAAGCTTTGATAGGATACATATGAATCAGTTGCTGGTTCGTTGATAATATAATCCAATTCAGGAAGGTACTCTTCTTCATAAAACGCACTATCATCGAAATTTGTATCTTTTGTTTCAGCAACAACAGCATTATTTACAACCTGAGACATACTTGAAGATGAACCACCATCAAGCACAAGACGCTGACCAGATCTTAATTCTTGAGAGCTAAGATTGTTTAGCTCTCTCAATTTATTCATGCTAATACCATACTTTTTTGATACGGTAAGCAGTGTTTCACCCGGCCTGACAATGTGTGTGCGTGCAGATGAAACAGATGTAGTTTGTTGATTAGCTGATGAATATACAGGAGTTGAAAAAGAAGATGGCTCCTTGCTCAGCCCAGTTGCCGGGAGATTATCAGTTGCTGAATTCCCTTGATCAAAGCTGGTTTCGTTTAGAGGGTTTGAACGCTGTTTTTGATATTCCTTTTCAAGATTTCTCAATTCTTTCTCAAGAGATCTTATCTGTTCCTCCTTTTCACGTTGCATGCCTGCTTTACCGTTTTTGACGACCATGTCTTTGACTTTTTTGGGCACAAACTTTCGCAGTTCATCCAAATGAATATTGGAAATGTATTGAGGATTGTAATCTTCAAGTGTAAGGTTTTGAGCAAGCAACATTATGGCTGTTTCTACAATTGTTTGTCGCGAATTAATGAGGTTGATCAAATTATCGAACTGAGCGCTTGTGCTAAAAAAATCTGTAGGTCTTTGTGCTGTGGATTCTATAGAATAGCCTGTGGTGATACCAGTATAAATAATCGCCTCGGATTCAAAGACTTTATCCTGATTCCGGGTAAGATAAAATACAACGATTGCTAACAATAATGGTATAGCAATTAACAAAAGGAGATTGTTTCTTATGACGCGTATGAATTGAGCTATATCCATAGTAAATTAATCTATCTTAGTACATTGATTAAATTGAAGTTAATGCCTGTCAGAATTTCGAGAAAGCGATAGTTCTTACTAAATTCTGCTACAGCTTGCTGATATTCTATGTCTCCACGTGTTTGAATTTCTTTTAGTCTGGTATATTCAGCTGTCGTAATTTCTCCATTAAGAAATTGATTCTGAGCCATCTGCATTTGAATCATTGTAAATTTCCTGTAATCGTTGTAAATACGTATATAATTTTGCCATTGGATCATCATGTCATATGCTTCAATCACTTGTCTGACAACGAATTGCCTGTTAATTTCACGTTGAACAAATGAAAGTTCCTGCCATTTCTTTTGCTTTGCAATTCTGTTTCTTCTGTCAACGATAGATGCAAGGGGAAAACGAATGTAGAAACCAACTGCAAAATTGTCACGCAATGAATTTAAGTCAACCCAAAAATTTTGGGAGATAGAGGATGATTGCGTGTCGTGGAAATTCCAAATGCCCCAGTTCCAATCAAGATTGAAACTAAAATGCTCCATCCAGTACCTTTCTTGTGTCAATTGCTCGTAATAATAGTAATCTGCTTTGACTTCTTCATATTTTACTGAGGGAGAATTAGCAACAGCCGAGTCTATCAAGACCCTGATGCTTGGCAGTCTCTTAGTTATATCATCTGTTAAAGGGTTGAATAATTTGGACTCATCTGTGGCTAATATCTGTCCATATAATTGGTTTCCAATCAGTAAAACTGGAAGGATAATTATAAGGCATCTCAAATACTTTCGAATCATAGGTTGCTTCTGGTTAAATTAATGAATCCAGATTGTTTTTAAAATTAATCCACTAAAGTACTAAATTAATATAATCAATGAAATTAATGTTATTTTTTTATCTACAAACTTATTAACAACAAACTTACACATTTTCTTTTTGAAATAGTGCTGGAATTGTTCTTAAAATCAATTTTATATCACCCCAGAATGAGTAGGTCCTGGCGTATTGATTGTCAAGGGCCTTGCGCTCTTCCTCTGACATGGCGCCTTTTTTTCCTCGCTTTTCAACTTGCCAAAGTCCTGTTATTCCTGCGGGTCCCATAAATCGCTCACTCCAGTCGTCTGATGTGAGGAGTTCTGCTTCGTAAAGGGGCAAAGGCCTGTTGCCAACGATAGACATGTCACCTTTTAAAACATTAATTAATTGAGGAATTTCATCAATGCTGGTATTTCTAATAAATCTGCCAACCTTTGTAACACGTGGATCATCTTTGATTTTTATGAAAGTTGAGCTTCCTTTTCTCTTTTTTGTCTCAGCGTACCAATATTCACAAATCTTTCTTCCTTCAGTAAAAAGTACTGAAGAGCATGTTTCACCATTCTCTAATACTGCACATCTAGGACAAAATTCCTCGATTTCATCACTCTTTTCAGAATCTATTTCATACTGATTCAGGTGTTTAAGATTTTGCAAAGCGCTATCAGCACCAATTCGCATCGATCTGAATTTGTAAAAATCAAAAATTCGATAACTTGTCCCGACTCTTTTTGAGGTATAGTAAACTTTACCTTTAGATTCGAGTCGTATTGCAATGGCGGTTATTATAAACACTGGTGAAAGCCCCAACAATGCCAATGAAGATACAAGAATATCGAAAAGTCGCTTATCCCAAGGAATTTTATACTCTCTGTGAACTTGTTCTACGGATCTGTCAATTGAGAAATACTCCAGGTAATGAATTAATCCGGTGATTCTCTGATAAATTCCTTCTGGATCAACCTTGTTTTCGTAAAAGTCTGAAATTCTAATTTTAAAAGCTTCTTGCTTAAATGAGGGTGAGGACTCTTCTGAAAAGATCAAAAATGGTTTATTCGGATGAATATTTTGACTGCGAAGCATCTTGAATAACTCAATTGCATTCATGCCCGGAAGATTTAGTTCACAGATTATTGCATCGACATCTGAATTGTTTTTCAAGTAATTAATACATGAGAAACTATTGTCAGAAAGTACCAAAGAAAACAATTCAGGTTTACTTTTCAGGCTGTCAATAAATTTATAGTTACCACCCGTATATAAGATTTTCAAGACCTGTGTTTCTGAACTTTCCATGGTTGATGTGCTTTTTATTTTGCTATTTTCTAGCGATCAGAAGCTCTATTCTAATGGAGAGCTCTTCCGGATTAAAAGGCTTCACCATATAGTCGTTTGCACCGAGCTTTAAACATTTGATTTTTTCCTGACTACTTTCAATTCCAGAAAGCATGATCAATGGTATGTCTTTAAAGAATCCGCTCGATCTTACGTTTTTAATGAACTCATACCCATCCATGTTTGGCATTTGAATATCAGCGACAATGAGCTCAGGCATGTTGCCTTCTTCAAGCCATTTCATACCATCAAGGCCATCATTTCTTGTTATCACTTCGTAGATCTTGCTTAAATAATTCTCAAGCAGCATACGTATGCTTAGTTCATCATCGATAACCAGAATTTTTTTCTTCATCATTATTTCTGAAATTTTTATTACTTCTTAAAAAATATATTTCTGTCCATTAACAAATATGATTGATTTACAACTCTATTGAGTTGATTTGTATCAATAATATAAATCATAAATAATCGTTTTTATGTCCAAAACGGAATTTTCTTCAATCATTTTTGCCCATATAAGCAGCAAATTTAAGTAAATATACATGTAAAGTTTATATTTTTTTGTTACTTATTTACATTTATTCTTTCTTCAAAATAAATTAATGGGGATTTGTTGATTTTAAAACACAGAAAAATCAAAATTTGAATTTAAAAAAAATTATTGTTTTTCTTTTTTCCGATTCATTAAGTTCTCATAATCAGTTATTTCATCCCTAAGTCTAGCTGCTTCTACAAAATCTAGTTCTTTGACTGAATCCTGCATGGCTTTTTTGTTTCTTTGAATAGCTTTTTGAATTGCTTCAACCGACATGTATGCAACAACAGGGTCAGCAGCCAGAGATTGGCGGCTTTCAATGGAATAGTTTTTGTCTTCGTTTTCATTTTTGCCTTTACCTGATGACTGTCCCATCGAGGCTGGCATGGATTTAACAATTGAACGAGGGGTTATGCCATGAAGCGTATTGTAGGCAATCTGCTTTTCTCTCTTTCGATTGGTTTCATCAATAGTTCTTTGCATGGAACCTGTTATAACATCCGCATACATAATAACTTTGCTATATACATTTCTGGCAGCCCGACCTGCTGTCTGAGTGAGTGAGCGTTCCGATCGAAGGAATCCTTCTTTATCAGCATCAAGAATCGCAACCAAACTTACTTCCGGTAAATCCAGCCCTTCACGCAACAGATTTACACCAACCAATACATCAAACTCACCCATTCTTAGACCTCTCATGATTTCTACACGCTCAAGGGTTTCTACATCTGAATGAATGTAACGGCTTTTTATATCAAGTCTGCCCAAATATTTGTTTAGTTCCTCAGCCATCCTTTTCGTCAATGTGGTAACAAGCACACGTTGTCCTGAAATAATTGTCTGCGAAATTTCTTCCAGAAGATCATCAATCTGATTCAGACTAGGCCTTACTTCAATGATAGGATCAAGCAGTCCTGTGGGCCTGATCAATTGTTCCACTACAACGCCTTCTGATTGCTGAAGTTCATAGTCAGCCGGCGTTGCACTCACATAAATGGTTTGCCCGCTGAGGGCTTCAAATTCATCAAACTTCAATGGTCTGTTGTCAAGTGCTGCAGGCAGTCTGAAACCATATTCAACAAGGGTTTGCTTGCGCGAACGATCGCCACCATACATTGCCCTGAGCTGGGGTATGGTCACATGACTTTCATCGATGATAGAAATGTAATCATCCGGGAAATAATCCAATAGGCAAAAGGGTCTTGAGCCTGGTTTACGCCGGTCAAAATACAGAGAGTAGTTTTCAATTCCGCTGCAATAACCCAGTTCTCGCATCATTTCAATATCGTAAGTCACTCTGTCTTCGAGTCGTTTAGCTTCTTCATTTTTACCTATTTCTCTGAAATATGCAACCTGTTTGAACAGATCACTCTGGATTTCAAAAAGAGATTCCTTAAGACGGTCGGGCGATGTAACAAAAATGTTTGCAGGATAAATGGTAACAAGGTCCATTTTATCGATGGTTTTTCCATTGACAGGATCAAAGCTTTCGATACTTTCAATTTCTTCTCCCCAGAACATAATTCTGAAACCTGTATCCATATATGCCGGAAAAATATCGAGGGTGTCGCCTTTCACCCTGAACTGACCACGACCAGGTTCAATTATTGACCGGCTATATAAGGCATTCACCAAGGATTGCAATAAAAAGTTTCTGCTTATTGTTTGTCCTTTTTCAAGTAGAATAACGTTATTTGAAAAATCATCCGGATTTCCAATTCCATAAATGCATGAAACTGATGAAACTACAATTATATCTCTTCTGCCGGATAGGAGGGAAGATGTCGCTGAGAGCCTTAACTTTTCAATCTCATCGTTGATGGAAAGATCCTTTTCAATATAAGTGTTGGTTACGGGAATAAATGCTTCAGGCTGATAGTAATCGTAGTACGAAACAAAATACTCTACTGCATTTTCAGGAAAAAACTGTTTGAATTCACTATATAGCTGTGCTGCAAGGGTTTTGTTATGACTTAAAATCAATGCCGGTCTTTGTACTTGCGCCAAAACATTCGCGATAGTGAAAGTTTTACCTGACCCTGTTACTCCAAGCAATGTTTGCGCGGTGTCACCACGTGAAAGCCCTTCAACGAGTTGTTTAATTGCATCAGGCTGATCACCTGTTGGATAGAAATCTGACTGCAGCTTAAAATTCATTTAATGTTTTTAAGTTGCAAAGGTACAATTTCAACTGTAGATTTTCATGGGTGGAACTTCAGATTTGCTACAACCGGATAATGATCTGAATAAGGTATCTTGAAAACCTCAGATTTGACCGGTTGAAATCCTGAAGAATAAAAAATATAATCAATCCTTAACCATGGAAGATCTCCGGCATAGGTTGCACCTAAAAAGCTGCCTGACTTTAGATGAACATCATTTAAACCCGACTCTTTTAATATTCGGTATGTATACGAAGCTGGGGTGTCATTAAAATCTCCGGTTATAAGATGTGGTATTTCGGTTTTTCGCAAAAATTTCTGTAAATCGGCCAACTCAATAGCTCTAATCTTAAATGAGCTAAGCAGTTTACCGATTACACTTTTTCCATGTAGTTTAAGTTTATCCATTTCCAGTGTGGCTGCTTCACTAAACATATCAATTTCACCTTTTTGCAGACTAAATGAAACAAGATGAATATTTGAGACCCGTAATATCGAAGCTGAATCTATTTGAATATCTGCAAAAATGCCAATATTTCGTCCGGTAACAGATGGAATTGAACCTTTATGGATAATGGGATATTTGCTCAGAATAACAAAACCGTCCGACTGAATTCCGCCTTTTTTCCAGTAACCAGCAAAATGATAGTAATCATAGCCACTTTTGGAAGCAAACAGTTTTAAGTCTTCATCAATTTTGCCAGACCATGATCTGAATTCCTGTATGGATGCAACATCTGAATTTCTTTCATTTATAAAAGACATGATTTGCTCAGGAGACTCCAATTTCGTTGTCATTTTTGCAAAACTTCTGAAGCCATGCACATTGTAGGTGATAATCGAAAAATTGCTTTCAATGGAAGAATTGCTATAACCAACATATTTCCTCAAAAGTGGCAATGCAATGAGAAGAATAACAAGTTGAAAAAAGGCAAGTTTACTGCGCAACAAAATTAAAGCCAGCAAAGAGAGAATGGCCAAGGAAAAAAACAATGGAAAAAAAAGTCCGAAAATTGCCATAACACCTGTCTCGGCAGGATTAAAAGAACTGGAAAATATTGATAAAAGTAGCAACAGCCCTATGACAGCACTCACAGGATTAATAAGTATGAGAAAAACAGTTCTGAGCAAAGACAATGGTCTTTTATTCTTACGCATGCATTTAACTTTTACTGTTGCTGTTTCTGAACAAGATTTCCTTTTCCCGACTGCTGAGGCTATCATAGCCTGATTTCGAAATTTTATCTAAAATGGAATCTATTACTTTCTGTTCGGCTACTCTTCTTTTGTTGTATTCATCATCATCCAAAGGACGCTCAGGTTTTCCGGCAGGATTGCGGTAAGTAGTTTTCATCTTTCTTTTTCTCGGAAAAATTTCCGGAAATGACAAAACATCTTTCCCTCCTTTCAATATAAAAACATACAAAAATCCCCAAAAAGCACCTCCCAGATGCGCAATATGTCCACCCGGATTGGATCCTTGAATGCTAAAAATGTCAACAATTATAAAAAAGATTGCCAGATATTTAAGTCTGACAGGACCAATCAGAAAAAGGTTAACAGTATATTGCGGCACATAGGTTGCCATGGCTACAAGTATTGCCAACACAGAAGCAGATGCCCCCAAAGCAATGGCAAAAGGATTGGATTCAAGAAAAACAGGAAAGAAGTTGTAGGATACAATATAAAAAAATGCGCCTGTCAGCCCACCAAGAAGATAAGTCCAAAGCAACTGCCTCTCGTTTAGGTACTGAAGAAATATCATTCCTCCAAAATACAATATCAGCATGTTAAAAAATAGATGAAAGAAACCCTCGTGGAGAAACATGTATGTAACAACAGTCCAGGGCTTTATGATAAGCATTTCAACAGAGGATGGAACAGCCAGCCAATAAGTAACTATCGACATGCCTGAAGAGGTTTTTAGCTGAAACAACCATAAAATTAAGTTGATCAGGTAAACAAGCACAAAAACGCCAACATTGATAAGGATCAATTGGGGGAAAATCGACTTGCGTGAGAAGAAAATCCTTACAGAATCAAAGAAATTTGTGTTGTTATAGTATGGATTCATAATTCATGATATCAATGCAATTCACCTTTTCTTTTCCAGTAAACGATTAAAATGTATCCAAATAACATTCCACCCAGATGCGCAAAGTGAGCAATATTATTTCCCGGCCTGTTCATTACACCTTCAAACAATTCAAAAGCACCGTAAATCATCACAAAATATTTGGCTTTTATTGGAATGGCAAAATAAAGATAAATAACTGAATTTGGGAACATCATCCCAAAAGCCAGTAATATCCCAAAAACCGCCCCTGACGCACCAACGACAACGGATTGGTTAAGATAAAATTCCTTGTATTCTGTCATGAAAGCTACTGTAGCCTGCATTGCCTCATAATTATCCGGATTTACAGACAGCATTCTGATGTTTCTTTGAAACTCCTGAAAATCTAACCAAATCTGTCCGGAAAACTGATTTAACACAAAAGTATGGGTTGAAGTAAACTTACCTAAAACAGCAATTTCTCTGGTATTTAAGAATGTATTGATGTCATTGAGTGTTGGCATCATCTGAAAATATATCCATATTATATAAACGATACCGGCACCGATTCCGGTGACCATATAATAAATCAGAAATCTCTTGCCTCCCCAAACATTTTCCAGGGTATTCCCAAACATCCATAATGCAAACATATTGAACAGTATATGTGTAAATCCTCCATGCATGAACATGTATGTTACAAACTGATAAGGATGAAAGTCGGACGCGCTTACAAAATGAAGTCCCAGAAGTTTTGTAAGGTCAATTCTGAAAGTGCTTTCAAAAGTTATTGTTGCCAGAAAAAAGAGCCCGTTAATGATGAGGAGGTTCTTTACCACAGGTGGCAATAACTGAAATCCGGTTGGACGAAATTGAGACATAAGTTATGAAGTTATTGTTTGATTAAAGTAAAAAGATCATTTGTAGTCAATACATTAAGTATTTTTCTTCCATCAGGTGCAACATCAACTACCTGACATGCAAAAAGCTGATCAATCAGTGAACTCATTTCTTGTTCAGATAATTGTTGCCCATACCGAATGGCCAGATTCGCTGCCAGAGATCTTGCCAGATTTTGTTTTTTGTCAATTTGTAAGTCAGAACTGCTTGTTTTGTACATTTCAAGCACATGTTCAATCATTTCTGTGGCATTTCTGTCACCAAAGCCTTCAGGTGAACCATTGACAACAAAAGTTCTAAGACCCAAAGATTCAATGTTAAATCCAAGCATTTTCAAATCGTCCTGCAGTTCTGTTAGCAAATCGGCATCGGATGCGTTTAGTTGGATTGTTTGAGGAAAAAGCTCTTGCTGAGAACCAAGTTTTTTGTTTTCAAGTTGTTTGACATATTTTTCAAAAAGAATTCTCCAATGCGCAAGATGTTGATCGATAAGCATTAACCCTGATTTAACTGAAGACAAAATGAAGGTAGACTGAATCTGAAGAAACTTTGAATGAGCAGTTTGAATTCCTTTTAATTCTGCTTTTTCAGGCTGTATAGTTTCTCTTCCAATGGTATCAAAATTCACATTTTCATGAAAAATACGCCAGTTTTCCGTTTGAATTTTTGGTGCTTGAGGTTGAGGACTCCATTGTTGTTTGGCGGGTGCTGGATTTGAAAAGGGATTGTAATCTGGATTTAAGCCTATAGAAGGTGGCTGCACCGGCCTTCCGGTGCGGCTGATATCGCCAAAATCAATTCCATGATCTGTAGTTGATTCAAAATCAATCTGTGGACTTAAGTTATGCTGGCCGAGCGACTTTTTCACTGCTGCATGTATTACGGCGTAAACCAGCTTTGTGTCTTGAAAATTAACTTCGGTTTTTGTAGGATGAATATTGATATCGATCTCTGAAGGATCAATTATAATGTGTATAAAGTATGTTGGAAAGCTATCTCTTGGCAAAAGTTCCTGAAATGCATTTTCGACAGCATGATGTAGATAATGGTGTTTTATGAATCTTTTATTCACAAAAAAGTATTGTTCGCCGCGCGTTTTACGTGCATATTCAGCTTTTCCAATGAAGCCTTCGATGGACAAATTTTCAGATTTCTGGTAAACAGGAAGAAGTCTCTCGTTGTATAAATTTCCAAAAAGAGCAACAATACGCTGCTTCATGCTCCCACCATAGAGGTGAAACAATTCCTTTTCGTTATGAATCAAGGTAAAACCTATTTCCGGATGAATAAGGCTAACGCGATGAAATTCATCGAGGATATGACGCATTTCAGCAGGTGGCGCTTTCAGAAAATTCCTTCGTGCAGGCACATTGAAAAAAAGGTTTTTTACCGCAAAACTCGTTCCCGAATCGCATGAACAGATTTCCTGAGATACAAAAGTTGAGCCTTCAACCTTAATAAAAGTGCCAAATTCAACCTCATGGCGCCGACTTTTCATCTCAACCTGTGCAATTGCAGCAATGCTTGCAAGGGCTTCACCACGAAAACCCATTGTGCGGATAGCGAATAAATCATCCGCTTTGTTTATTTTTGATGTAGCATGGCGTTCAAAGGACATTCGTGCATCAGTTTCTGACATACCACATCCGTTGTCGATTACCTGAATAAGGGTTTTTCCGGCATCTTTCAAAATGATATCAATCTTAGATGCACCTGCATCAATCGCATTCTCCAGCAGCTCTTTAACTGCTGAAGCCGGGCGCTGAATCACCTCGCCGGCTGCAATTTGATTGGCTACTGAATCCGGAAGTAGTTTAATGATATCACTCATTGAATCGAAATTTCCTTGAATTATTTAACAATACCAAAAGCTCGAATCAGGTTATCGATCAAATCAGTGAAAAATACTACATAAATGCCCAAAAGAATTATGCTTCCGTAGATGATAAAGCTTAGTCGTTTGTATTTTTCACCAAATTCAACAGGATTTTTCTGCCGCCATCTTGCTGACATGCGCATGCGTAACTCTTCCTGGTCAGTGAGTTTTGCCTCAACACCCAGCGCTGCTTTCCGTCTTTCCATCGCTTCCTTTTCAGGACTAAAGTAGCGCGGCTTGTAATTATATTTGCGTGGTTTTAATGCGCGAAACATGATAAACTTCATAATATCTGGCAATTAATGACAAAATATGTCAAGTGTTACATTGCAAAAATACCGATTATTTTTGTCGCTGAATGAACGACATAACTGCTTTTTGTATTTTTGAGGTTTGAACTTATTTTCTAAATGGCAAAGTAATGGCAAAATCAGTTGAATCTCTTGACAAACTAATTGTTGTTGGTGACAGAGTTTTGGTTAAACCCAAAGCAGCGGCCGGAAAAACAAGAAGCGGTCTTTTTCTGCCTCCAGGGTACAGCGAAAAAGAAGAAATTCAAAGTGGATATGTTGTTAAAGTAGGACCTGGATATCCAATACCTGTTTTGCCTGACGAAGATGTTGAGCCATGGAAACAAAAATCAAGCGAAAAATCACGCTATTTGCCACTTCAGGTAAAAGTTGGTGATCTGGCTATATTTCTGCAAAAGGGTGCTATTGAGATTTTGTTTCATAACGACCGCTATTATATCGTTCCCCAAAACTCAATATTGCTACTCGAAAGGGAAGATTATTCAGTTGAATGATTCTTTGCTTCAGAAAGTGCAATCTATTTAAATTGAATTCATTAACACGATAGACATTAAAAAATTGACTTACAAAAACGGACTTCTACCAATACTTTTCCTGAGCATATTTTTTTCTTTCTCTTGTAAGTCAAGCTTTCAGGAGAATAAAATTTCAGCAGGTGAAGAATTAAAACTGCCAGACTATGCAATCGGATTTTCTGTGTTGTGCAAAGGAAACCTCAGGCAGTTGAGCATACACAGCCCATGGAACAATGGTTCAAATCTTAATGTGTATTATTTATGGCCCGACTCTTTGCCCATTCCCGATAGTCTTCGTTTAGAAACTGTTATTTTAACACCTGTCAGAAATATTGTGGCATTGTCAGCCACACAATGGGGACCACTTTTAAAGCTTGGGATGGATTCTATTATTAAAGGTGTATCGGAATCACGTTTTATACAAAACGAAACCATCAAAAATATGCTGAAAAGTGGAGCCTTGATCGATGTGGCTGCAGATGGTGTTTATAAAATGGAGCAACTTGTCAAACTGGAACCTGACCTTGTGCTCTATTCCCCTGATCCAATGGGCATTTCTTCTTCTTTGCAGCGTTCTGGAATTAAGCTTCTTGCATGGCCCGATTATTTTGAAACCAATCCACTTGGCAGAGCAGAATGGATAAAAGTACTTGGTTTACTTGTTCAAAAAGAGGTTAAAGCAAATCAAATATTTGACTCTATCGCATTATCTTACAACCATTTAAAAGCACTTACTAAAACTGTTGCTGAAAAGCCACAAATTTTTGCAGACAAAGCATTTGCAGGTCAATGGTATGTACCTGGAGGAAAAAGCTATATGGCAGAGATATTCAAAGATGCAGGAGCAAATTATGTTTTTTCTGACAACAATGAGCATGCAAGCTTTCCTTTGGACATTGAAACAATTTTGGCGAAATCAAAAAATGCTGATTACTGGAGAATAGCACAAGCTACTGATTTTGAATATAGTTATGAAGATTTAGCTCGTGAAAACGAACTTTATCGGGCATTTGAAGCATTTAAAAACAAGAGAATAATATTTTGCAACACTGCCAAAACAGCTTATTTTGAACAAAGCCCAATGGAACCTCATCTACTATTGGCTGATTTCATCGCTATTTTGCATCCTGAGCTGCTGCCTGACCACATTCCTGTATATCACACAATACTTCGATAAAATATGGAAGTGCAAAAGAAATTCCGCAGAAGTTTTATCCTGATGTTTTCATCGGTTTTCTTGCTGTTAATTTTGTTTTTACTTAATCTGTTGTGGGGTTCCGTTTCTATTTCTTTTAACGATGTTTTTGCCGTAATGACTGGTTCTTACGAAGGAGTATCGTCGGCAAATATCATTATTATCGAGCAATTTCGTTTTCCGCAGGCAGTCACGGCGACATTTGCCGGAGCAGGTCTTGCCGTTGCAGGTTTACTCATGCAAACGCTTTTCAGAAATCCGCTTGCAGATCCTTCTATACTAGGTATAAGTGCAGGTGCTAGTCTTGGAGTGGCGCTACTTTTACTTTCTACAGGTATGGTTTCCGGACAGGCATTAATCTCATTCGGTTGGATCAGTCATGTTGGAATTATTCTGGCTTCTTTTGCCGGAGCCATGCTGGTGCTTGTCTTGATTACGATTTTGAGCAAGCGGCTTATGAATATGGTAAGTCTTTTAATTGCTGGAATCATGATAGCATATGTTGCCGGTGCTATTGTGGGCATCATCAAATATTTCAGTCACAAAGAAGATCTTCATGCATTTGTTATCTGGGGTTTGGGAAGTTTTTCCAATGTTGGACTTTCGCAAATTCCATTTTTTATCATTGCAGTAAGTCTGGGTTTAATTGCATCTGTTTTGTTAATGAAACCGCTTAATCTCATGTTGCTTGGAGAGAAATATGCACGCAATCTTGGGCTTAACGTAAAGCATTATCAAACAATTCTGCTTTTGGTTGCTGGTTTTCTCACAGCTGTAATAACAGCCTATGCCGGGCCTATTGCGTTTATTGGATTGGCTGTGCCGCATCTGGCCAGAAATTTGTTTCGCAGCAGCGACCACAAACTCCTCATTCCTTCAACAATAATAATAGGAGCAGCCCTCACCCTTTTTTGCAACTTAATTGCACGTCTTCCCGGATTTGAAGGCAGTCTGCCAGTTAATTCCATTACCTCTCTTATTGGAGCACCGGTAGTGGTTTGGATAATTATTAAACGTCAGCAACTTTATTCACGGTCGGCATGATTGGATCAGCAAAAATACTGGAACTGAAAAATTTGCAAATTGGCTATACAATTGGCAAAAAGCAAGCTTCAGCGCTGCTTCCACCCATATCACTTTTTGTGAAAGCGGGTGAATTTGTTGCTGTTGTTGGACCCAATGGTGCAGGAAAATCAACGCTGCTGCGTACTTTAACTGCTTTGCAAAAACCACTGGACGGCGAAATATTTCTGATGGGCAATGAGCTCCAAAGTTATACTGCGAGTGAAAGAGCGCTTTTAATCAGCATCGTTCTTACTGATCATCCTGATGACTTTTTCCTCAAAGCTGAAGATATTGTTGCAACAGGGCGCTATCCTTACATTGATTTTTGGGCAAGACTTAAAGCCCGCGACAGAGAAATTATTGCCCAAAGCATGGAATTATGTGGAATCACACACCTCATTGGAAGAACCCTTATCAGTCTGAGTGACGGAGAACGTCAGAAAGTAATGATTGCAAAGGCGCTCGCGCAAGATACACCGATCATCATTCTTGACGAACCGGCGGCTTTTTTAGACTATCCAAGTAAGATAGAACTAATGCAACTTTTGCGGAAACTTACAACAGAACAAGGTAAAGCTATTCTTTTTTCATCACATGATCTGGATCTTGTTTTACGCACTGCCGACAGACTTTGGATGATTTCACACGATCAACCACTTGTGGATAATGTTCCGGAGCAATTGGTGTTGAGCGGAACCATAAACAAGTATTTCGACAGAAAAGAGCTCAAATACAATCCCCATCTGGCGCACTTTATGCCCACTTCAACACATGGAAAAAGATTTTTCATCAAATCCGACAATCTGGAATCTAAATGGGTGAGAAATGCCTTTCTGCGTAAAGGTTTTTTGCCGGCAAGTATCGATGATGCCGAAATATTGATCACATTTGCAGATGAAAATTTCATTGTTGAGTACAGCAATGAGCAATACATTTATAAAACAATAGAAACTTTAATAAATGAAATACACATCTTTAACAGCTAAAAGTCTTGGATTTGCTTTAATCCTGCTTATGTCGCTTCAATCCTGCCAAACCATGAAACAAAATGTAGATTTAATCCTGATCAATGGAAAAGTTTATACCGTTAACGAAGCATTTGACGTTGCAGAAGCATTTGCAGTGAAAGATGGCAAATTTGTAGCGATTGGTTCTACAAAGGAAATTCTTGGAGCATATCAGTCTGATTTTATTCATGATGCAGAAGGTCATCCTGTTTATCCCGGATTAATTGACGGACATTGTCATTTTTATGGTTTTGGCGAAAACTTGTACCGTTATGCCAATCTCGCTGGAACCCGTTCATTTGAAGAGGTCATCGAAAGGCTCGAAGAGCATAGCTTAAGTCACCCCTCAGAATGGCTTTTAGGAAGAGGTTGGGATCATAATAACTGGGAAATTAAAGAGTTTCCTGACAATGATCTGTTGGAGAAATATTTTCCTGAAAAGAAAATCCTTTTGATCCGTGTTGATGGTCACGCTACTTTGGCAAGTAAAGCTGCATTATTGGCGGCAGGCATAGATGCCAAAACCAAGGTTCCCGGAGGAGAGGTTCTACTCAATAAAAACGGACAGCCAACAGGAGTACTCATTGACAATGCTGATCTGGCAGTGAAGGCACTAGTTCCAAAACTTACTCAAGCTGAAAAAACAACTGCTTTGCTTGAAGCTCAGGAAAAGTGTTTTGCTGTAGGACTAAGCAGTGTGGTAGATGCAGGTTTGCCCTACCAAACCATCGAATTGATCAGGGATCTTCAGATGGATGGTCAGCTCAAAATGAAAATAAATGCTATGATCGACCCTGATGATGCAACACTTGATTTTTATTTACCCGGCGGAAAGCAGTTCAGTGAACGCTTGTCAATTACAGCGGTTAAAATGTATGCCGATGGCGCACTTGGCTCCAGAGGGGCCAAACTGCTTCAGCCTTATTCGGATGAAAACAACAAAACAGGTCTCATTTTGCATGACAATGACTTTTATCAACGTATTTCTCAAAGAGCCTATGAAGCAGGATTTCAGGTAAATATGCATGCCATTGGCGATTCAGCGGTTCGTTTTGTACTTGATCTGTATTCCTCTAATTTGAAAGAGAAAAACGACAGACGTTGGCGTGTAGAACATGCGCAAGTAGTTCATCCGGAAGATTTTGACACATTTGAAAAATACAGTATCATACCTTCCATTCAAAGCACGCATGCCACTTCTGATATGCGCTGGGCTATTGACAGATTAGGAGTTGAAAGAATTAAGGGAGCTTATGCCCAACAAGATTTGCTTGCTCAAAATGGTTGGATTATCAATGGAACCGACTTTCCGATTGAAGGTATCAAACCTATAAATACATTTTTTGCAGCTGTTTTCAGAAAGGATGAAACCGGATATCCTGAAGGTGGTTTTCAAATGGAAAATGCCTTAAGCAGGGAACAAGCGCTACGCTCCATGACCATCTGGGCTGCAAAGGGTACTTTTGAAGAAAACATTAAAGGCAGCATTGAGCCTGGTAAGTATGCTGATTTTGTCATTCTGGATCGCGACATTATGGAAGTGGAGGAGAAGCTTGTTCCGAATACAAAAGTTCTTACCCTTTATATTTCAGGAGAGAGAGTTTACCGTGCCGAATAAAGCAAGTGTCATTGTTTTAATACATTATTTGAATTTTTTAGAAATAATGGGTTTTAAATCCAAAAAGGATTTCTGCAATTAAACAAAAGGTCTTAATTTTGGCCATTCGAAAATAACCTAATAAAAAAAAGATGAGTGTTCTGGTAAATAAAAACTCGAAAGTTATTGTTCAGGGATTTACAGGCAGTGAAGGTACTTTTCATGCCGGACAGATGATTGAATACGGCACAAACCTCGTTGGTGGTGTAACTCCAGGTAAAGGTGGTCAGTATCACCTCGGAAAACCTGTTTTTAACACTGTTGCCGATGCCGTTGCAAAAGCTGGCGCGGATGTGAGTGTGATTTTTGTACCACCTGCATTTGCAACCGACGCAATTATGGAAGCTGCAGAAGCTGGAATTAAAGTAATTGTTTGTATTACTGAAGGCATTCCCACAGCCGACATGGTAAAAGCAAAAGAATTTTTAAAAGGACATGATTGCCGCCTTATTGGTCCAAACTGTCCGGGTGTTATCACTCCCGGTGAAGCTAAAGTGGGTATTATGCCTGGTTTTATTCATTCCAAAGGCAGGGTTGGCATCGTTTCGCGATCGGGAACGCTTACCTACGAAGCAGTTGACCAGCTTACCAAAGTTGGTTTAGGTCAGACTACTGCAATAGGTATTGGCGGCGATCCAATTATTGGAACCACAACAAAAGAAGCTGTTGAATTGCTGATGAACGATCCCGAGACTGAAGGAATTGTTATGATTGGTGAGATTGGCGGAAGCATGGAAGCAGAAGCTGCATATTGGGTTAAAGAAAACGGAAACAAACCTGTTGTTGGATTCATTGCTGGTGCTACTGCACCAAAAGGCAGAACAATGGGACATGCCGGTGCCATCATTGGTGGCGTTTCGGATACAGCTGAAGCAAAAAAACAAATTCTTACCGAATGTGGAATTCATGTCGTTGATTCTCCTGCAGATATTGGAACTAAAATGTTGGAATTACTTTCATAGAATCAAATGGTTCACAAAAAAAGCCAGCTTATTTTGTAAGTTGGCTTTTTTTGTGGGTTCATATACATTTATGACTTATCTGTTTTTTCTTGTCTTTGTGCGCGCTTAAAGGGTTTTGTTCGGTCGAAAAGATAGCGGTAGGTTACATGTGTTTTAAATAACTCGCCCCCAATACCTTCCACAATTTTTATCATCGGTGGATTAAAATCACCTATCCAGTTCATCTGAAGTTCTTTGTATGGGAAATCTTTCTTCATAGCAATATCTTTAAAGTATAAGATAATTGCTCCATCTACACCTTTTCCCTGATGATCTGGAACTATTCCAAAAATTCGTCCGATAATTCTGTCACATTTTTTCTGAACCTTTAGCCTGAACAAAAATTTCAGTTTATTGAGCCAGTTGAGTTTGCCGTCAAAATCATAAATTATTTGATTTAAGTCCTGAACAGCAATAAAAAAGGCGATAGGTTCTCCTTTATAATAACCAAAATTAACAAGACGTGCGTCCAGTATCGGTTTCATTTGATTAAGCAGGGCGATTGCGTGTGCCTGTGTAATCATTTTCACACCAGGAATAACACCCCATGCCTTATTATAGATCGTCATGAAATCGTTGGCATACTTGTCGTGATCTTTCCAATTTACATTCTCAAAAGTGTAGTCAGGATTTTGAGCAATCCGTGCAGCTTTTTCATACACTTTATCACGCAAGGTGCCGCCATGAACCATCCTGCGGAATGTGTACTGATTGAAGTAGTTCTGAAAACCGTAGGCTTCAAAAAGATCTTTATAGTATGGAAAGTTATACGGCATATTGAAAACAGGCTCAGAGAAACCTTCGACCAATACTCCCCAAAAGTTGTCGCGATCACCAAAATTAACGGATCCATCCATGGCCTCCATACCACGTGACTCAAGCCAGTTTTTGGAGGCTTCAAAAAGAGTATTGGCTGCCTGCTGATCATTGACGCAGTCAAAAAAACCGCATCCACCAGTGGGTTGATCATTATTTGATGCAGTGTGAGGATCAATAAAAGCTGCGATTCGTCCTGCTATTTCATTTTTTTCGTCACGCAAAAGCCATCTTATAGCCTCGCCTTTTCGTAGCTTTTTATTGCTTTCCTTATCAAAAAGCTTTTCAACGTCATGGTCTAGAGGACGAACATATATGGGATCATTTTTATAAAGTTTTGATGGAAAACTCAGCCATTCTGATTTTGAAACGGGATTTAAAACCTCTTCAAGTGTATACTTCTGCATATTGAAAAATTATTTTCTGTGGGCAAATATAATACAGATGAAAGGAATACAAAAACTGTTTTAAATTTAATCAAACCAAGCATTGTGGCTTTAGTGATAGTTACAGATCAATGTTGAAATTGAGCGAGGGCTTTTTTGTAGGTTTCTAGTGCTCTGTTTCTGGCAAAGGCATGATCAACGATCAGGTAATTGCAGTAATTTAAATCATTGATTTCAGGCACCCATTTACTGACATATTTCAGTTCAGAATCAAACTTTTTAAGTTGCTCCGATGGGTTGAAAACCCTAAAATAGGGCGCAGCATCGCAGCCTGTACCAGCAGCCCATTGCCAGTTTCCAACATTTGAAGCCAACTCAAAATCAAGGAGTTTTGAGGCGAAATATGCTTCACCCCATCGCCAATCTATCAGGAGATGTTTTGTCAGAAAACTGGCTACTACCATTCTCACGCGGTTGTGCATGTGGCCGGTTTCATTCAATTCGCGCATGCCTGCATCAACCATAGGAAATCCGGTACGACCTTCGCACCAAAGTTTGAATTCTTTTTCATTATTCCGCCATTCGAGATGCTTGTATTTTGAGTTGAAATTTTCATTTGCACTGTAAGGAAAATGAAAAAGAATCTGCATGAAAAACTCACGCCAGATAAGCTCGTTGAGATATGTTTCGCTTGCTGAAAGGGCTTGTTTTACCAAATTTCGAATGCTAATCGTTCCAAAGCGCAGATGCGGACCAACATGCGAAGTGCCATCAATTGCCGGCAGATTTCTTGTATCTGCATATGATTGTAGCCTTTCTTGAGCAGTCATTATTTCCGGAACTTTGATCGGAGTAGACTGAAAACCTATTGCTGTTAATGATGGCAAAGAACGAGTTTTTTGGATAAAATTTTCCAGGTAAGTCTCAGATGGAAAAGGCTTCACCATTTCATCATTAAAATGGTCTTTCCATTTTCGCGAATAGGGTGTAAAAACTGTATAGGGTTTTCCGTCTGGCTTCAAAACTTCATCTTTTTCGAAAATGACATGGTCCTTAAAAGATTGAAAGTTAATATTTTTCGATCCAAGGAGTTTATTAACCTCAAAGTCTCTTGCGATTCCATAAGGTTCATAATCGCTGTTGCAAAAAACCTGTTCAATTTCATATTTACTGCATAGATCATTAAAAACCTCTGTTACGTTTCCATTAACCACATGCATGGAAGAACCAACAGATTTAAGCTGTTGATCTATTTTCTCGATTTGATTGTGGATAAACTGAACTCTTGCATCATCAGTACTCTCAAGTTTCTGAAGTATTTCTGTATCAAAAATGAACAGGGGCAAAACTTTTCGACCTGCATTCAATGCTTTAAACAATCCGTGATTGTCATTCAAACGCAGATCACGTCTAAACCAAAATATGTTTATCATTGTTTTTTATTTGATAACAAATCCGGAGCACAAATGTTGAAAATTTTATCTAAAAACAGAGATTCTAGTCCTTAAAAATCCAGGCTTCCGGATAGGAAGAGCTTAGTTTTTCTTTTGCATTCATGGCGTCTTTAAGGTTGTCATGTACATCAATTGCGATTCTGAATCTGCCTTCTTTTTCGAGTATCTGAACATTTTTCAAACCCGAATTTTTATACCGTCTGACAGCTTCATTTGCATCTGCCCGGGAGTTGAAACTTCCATAGATTATATAATATTTTGTGCTGGTTGATGTCTTTGTTGAGTCTTTTTTTTCGTTTGTAAAAGAGGCGGCAAAGGTTTCCTGCTTTTCATTATCGCATTTATATGGCCTGCCAGCAGGGTCTGCACGTTGCCCAAACCAGACAGAGATATAGTTTTCACTCAGCCCAAGGCCCATTGCGAGCCATTTTTTATCAGCGTGGCCTTCTCGAGTAAGAAGCATGTCTCTGGCGGCTGAGGTTGAATTCCATAATTTAAAAACACTGTCAACATTTACAATTCCTTCTTCAAAATACGAAAGCTCATATCCTCTGAAATTGTATGATGTCAGTTCTTTTGGTTTATCCCACATGCACTCATACTTTAAGACATAGCTGTTAAAACAGCACGGTGTCCATCGGCCTTTGTCTGACCAGCTGGCAGTATTGCAGATGCTTGTATCAGGTTTGTTGGTCTGAAGGTCGGCCACATGGGTTTTAGCAACATAAGTCAGGGAAACCGAAAGTGGTATTTCAGGAAGTTTATTCTGTTTTCGGAGGTTATTTATGAGTGCGGCAAGTTTCATCTCGTCTGCACTCATGCAAACAGTTCCAAGGCTTGTAGTCTGACATAAAGCATTTTGATTGACAAAAAACCAAGCCAAAATCAATAATAGGAAGTATTTAGTTTTTATAAGTCTCATCGCAGTGTCTTGAATATTTTGTACAAATATACCAAAACAATCAGATTTGATTCCATTTGAAGGATTCCAGATATTTTTCAATCGCTTCATCATAAGATCGACTTATGAGATTTAAAATTGTATGGTTGGTTTTAAAGCTTGCTACTTTTTGAATTTGCCTGACTGGCAATACTTTTGGAGAGGTGCCAGTAATAAATGCGGCCTCAAAATTGGGTAGATTTTCTATAAATATATCATTTTCAATTAGTTTCAAGCCTAAGTCTTTACATAGTTCGATGATTTTCTTTCGGGTGATTCCCATTAAAACACTTTCTCCGGTAGCTGTATAAATGGTTTCCTCTTTTATAAAAAAAATATTGGATCTGCTGCCTTCAGTGACTTTCCCCGCGGAGGCCAGCAGCAACTCGTAAACTTTATATTTTTCGATAAGCCTGGCAACTTCACTTTTATAGGAAGTTCGGGTAATTTTGGCATTTGGATTTTCCCTGACATAATCGAAAACATGTAAATCAACGCCATCTTGATACATTTGACGGGTAGGGTAGGCGTGAGGGATAAACCATGCAGCAAACCAGAATGCTGCTCCGTTATGCCTTGAGCTACCAAGTATTTTAATGTTGCCAATATCTACTTTATTGGATTCAATCAGTATCTTCAAAGCTTCGAGGACTTGCTTTTTACTTAATGAAAAAACAATGTTTTTTATCCTGAAAGTCTCATAGAACCTTTCCAAATGATCATCCAGAAAAATAATTTTTCCATCAATTACTCTTAACACTTCGTAGACAAATCCCTGAACAGCAAATTTTTCTGGAATAAAATCACAGGTGCTTTTTAGTTCTTCATTGACGATAAAATACGGGTGCAGGCATTGCTCCATCGGATTACCTTTTGTTGAAGTACTCTTCTATAATCTTTACAGCCTTTTCTGCAAACGACGCTTCAACCTGGATAATGGCTGAATCTTCAGGTGACCCTGATCCCCAGCCAGCTATAACACTCTCACTGAGTGTATCTCTTAAAATACTTCCAATGTTGTTTTCTTGCAGCAGCTCAACCAGATATCTGGCTTCAACAATTGAACCTGTGTAAACATTTTGAAGTTCATTTGACATTTTAACCTCCTTTTAATGATATTATCGATGATTAATTATTTCTGCTAAGATAAGCAAAAATGAGAGGAATTCAAAATGACTGCAACAAAGGTTTAGATTTTTTCAGGTGCAGCATTGAGGCGAATAATGGCATAAATCATCACAGCCGCTGCGATCCACTGTACTGGTGAAAGTATACTTTTGTTGATAAAATAGTCAAACAAAACAGCTGAAATGGGAAACATCAGTTCGCTGATCGTTGCTGACATTGCTTTGACCTTTCGTAAACCATAGTAATAAAGGATAATTGCTCCTGAACCTGTTGTCAAACCGATTAGAATAATAAAAAACCACTCTTTTGAGCTTGTAGTTAAAAAGGATGAAAAGCTACCTGCAAAAAGCATGAACACGAGCATGATCAAACTTGTGAAACCATATCTGTAGAATGTGGAAGTAACAAAATGATATTTTGAAAGAATCTTTTTTGAGAAAACAGTTGAACTTCCAAAAGAGAAAGCTGCCAGCAAAGCCAAAAGTGCTGCATGAATGGTGTTTTCACCTGTACTCACATTGGGGAATGACCATCCAAAAGTGAGAAAATAACCTCCAACAATAGCTATTGCAGCCCAAAGCAGATATCGTTGTTTAAGTTTTTCTTTCAGAATAAATGAAGCTAAGGCAATGGCAAAAACAGGCTGAAGTTTCTGAAGCAAAACAACCACTGACAAATGGTTGAAATCAAGTAAAAAGAGTGCTTTAACAATGGCAAGAGTGCCAATAGCTCCGCCAAAAAGACTAATTAAAAGAAAGGTGAAAAGATCCTGACGTTGCATATTTACAAGATGTTTATACTCCTTAAAAAGGAAAATATTCATCAATGCAAACGGGAACAGATGCAAAATGAACACAACATAAACTACGTCCAGATTATAAAGTTGAGGTGTTAAAACAACTCCGTCAAATCCCCACAAAATTGCCGACAGGCCCACAGCAATTGATCCTTTGATCAGTGTACGCCGGTTCAAATCTTTCATCCATTAATATTTAGCGTGCAAAAGTAACAAAATGTAGCGCACGATGCCTCAGTAAATTCAGGGTATTTCCTTTTCAAACTTTTCACCACAGTTTTTACAAAAGTTTGCGTCTTGTGCGTAAGTCACTGCTTTACAACATTTACATTCTTTACTGTGAATAGGTTTTCTGACCTTATCACGGGTCATTTCTGAGGTTATGATTCCTGTTGGGACGGCAATTATGGCATAACCAGTAAGCATAAGTAAGGATGCGATTATTTGTCCTAGTGGTGTAACAGGGGTAATGTCGCCAAAACCTACAGTTGTGATTGTAACAATAGCCCAGTAAATGCCTGTCGGTATACTAACAAAACCAGCCTCTGGTCCTTCAACAATATACATTACAGTACCTAATATTGTGACAGTTATAAGTACAGATCCAAAAAAGACGACAATTTTTTCGCGTGAATGCTGCAAAGCATGAATCAGATATATGGATGCTGAAGTAAATCGCACTAGTTTAAGAATTCTGAAAACCCTGAACAACCGAAAAATGCGGATAATAATCAGATATTGTGTACCTGCAAAAATTAAACTCAGGTAGGTAGGTACGATAGAAAGAAAATCGATGATACCATAAAAACTGAAGATGTATTTTTTCTTTTTAGGTGATATGACAATTCTGATAACGTATTCAACCGTGAAAAGAACTGTAAAAAACCATTCAAAGAAATAAAGGGTAAATTCAAAGCGCTGGTGAATATCTTTCATGCTATCAAGAAATACCACCATCACACTCAGGATTATTAATACTAGCAGAAGCTCATCGAATAGTCTTCCTTTTTTAGTATCATGCCGAAAGATGATGCTATACCATTCTTTCCTCCAGTTCCCGGTTTGTTTAATTTCAGACATACCAATTGAAATTTTAGCGCGCCAAAGATAAATGAACAATTGAAATGTTTATCTGAAAATAATTTTCGAAGATGCCTGATAGCCGTTTTCATCAAAAAATGAAATCATGTAAACACCTGAGGGCAAATTTCCACGATTAATAATGCTTTGGTTTCTGTTTATTTGGGTGTAAGCACTGACTTTTTTACCAAGCATATTAAAAATTTCTATCTGTCCGTTCTTCACACCTAATCTGCTGCTGAAATTTATAACTACTTGATTATCTGCTGGATTTGGTGCAATATGCATTGCAAATTCATTTTTAACTGGTGCAGGTAATTGTGGCAAAGACACTAGCTGACTGTTCATTGCGCCTGGAGATCCATGTCCGGGTGATGCCATCCAGCTTTGAGGGAGTGCATTATCAAGTTCAGGACGAATTAGTTCCAACGTTGCACCGTTGCCATCAGGTGCAGTTGGCCATGGAGCTTTATCATCGTATTCTACATGATCCACAAGCGCCATATCGTTGTTGTAAAGTCTTAAAAGTTCGCCGCTCCCGCTGAATCCAAAACTCATATTGCCAATCACATTGGTGACATCGGGAAATAAAGCTGAAAACATATTTATATTTCTGCAAATAACAATGTATCCATTTGATTCAATGATTGTTCCTTCCGGAAAAATAAATTCATGTGAGTCGTCATCATCTTTAAAAATCCAACCGGTAACATCAAGATCGTAAGGGTGTGGATTGTAGAATTCGATCCAGTCTTCTGGATCAAAGCTGCTTGCAGAATTATAGTTTATCTCATTTATGACCAAAGAATCCGAAAAAGTTTTATGTCTGAAATGCGCAATCACATTTTCCCAATCGCCCGGGAAGACAGTTATTTCCGAAGCTGTATCACTTGGAAAAGCGCTATGATTGGTTAATTCCCAATAGTCAAATTCATAATCAGTGCTGGCAGGAATGGCTTTCAATTTTACTGCAACACCCCCAAAGTAAGAGCCCTGCCATGGAAATTCATCTATCAGCAATGAATTTAGTTGTATGATTCCAGTTTCAGCCGGAACTGTGTTGAGTTCAAAATTGTATGGACCAGTAAGATTATAGCAGTTTTTTAATCCTTGTGGAAGGTAATTGTAGCGTGTATTAATAAAGTTTCTAATTTTTTGAACATTGCTTAGCCAGCGTGTCATTGAGCCGCCCCAACGCAAAATATGACGGGGCATTTCAGGCGTCATCTTTGCTACTATCTCATCAAGGTAACTTATAATATTGTCTGGACGAAAGGCGGTGTTGTATAAATCAATGTAGCGTGAAATATAGTATTGATTGAATTCAGCATTGTTTCTCAATCTGTTAAGAACAACGATGTGCTGACCTGGGTCAGAGGTCAGTCCTTCAGGATAACAGGGCGAAACAGTTGGATGTGTTCCCGGAACTCCTGTGTAATTGATATAATGATTGAAAGTAGCATCCTCATCCCACAAAATATAACCCCACTTCTGGTGTCCGCCATCGGGATTTAAACCACGCCACCAGCCTACATTCCAGTTGATCCAGTCAGAGCAAACAACAAAGGAGTTGATGATTACATAATCCACGAGACTCGTATAATCGTAACGTGTTTTAACATATTCGAAATTCGCCTGATTGCTCATGTCATTATTTTTGATGTAGTTACGAATCTCGTACCAATCATCAAAAGCTGCCTGACCACCATATTCTGCCCAGGTTGTTCCCCAAAGTTTTAAAAAGCGAAGATTATATTTATCCTGATTGTGATAGTAGCTTGTAAAATCATGATCGTCCACTTTTTCACGCATGCCATAAACTCCCCAATACTGTCCATTGGCATACAAAACACATTTTTCGCCTTTTCGTACATCAAGTGGCATACCATTTTTCGATGCAACATTTTGCACAAACATATCACGCAGCAAAGCACTGGAATCAATTCCGGGATAGTTGTCGTCACCAGCTGCTCTCAGGATGATGCGTTGAAATTCATTTCGTTCAGTAAGTGGTATTAATGCTTCCCGGATAGCATAATTGTAGCCGCATTCATCGCGACTTACATAATCGATGCTTCGTTGGGCATGAACCCAGGAATCCTGTCCGTGTTTGTTGAATTCACCATATCCATGTGTTGTTCTGACCCCTTCAGCATTAAAATACTCAAACGTTCCAAAAGGCTCAAGGTATTGATTCCCATTGAGTAGCTGAGTAAGCTGATTTGCAGAAGTTGAAATTACGGGCATGCTATGGTTCGAATTGATAAAATATGTATTGAACTCTAAAAGCCCGGGATGAACCGAAGGATCATTGCTGAAAGTACGTGCAATGACAATTGTAGTTTGAGAAATTGTAATAGGCCCTGTGTAAAGGTTTGAGCTCAAAGTAGGTTCGTTACCATTAAGTGTATAACGAATTTGTGAATTTGGTTCAGTTGTTGAAATCTCAATGGTTATTGGTAATGGATAAAATCCTGCGGCTGCGTTCATTTGTGGTCTGGCGGAATAAGAAGTGAAAACACCGCTGGCCAGATTCACAAAGCCTGGAGTAGGATTGGTAAAAATGACCCAGTTTGAATTTTGAAGAGAGCGTCCTCTTGAATGCTCTTTCATCGTCACTTCAAGCTGCGTCTGGTCAATTATTTCACCTGATGGTTCGGAAAAAACGATATGTTCAGGATTATCTTTCGTTTGTGAAAGCTTGAAATTGGTATGAAAATGGCCTCCTGCTACTTCGTTCCTACCAGAAGCCCAAACTTTAATGTACCCTCCGGCCGAAATTGTGACACCTTCAGGAAACTGCCATTTGGTGGGTCTGTTTGGATTGTCGCTCAGGTAAAAGCCTGCCAGGCTATAATTCTCTGAACCTGCATTATACAGTTCAATCCAATCTTCATATTTGCCATAATTATCTGTAAATCCAACCAGGTTGGAAACTGAATACTCGTTGATAATGACCTGACTTTTTAATGTATTGTTTTTGTTCAAGACGAAAACTGATGACAACAGTAGTAAGAAAATAAGATTTTTTTTCATAGCAGAATGATTTACTTAAATTTTGACCCCTATGTAAATCTACACGAAATCATATGTCAAAGAACGCTTTTTTAGTTAAGAATTACAAGTTTTAAATCACTAAATTCAGATCAAATCACTTAAAATGATCATAACACTTTACCTGAAGCAATTTGTTAATGATTTTGAGGAATATTGGCTATTTTTGCTTCAAATACTCAAGAAATGGACTTAAAAATAAAAGACAGTTTCTTTATCGTTACTGGTGCCGGAAGTGGTTTTGGGCGTGCAATTGCTGAACAGCTTTTGAATGATGGCGCTGAAGTACTTGCCATTGCGCGAACATATGAAGTTTTGGAGCTTTTTAAAGTACAGTTTCCCGAAAAACTACACATCCTTGCCGGAGACATTACACATTCGGAGGTTCAGCAAAAAGTGATTGAGTTTTGTTATGGTAAAACGCTTTCAGGTGTTGTCATCAATGCCGGCGGTCCGCCTGCAGGCGCTTTCCTCGAAACAAAACTGAGCAATTGGGACGATGCATACAGGCTTATTCTGCGCTGGAAAGTAGATTTTGTACAGCAAATTGTTCCTCTCTTCCAAAAGCAGAAATATGGCCGGATGCTTTTTATTGAAAGTGTTTCAGTAAAGCAACCGGTTGAAAATCTGGTGCTAAGCAATTCATTGAGACCTGCTGTCGTTGGGTTTGTAAAAAGTTTGGCCGGCGATCTTGCCAAAGAGAATATAACCTTGAATATTCTCGCTCCCGGCTACCATAATACTGCTGCAATGCAACGATTATTCAAAAAGAAGGCAGAGCTCACCGGAATGAGTCAGGAAGAAGCCAAAAAAGTGTTTGAAAATCAAATTCCTGTAGGGAAAATGGGTGAAGCGTCTGAATTGGCCAGTCTAGCTGCATGGCTGCTTTCACCATTGTCCAGATATACAACCGGTCAAACTTTCAGCCACGACGGAGGGCTGGTTAAGGGAATTTTCGGTTAATCGCTCAAAAAATGTAATATAAAACATTGATTTATAATTACATGTAAAAATTTGTGAACAATGATAAAAAAAACATGAAGGTTTGGATTAAGTTTATTTTTATAGTTAAAATACTTGTTGGATCTTCAATATTGGCACAATCATTCGATCAGCCTGCTGACTTTGTTAATACTTTTATTGGCACTTCGGATGCTCATTTTCCTTCAAAATGGGAAGGTCATGGCAGAGTTTATCCTGGCGCTGTAGCTCCTTACGGATTTGTTCAGCTTACCCCAGAAACACGAACTACTGATCATTGGGGTTACGATTCTGCTGATACTTCTATTTATTTTTTTAGCTGTTTAGGACATCATAGCGGCTTTCCTAATGGTTCTGCAGGCCAAATGCGGGTAATGCCATTAACAGATACTATTGATTTTCAACTATATCAATACAACAGACACTTTTTTCGCAATGACGAAAAAGCAGAGCCTGGGTATTACACCGTTTTTTTTTCCGACAATGGAACACAGGTTGAAATGACTGCTTCGGAGCGAAGTGGAATTTTCCGTTTTACTTTTTTGCCGGAAGTTACTCCTTATATATATGTTGGAGGAATGGGAAGTTTGAACCAAAAACCTAACAAGTTAGTTCATGGCAGCAGTCACAACGCCATACTCGAATTTAGCGATGACTACACCATTGTTAAGCAAATGGAGGATGGCTGGATATTGGCTTTCACTTCCTTAAAGAAGCAAAAAAAGGTGGTTACACTTAAACTAGGAATCTCTTTTACTGGTTTTGAAGGTACTAAAAATAACATCGAAACAGAAATTGGTAACAGAAGTTTCGACGAAATTAGAGCAATTACAACTGCCAAATGGAACAAGGAATTATCTGTGATTCAAATCAATGATGATAACATTGATAACAAAATCAAGTTTTATACTGCCTTGTACCGCTCAAAACTTATTCCATGGATCGTTTCTGATACTGATGGTTTTTACAAAGGTTCTGATGGTTTGATTCAAAAAACAAAGGGGAAAAATCAATATGGTCAGTTTTCTCCATGGGATACTTTCAGGTCATTGCACCCTTTGCTTTGCATTATTGATCCTGAAAGGCAAAATGACATGATTTTATCCATGCTCGATATTTACGAGCAATCTTCAAGGCTTCCAAAAGGCCCGATGACTGGAAATCATGTCATTTCAATTATTGTAGATTCATATTTGAAAGGCATCATGGATTTTGACAAAGAAATTGCATATAAGGCTATGAAAGATATCATTATGACAAAGCCTTTGACGCATGAAGCTTTGAAAATCTATGATGAAATTGGGTATATACCTTTTACCTATCCTGAATCTGTAACAAAAACAGTTGAATTTGCCTACAATGATTGGGTATTGGCACAGTTTTCCAAAAAGGTGATGAAGGAAGAAAATGATTATAATTTTCTTTTCAACAGGAGTTTTAATTACCGGAATTTATTCAATCCTAAAGAACTTTTTTTACTTCCGAAAAATGAAGCTAAATTTCTTACAGAGCCTGGAAATTCTGGCTATAAAGAAGGTGATAAGTGGGTTTATACCATGTTTGTTCCACACAATACGAGTGACCTTATAAACCATTTGGGAGGTGATGAAAAATTCTGCAAAATCCTTGATGAAGGCTTTGAAAAGGGACATTTTACCTTTGACAACGAACCGGTTTTTCACATACCTTATCTTTATAAGCGTGCCAACCAGCCACATAAAACACAAAAGTATCTCAGACAAATTATGGATACATACTTCACAACGCTTTCTGGTGGCCTTCCCGGAAACGATGATCTGGGTTCGCTCTCCAGTTGGTTTGTTTTGAATGCACTGGGTATTTATCCTGTTTGCCCCGGCCAACCGATTTATGATCTTGGCTCTCCACTTTTTAATAAAGCTACGATCCACTTATCCAATGGAAAGGAATTTGTGATCGAAGCAAAAAACAATTCCAAAGAAAATGTTTATGTCAAAAAAATTACACTTAATAATGTGTCCTACAATTATTTAAATATTGATCATGCTACTATCAATAATGGCGGAAGAATTTTGTTTGAGATGTCTGATGAACCGATACTTTTTACCAATTCAGGCGTTTTTTTTAAAGATTCAACAAAGGTAGAAGATCGGCCAATTTTCAGCATATTAAATGCTTCACTTTTGCAAAAGGAGACTGAGCCTGATGCATTGGTTTGGATTAAATTTGATATGGAAAATAACGGCGCACCTGGCACAAGAGTTCTGAAACTATATGCAAACGGTGATATTGTAAAAAGCAAGAATATTTATTTGCAAAGCAATACATCGGTTACAGATTCTATTTCATGCAGACTTTATGCATTTGGAGAATCATTTTTGAAACTAAATGACTTTGACAGCACCTTTGCAATCCAAGTGCTTGATAACGGCCTTCGCAATCAAATTGAGTACGGTAATCTTAGCGTCAAACCCATTCTCAGAAAGGATACAACGCAGCTCATTTCTTTTTCACTTACCAATAAAGGCGGATATACTGAGGAAGCCGATATAAGGGTTTTAATTAATGGACTTTTGTTAAAGAACGAAAAAGAGTCATTAGCTCCCGGCGAAACGAAAAATATTTCACACCAGTTTAAAACAAAAAATGAAGGGCTTTTCAATGTAGAAATTGACAGACTCTCAGAAGTTTTTAAAGTCTATACAAACAGTAAAGACGCAACAGTCTTGGATCTTCCGCTGCAAAAAGTGACAGAGGACGGCTATTACAATGACTTATCCGGCTTCGAAAATCATGGTATTGTATCTGGTTTAGAAGAGAACATCTTCAATCAGGAAAAATTTTGGTTTGATGAAAATCATTATGTATTCATGGAAACTTCAGCTAGCCTTGAAATTGAAAATGAATCTTTTACGATGATGGCATGGGTATTTTCTGGTAAACAGAATAGCAGAAATGTTTCGTTAATCACAAAAGGTGATTTTCATGTAATGCAACAGTGGAAAAACAACAGTCTAACTTTTTTTGCCGGAGGATGGGGCAGGGGAGAGTGCAACATTGCTCTACCTGAAAACTGGGAAGATGAATGGCATCATATTGCTTGTGTAAGCACTGGAAACGCACTGAAAATTTATATCAATGGACAATTAAAAGGCCAAACTTTTTTGAGGGAAACTGCCTTAAAAAACACACCAAGTCGTTGGCATATAGGTCGAAATGAAGAATTTCCTCTACAAAGGGTATTCAATGGAAGAATCGAAAATGTGAAAATTTTTACTGAAGCTCTTTCCCAAAAAGAAATCAAAGAAATAATTCATTCAGAAGAACAACTGTATAAAACTCATTCCATAAAAATTGAATAAAGTCCCTTCTGTCAAATTTCTTTTTTTAATCAGATTAACTCGTCCTGCATGCTTATAGTTTGACGATCTTCTCCTGATAAACACTATTTTTGGTTTCTACCCTCAAAATATATATTCCACTGGAAAGCTGAGAGATACATAGTTGATTCAACGTATTTTCAGTTCTGTCTTTATGAAACATTTTTAGACGACCTGAATTGTCAAATATGCTTATCGTTGCTACCTGTTCGCATCCCAGATTAAATTCAAGTATTCCATTTGTTGGATTTGGAAAAACTGATAAACGATTTTCATAATTTGATTCAAGTCCCGTTTGAATGATCATATTTTTGAAATAGAACACCTGTCCATCTTCATTTCCAACAAAAACATCGGCGTCACCGTCATTATCAATATCTACAAAAGCGGGCTTTGATTCAGTACCCAAATCAATGCCATTGAAAGGGTTTTGAACGCCTGTTTGCTGCACAAAATGGGGTTCATAAGCAGTTCCAGTGTTTTCAAAATAGTGAAGAGCACCACTATCTTCCCCAAGTAAAAGATCAAAATCACCGTCATTATCTACATCGGCAAAAGTTGGTGTGACAAAATCGCCAACATAGATGCCTGTCAATGGATTCATTGTACCTGTTTGCTCAACAAAAAGAGGTGAAGTGCTGCTGCCTGCATTCAAATAAAAACGAACAACACCATAATCATCCCCTATAAAAACATCAAAATCACCATCTCCATCTATATCCACGAAATTCATCTTGGCTTCCCAGCCAACTTCATAATGAACCAAAGGATTTTGTTCGTTAAACCTGCGAACAAAAACAGGATTTGAAGCATCACCAATATTTTCATAAAACTGAATTATGGCCCAAACACTTCCTATAAACGCATCTAAATCGCCATCCCCGTCAATATCAACAAATGCCAAGCTGGAATATGCAATAGCATTTACAATGCCAAGCGGATTATCTTCGCCGGTTTGTTGTTCGAAAACAGGCTGATTTGTTGTTCCTGTATTTTTGTAAAATAAAATTCTACCTGTCGACACTCCAAAAAAGACATCTTGCAAACCATCATTATTGATATCTGCAAAAGCTGGGGCAATATATGCTCCGACAGTGATTCCATTGAAAGGATTCAGGATTCCGGTTTGTTGTTCGAAAACAGGCTGCGCACTCGAAAAGGTAGCAACGGCAAAAATGGTGACTAAAAAGATAAGATTTTTCATTCGTTTTTGCTTTTTATAAAATTAGAGGTGTGTAAAAATACAAATTTCATTTTAAAAGGAATTGGATCGAAGAGGGACTCCGTTTGAAATACAGGAATTTCTAAAAAAATCTGAATCCCTAAACCTGCCTCTTGTTATTGAAGCCCATCAAAAATGGCATTTATTGTAATGCATTGCTATTTAATTATTTGTATCAGATTTACTTGCTTTTTACTGTCATTTGTTGTATTTTTAGATCTACTTTTTTTGGATGAATATTTTGTGTTTAACTAAAAATTATGGACCATGAAAAGAATTTATCATTGTAGAAAACTCATCATTTTTTTGTGTTTATTTTTTGGCCTCAATGCCACTGCTCAAACCTTTGAAGTGACATTTAATTTGGATATGTCAGCAGCATCAGGTTTTAATCCTGCCAGCGATATTGTTTATCTAACCGGAACAATGTTTGGTTGGGCTATGCCTGGCACACAGCCTGAAAATCAAACCATGTCGCGTGTAGGCAGCTCAATGATCTGGATAAAAACAGTTTCTGTTTCTGCCGGAATGAATGAATATAAATATTTTCTTAACAATGGCTGGAGTGGAGGTGAATGGCCGGGAGACCCTAACAGGATTTTTGAAGTTTATCAGAATACAACGCTGAATGATACCTGGTCAGTATATGGCAGTGAATATGCTGTAACATTTAATGTGGATATGTCGAATGCAGTAAATTTTAATCCGGATTCGGATATTGTATATGTAACTGGTTCAATGACAGGTTGGTCTGAGCCAGGCACTGAGCTTGAAATTCAGACCATGAGTCGTGTTGGGAGTTCAATGATCTGGTCAAAAACAATGAATATTCTGCAAGGAATGATTCATTACAAATATTTTATCAACGCAGGATGGGACGGGGCTGAATGGCTCTCCGGAACTGACAGACAATACAATATTACCGGTGAAACTGTTTTGGACGATACCTGGGGTGTTTTGGAAAATATGCATACCATCACATTTAATGTTGATATGACCTTGGCTTTAGATTTTAATCCCCTAGAAGATACTGTATTCCTGACTGGATCGATGTTTGGCTGGGCTGAACCTGGCACACAACTTGAAAATCAAATGATGACACGTGTTGGAAACACAATGGTTTGGACAAAATCAATGATGCTTATTGCGGGTTTTTATGAGTACAAATATTTTCTGAACTTTGGTTGGTTGGGAGGAGAATGGATGGGGGCACCTAACAGAATCTTTATGGTGAATCAAGAAATGACTATTGAAAATTATTTTGGATTATTTGATAACTTTTACACCATTACTTTTAATGTAGATATGACATCAGCCACAGGTTTTAATCCCTCAAATGATTTTGTTTATATGACAGGTTCAATGTTCGATTGGGCTGAACCAGGCTTATATCCCGATGACCAGGCTTTGATTAGAGTTGGAAATTCAATGATCTGGTCAAGAACTTACGAGTACGTTATAGGCGGTAATTACCAGTACAAATATTTTATCAATTCAGGCTGGAGTGGCACTGAGTTTCCGGATGGACCTTCACACCGTGATTTATATTTGTACACCGATCTGGTTTTAAATGATGCTTGGGGTATTATTACAAGCGAGTTTACAAATCCAGATCGTGGTAGTATTTTATTGTATCCAAACCCATTTACTGATAGGATAATCGCTGACAATTTGCATGATTTCAATAAATTAACCATTTTTGATATAACAGGCAGAATAATGTTTGAAAGAAATTTGACAAATACAAGAGAAATATTTTCAAACCTGAATTTGCCAAACAGGATATATGTGCTTCATTTTACGAATGATCATGGAGTTTACAAAACATTCAAAATGATCCGAAATTAAGTTTTTGGGAAAAATAACTTTACAAAACCCTCAATAAATACCACCAAACAGATCGTATTCGAACCTGCGACCCTCCCGACAACCCATTGTAAGGTTACGTTAGCTGTTCAAAATGAATATCATAGTGATTAAAAACAGAAAAAGGCTACAGTTTTCACTGTAACCTTTCCTATTGTCGGGGCAGCAGGATTCGAACCTGCGACACTCCCGACAACCCATTGTCGGGATGTGCTAGTCGTTCAAAATGAATATTATAGAGTTTAAAGAAATAGAATCGTGGGTTATCAAAACCTTTGTTTTGTATGTACTTTTGTGGGTATCTGTAAAAAAGAAAAGGTTACGTTTTTTAACGTAACCTTTTGACTTTCAGTGTCGGGGCAGCAGGATTCGAACCTGCGACCCCCTGCTCCCAAAGCAGGTGCGCTAGCCGGGCTGCGCCATGCCCCGATATCTTGCGGAGGGAGGGGGATTCGAACCCCCGGTACCCTTTTCGAGTACGACAGTTTAGCAAACTGTTGGTTTCAGCCACTCACCCATCTCTCCTGAAATATTTTTAAGAACTTTATCCAAATTTCCTTGCGGGAAATGGAGGTGCAAAATTAGCCATTCTATGCACATATCCAAACTTTTTCGAAAGAAAAATTTGTATTAAACTCTAAGTCTCAAAAATTAATGAACCAATGTGGTCTAAATAACAGAATTTCAATATTTAAGATAAAATTAAAAATTTGTTAATTTTTGAAGTCTGGAGATTTCAATGGTTAAGATTTACTACTTTTGCCGCCTGATATGAAACAAAAGAAGTTATTTTACACCATTTTGGTCGTTCTGCTTGTCGTAGCAGGTTATTTTTTGACCACCATAACCTTTCCAAAAAACGCCAGCCGATACCCAGCTATAATCATTTTGCTTTTGATTGATTATTACGTTTGGGGCCTGTTCAAAAAAAAGGTTTTCACCTACCATAAATTAATCAAGAGTGCAACAGTGCTCCTTTACTGGCTGCCTTTTTTGATGCTGCTAGGTACAACAATCGCAACATATTACATAGGTACAAAATCATGGAACCCATTATTGAGAAATATTATTTTTGGAGGAATTTTTTCGTTTTATGTTGCGAAAGTTCTTATGGCAATTGTTCTTGGAATAGCAGATCTTATTAAAGCAGGCAAAAGAGTAGTTCACTTGTTTAAAAAGGATGAAACGTTTACTGAAGAGGAAGATACTGGAAAAATCACCCGCGCAAAGTTCATGGAACGAATCGCTTTCGTCACCGGAGGGCTTGTTGTGACTACGATGTTTGCAGGAATGTTTAGATGGGTTCATGATTTTGATATTAAAGATTTATTCATCAAAATAAAGGATCTGCCAGGCGCATTTGAAGGATACAAAGTAGTTCAGATTTCTGATTTGCACCTTGGAACCTGGTCAAATATTGAGCCTTTGAAAGAGGCTATTCAGCTGATCAATGATATAAATCCCGACTTGATTGTATTCACGGGAGATTTGGTTAATTATACCACTGACGAGGCTATCAGGTTTAAAGAAGTGCTCTCCGGACTTCAGGCAAAGGATGGCGTTTTTGCAATTTTAGGAAATCATGATTATGGGGATTATGTAAATTGGCCTTCAAAGCCTGAAAAGCAAAAAAACATGGAGGCTCTTTACCAATTTTATAATCAGATCAATTGGAAACTGCTTCGAAACGAAAATGTCGTTATCAGCAGGGGAGAGGATAAATTGGCTTTGATTGGTGTCGAGAACTGGAGTGCCAACACACGGTTTCCTCAATACGGTAATATTTTGAAAGCCAGCAAAGGGCTTGGAAAGGTACCTGTTAAAATTCTGCTTTCACATGATCCAAGTCACTGGAATTCAGTTGTTTTAGATCAGCATAAAGATATTAATCTTATGCTGGCCGGACATACGCATGGTTTTCAGTTCGGGATAGAAATTCCCGGAATCAAATGGAGTCCGGCGCAATATATCTACAACGAATGGGCTGGCCTATACAAGAATGAAGCTTCAAATCAAATGCTTTATGTTAACAGAGGTCTTGGCTCCATAGGATATCCGGGCCGAATAGGAATACTTCCCGAAATAACAATCATAAACCTTCAATCCTAAATACCATGAAAAAGAACTTATTTTTGTCATTAAGATTCGTATCTCTGCTATTAGTCATTTTAGCAGCGTTTTCCTGCAGTCATCAACATGACCACCATGATACTTTGGATGAAAAACCAATCAACATCATTCTTATGATAGGTGATGGAATGGGTTTTGCACAGGTTCATGCAGCGACGCTTAGTTCCGGAGAGCCGCTAACTATGTTAAATGCACAGTATACAGGGTCAATTACAACACATTCCTATGACAATCTTATTACAGATTCAGGCGCTGGAGGTACAGCACTGGCAACAGGAAAGAAAACCAACAATGGTATGATAGGAATGACACCTGACAGTGTTGCAGTTCCCAGCATGCTCGATATTTTTGCTGAAAATGGAAAATCAACAGGCATTGTTGTGAGTTGTGGTGTCACACATGCCACACCAGCCAGTTTTATTGCTAAAAATGTTAAAAGAAGTAATTATGAAGCCATTGCATTAGATTTTTTAAATTCACCTGTGGATGTTGTTATCGGTGGCGGAATCAGACACTTCAACCAACGCAAAGATGGGCGCATGCTTACAGCCGAAATGGAAGAAAAAGGTTTTACATATTTGAACAAGCTACCTGAAAATGCCTCAGCATTCAATAAGCTTCTTGTACTAACTGATAGCGTTCACCCAGTTTCAGTGCTCGAAGGCAGAGGTAATCTTCTTCCGGAGGGAACAAAGCTTGCGTTGCAATCGCTCAGCAAAAGCAAAAACGGTTTCTTTTTAATGGTTGAAGGTTCACAAATCGACTGGGCAGGCCATGGAAATGACTCTGCTTTTCTTGTCAATGAAATGTTTGATTTTGACAAGGCTGTAACAGAGGCATTCAAATTTGCTGATACAAATCCAGGGACCCTTGTAATTGTTACAGCCGACCATGAAACAGGTGGTTTAACCTTGATTCATGGCGAAAATAAAAATTCGATAAAATTTGCTTTCTCTTCATCTGATCATTCTGGGATTATGGTTCCGGTATATGCATACGGAACAGGCGCTAAACAGTTTGTTGGTTCCTATGATAATACTGACCTTTTTGATAGAATAATGAAAGTTGCTGGAATTCAGTTAAAATGATTTTTTGATTGGAATTTTAATTCAAAAAATAATCCTGTTCGCTAGCATTTGAATAGGATTTTTTTTTGTCAAGGAAAATGGCTAAATCTTATTTTGATGTGCTAGGCATAGAATTGACTAAGTCTAAAGAAGAAGAAATCCTTATCTCTGTTTCCATTATTTGAAGATATTAGTTTCTGTATTTTACTATTAACTGCTTCGGCAATAGCATTTGTTT
>JAUXMV010000052.1 GCA_030683155.1 Bacteroidales bacterium
GTCTGTAATTCTATCTGGTTGACGAAGCCATCTAGAACTACTTCTTTTCCCTCTAGCTCTTTTGGTCGCCTGTCTGGCAATTCCTCAAAATATAAGGTTATCATGGTCGTTTTCTCAATAATCTCCTTTAACTCAAAATCTTGTGTGATTTCTATTGGAACTACAAGGCTTAACAACTCTTTAAAAAGATCATCTTTTGTCATTTTGCTTTTTTTATGCTAAGGTAATTATTATCCCCAGCACATCAAAATAATAAGTAGCCAATATTATAAAGGTGTCCTTACAGTCTTATTTTCTTTTCTTATCTTTGGGCTTGAATAAATGTGATTATAAAAAAATGAAGTTGGTATTAGACGACAAGTACAAGCAAATTCTTGAAATTTTACAGCAAGATTGCACCCAAACTGTCAAAGAAATAGCCTTAAAGATCGATCTTTCGTTCACAGCAACCTACGAAAGGATTAAAAATCTTGAGGAAGCTGGTGTGATCAAAAAATATGTGGCTATAACTGATCGTGAGAAGTTGGGGCTGAGTTTGGCTGCATATTGTAATATCAACCTCAAAGAACAATCAAAGGCGGCCATACTTGACTTTGAGAAAACTGTTAGTGAGATACCAGAAATTGTTGAAATGAACAGCGTTTCTGGGGCTTATGATTATATGCTAAAAATAGTAGCTCCCGACATTAGGAACTATAACGATTTTGTAATCAACATCTTATCAAACATACCCAACATGGGCCAATACCACAGTAGTATTGTTCTGAAAGAAGTCAAAAATGAGACAGCTTTCAAAATTCCCAAACAGGAATCTTAGTGCAAGGCATTAAGAAATCCATACTGTTTATTGGATTATTTGGTTTCTGATAAAAATGAATTGTTCCCTTATTATATCATTCCCCAAATTGTTCATGCTGCCCAGATGGGTGTGAACAGGTTTATCGCCGGGGACAAATCTTCCGTCTTCAATCATTTTTCCAACTGTTTTGTAGGCATCTCTGAATGACATTCCATTAAGTACCAATCGGTTTACCTCCTCAACACTGTATAGTAGTTGGTATGATTGATCGCCTGTCAATTTGTCGTGGACCTGTATATGCTCCAGCATAAATCCCGCCATCTTCAGGCAAGATTTCAAGCTGTCTAAGGCCGGAAAAAGCACCTCTTTCGTAAGCTGCATATCACGATGGTAGCCAGAGGGGAGGTTAGATGTGAGCAGGGTGAGTTCGTTTGGAAGAGCCTGAATCAGGTTGCATTTAGCTCTGATCAACTCAAACACATCAGGGTTTTTTTTGTGCGGCATGATGCTGCTTCCAGTGGTAAGTTCATCGGGAAAGCTCACAAATCCAAAATTTTGATTCATATATAACACTATATCATAGGCGAACTTTGATAGTGTAGCAGCTATCCCAGCCAATGCGAATGCAACAGTCTTCTCTGTTTTGCCACGACTCATCTGAGCATAAACAGAATTTATGTTTAAGCCACCAAAACCCAACAAATTTGTTGTCAATTCTCTGTCAACCGGAAACGAAGAACCATACCCAGCGGCAGATCCCAGAGGATTTTTATCGCAGACTTTCCAGGCTGCAAGCAGCAGTTCCAAATCATCAGCCAGAGATTCTGCGTAAGCACCGAACCACAAGCCAAAACTCGAAGGCATTGCCAGCTGTAAATGGGTATAGCCTGGAAGCAAGCAATGTTTATGTTCCTCGCTCAGTTTGAGCAAATGTTCGAAAAGATGCTCGATTAAGATGCTTACCTGCCGGAGTTCGTCCTTAAGGAAAAGCTTGATGTCGAGAAGAATCTGATCATTGCGTGATCGCCCGGCATGGATTTTCTTTCCGGCTTCCCCAACCCGGCAGGTAAGTCTATACTCTACCTGGGAGTGAATATCTTCGATGCCTTCCTCCATTATAAATTTGCCTTCATGGATTTGGTGAAGCATCAGATTCAATTCAGCCTCAATAAGCTCAAGTTCTACTTCTGTAAGCAAGCCTGCTGCCCGAAGCATTCGGGCTTGAGCCTGGTTTCCAATCACATCGTATTTTGCCAGTTGTAAATCAAACTGCAAATCATTGCCAGCCGTAAATTGGTGAATGATCTCCTGTAAGTCTGATGCTTTTGTCCCTTCTTTGTCCCAGAGTCTCATGTGAATTTCAATTGGTTGAGTAGTTGAATGTATCCTGTTATTCCCTCCTTTATTTCGTTGAGGAAAATAAACTCGTCGGCTGTATGGGAGCGCAACGATGAACCAGGACCTATTTTTACAGAAGGATAGGGGATAACGGCCATGTCAGAGGTGGTGGGTGAGGCATAAGTCTTAATTCCTAGTTTGTGCGCAGTTTTCACCACCGGATGACTAGTGGAAATGGCAGAAGCATTGAGTTTTAATGAACGTGGAGATATTTCGGAACTTAGCAAATTCCTAAGGCTATCCACAACTTCTGCATTGCGATAGCAGTCGTTTATCCTCACATCAATAGTGAAAGCACATGTATCTGGAACCATATTGTGAAGGATGCCTCCCTGAATAATGCTCACAGTAAGCTTAACCTCACCTAGCATTTCAGACTTCTTTGGAAAACTAAAACTACTGATTTTCCGTATGTCATCCATGGCGTGAAGAATGGCGTTATCGCTTCCAGAGTGTGCTGCATGCGCGGCAGTGCCCTTTGCAAGGCAGTCAAGGACTAAAAGCCCTCTTTCGGCAATAGCCATTTGCATTGTTGTAGGTTCGCCCACAATGGCCAGATCAATTTTTCCAAGTTCTGGAAGTATCAATTCGATGCCGTTTTCTCCGGAGTTTTCCTCTTCAGCGGTAGCCGCCATAATAAGACTGAAAGGAAGATCGGCTTTGTCATAAAACGCGACAAAAGTAGAGAGCAACGAAACCAATGAGGCTCCGGCATCATTACTACCTAGGCCATAAAGTTTACCATCCTGTTCAACAGCTGAAAAAGGATCGCGGCTGTAGTGCTTATTTGGTTTGACGGTATCGTGATGAGAGTTCAGTAAAACAACTGGTTTTGATGAATCAAAACCTTTGCTGTAAGCCCATATATTGTTGCCTTTTTGACAAAATGGGATATGTTTTTTTATGAGAAAACCAGCAATGAGCTGCGCTGTTTTTTGTTCTTCCCGGCTATACGAAGGTGTTATGATAAGTTCCTTCAACAAGCCAACAGCTTCCTGATAAATATTTTCCAGATCAGTAGAGACTAATTGTTGTTCCATGGTTTTTTGGGTTTTTGACAGATTGAATTAAAGCATTGTCCTGAATGATACACACCGATGTGGCACCTCCGTTGAGGGCTGTAAAAGCATTTTCGAGTTTGGGTATCATTCCATGTTTCACAGCATTGTAGATTTTCAATTCGTTATATCTTTGTTGGTTTAGCTGTGGAATCACCGAATTGTCATCATCATATTGCATGAGTACGCCCTTTTTCTCGAAGCAATAATACAGATGGGTTTCAAAAAGGCCGGATAATGAAGCCGCCAGTTCGGCAGCCAATGTGTCAGCATTCACGTTCAGCAGATGTCCTTTTCCGTCATGTACGATAGAGCAGAACACAGGTATTCCTTTTTTGAGCAGGTAAGCAAGGTTCTCTGTATGAGCACTTCCCTTATGGAAATCGCCCACATATCCATAGTCCACAACTCCCGGACTTCGCTTAATAGCAGTCAAAAGGTTGAAGTCGGCACCACTAAGCCCAATTGCATTTTGTCCGAGTACCTGTAGTTTTGCAACAATCTGCTTGTTGATCAGACCCGCATAAACCATTGTTACGATTTTCAACGACTCAATGTCAGTGATCCTTCTGCCATTGTACATTCTTTGGTCAACACCCAATTTTGCAGCAAGGTCAGAAGCCACTTTTCCACCGCCATGAATTAAAATCCTTGGACCGGACAATGTGGAAAAGCTTTCCAGAAAAACATCAAGACGCAAAGGGTCGTCAATAATCTTACCGCCAATTTTTACGATTGTTAGCCTTTGTTTTGTCATGGCAATAATTTGTGAAGTGCTGACACAAATAGATCCAATTCGTCAGTAGAAACCGTGAGCGGAGGAAGAAGTCGGATCAAGTGTTTATCTGACGCACTTCCGGTGAAGATACGGTATTGATATAATAGTTTTTCTCTGATATCGGCTGTTGAGAAATCAAAACTGAGCCCAATCATTAGTCCCATTCCCCTGATTTCGATAATCTGCGAAACATTGGCAAGCTTGCTTTTTAGGTAATCACCCATTGTTGCAGCCCGCGCAATGAGGTTTTCGCTTTGAATTATTTCAAGTACAGCCACCGAAGCAGCACAAGCCAGATGATTGCCGCCAAAAGTTGATCCAAGCAGACCATATCTGGATTTGATCTTTGGATGAATAAGCAATCCGGCAACAGGAAATCCATTACCCATGCCTTTTGCCATTGTGATGAGGTCGGGTTTCACACCAAAATGCTGGTGGGCAAAGAAATTACCTGTACGGCCATAACCTGATTGGATTTCATCACAAATAAACAATGCACTGTGCCGATCACATAATTCTCTTATGGTCTGCATAAACTCTGTTGTGGGCAAATGAATTCCCCCAACTCCTTGAACACCTTCAATGATCACTGCGGCTATTTCATCTGTGAAGGCTTTTTCAAGCACTTCACTGTCATTCAAAGGCAAAAAAATGACAGAATCATTTTTGTTGATTGGAGCAGAAATTTCTGGATTGTCTGTAACAGCAAGGGCTCCTGATGTTCTTCCGTGAAAGGCTTTGTGAAAGCTGATCACTTTTTGCCTACCTGTATGGAAGCTAGCCAGTTTCAGGGCATTCTCATTGGCTTCGGCACCCGAGTTGCAAAGAAATAAAGCATAATCATCATAACCTGACACCTGCCCTAGTAATTTAGCCAACTTCTCTTGCAAAGGAATATGTACTGCATTTGAATAAAACCCAATCTCCTGCATCTGGGTCTGAAGACGCCAAAGATAGTGTGGATGTGAATGTCCAACCGAAATCACGGCATGGCCTCCGTAAAGATCCAGGTATTGTTTGCCTTTGTCGTCCCAAAGCCAGCATCCTCTTGCTCTCACAGGTCTGATGCCTGTTTTTTGATATACATCAAACATATTCATGTGGTCATTTCTTTTTTCAATAAACAGATGATTTAAGTTGAAGCCCAGTACGTTCATCAAGGCCAAACATCAGGTTCATATTCTGAACCGCCTGCCCCGATGCACCTTTCAGCAGGTTGTCGATTACTGCATGAATTACCAGCTTACTGTTTACTTTCTCAAGTTGAATCAAACATTTATTGGTGTTGACAACCTGTTTTAAATCAATGGGTTGCGAAGTAACAAAAGTGAATGGGTGATCGTAGTAGAAGTCTTCATACATCTTAAACAATTCTTCCTTTTGAAGATGGGTGTCAATAATGGCACTGATAAATATTCCCCTTGTGAAGCTACCCCTCCAGGGAATAAAAGTGACTGTTATATCGTTGCCTGAAACTATTCGGAAAGTTGCAGCCACTTCTTCATTGTGTTGGTGTACAAGTGTTTTATAAGCTGAAACATTGGAGGATCGCCAACTAAAAGAGGTTGATCTGGTGAGTTCACTTCCTGCCCCTGTTGATCCCGTAATGCCAGTAACATTAGCTCCAGTGGGCGGGATATGTTGCACAACGGGCAAAAGTGCCAACTGTATAGCTGTTGCAAAACAACCTGGATTGGCTACATGAGTGGCTTTTCGGATCTTTTCCCTGAAGAGTTCGGGTAGACCATAAACAAAGTTGTGTTTGCCCATGCGGTTATCAATCCTGAAGTCGTTGCCAAGATCAATCACCTTTACATGTTCGGGAAAATGGTTGGAATCCATCCATGTACGGCTTTGTTTGTGGGGAAGACAAAGAAATACCACATCTACATCTATATTTGAATCCAAAAAAACCATCTCCGTTTCTCCAATCAAATCGTGGTGAACCGATGATATTTTTTCGCCATTGTGTGATCTGGAAGCAGCAAATATAATCTCCGTCTGAGGGTGGTTCAACAAAAGCCGTAACAGTTCGCCACCGGTGTAACCTGCTGCTCCAACAATACCTGTTTTTATTTTGTGCATTCTATTCCTTTTCAGCATTAATTGTGTGATAGATTTTCAGGGCATTGCCTAAAATTTTTGTATAGCCTTTAACATCTGTTGCCGACCAGGCATTGTTAAGCTCTCCATAGGATGCAAAGTGTGCCGACATCAGGTCGTTTTCGGATTCAATCCCATCAAGCGTGAATCGGTAGGGATACAAGGTGATATGTACCTTTCCATTGACAGTCAATTGGCTACTCTCAAGCAGACGTTCAATATCACGCATCACTGGATCGAGAAACAAGGCCTCATGAAGCCAATTGCCATACCAGACTGAAAGCTGGTCTTTGATTATCATTTGATATTTGGAGAGCGTATGTTTTTCGAGCAGGTGATGCGCTTTAAGTATGATGATAGCAGCGGCAGCCTCAAAGCCAACACGGCCCTTGATGCCGATGATAGTATCACCCACATGAGTGTCGCGCCCAATAGCGTATGGCGAAGCCAGTTGTTCAAGTTCTCGGATGGCTTCAACAGGATGGGTGAATATTTTATTCTCAATCCCTGTTAATTCGCCTTTTTGGAAATGAAGACTGATTGTTTTGGGTTCATTTTTAATTTGTTGTGATGGCCAAACCTCCTCCGGCAAGGGATATCTTGATGCAAGCGTTTCTTTTCCACCAATTGAAGTTCCCCACAAACCTTTATTGATAGAATAATTGTTTTTACTGAAGTTGAGCTGAATATTGTGTTGCTCAAGATAGGTTATCTCGGCCTGTCGTGTGAGTTTCATGTCACGGATTGGAGTGATAATTTCCATTTTTGGTGCCAAAATGGAAAAAACCAGATCAAAACGCACCTGATCGTTGCCCGCTCCGGTACTGCCATGTGCAATGGCGTCGGCTCCGATTTCGAGCGCATAGCGCGCTATTGCAACCGCTTGGCAACTACGCTCAGCACTTACTGACAAAGGGTAGGTGTTGTTTTTCAAGACATTGCCAAATATCAGATAACGAATACTGTGGTCATAAAAATTTGTAGCAGCATCTTCGACCCTGAAACTATCAACTCCCAGCAACATTGCCTTGCTTTTAATGGATTGAATCTCATCTTCGTCGAAACCACCCGTATTGACTGTTAGTGCATATACTTCACAATTAAGCTCTTTTTTTAACCAAACGGCGCAAAAAGTGGTGTCTAATCCACCGCTGAATGCCAGTACTACTTTTTTCTTTTTCATTGATTTTGATATCATTTTTGTTTTCAGGTAAATATAGCAATGCAGTGCAGAGACAGTTCTTGCGTTCCTTACTCATGAGAATTTCGTAGTTTACGCAACTTTTGCACCCATTCCAAAACGCCTCATCCTGAGTAAGTTCTGAATATGTAACTGGTTTATACCCTAGTTTGCTATTGATTTTCATCACTGCCAAACCTGTAGTTAAACCAAAAATCTTGGCATCAGGAAACATTCCTCTCGATACTTCAAACACTTTTTGCTTGATGCGATGGGCAAGACCAGTATGCCTATAGGTTGGTGCTACGATCAGTCCTGAGTTGGCGACAAATTCCTTATTGCTCCACGTTTCGATATAGCAAAATCCTGCCCAATGCCCGTCAGTGGTAAGTGCTATCACACCCTTGCCTTCAATTATCTTCATGTATATGTATTCCTCAGAGCGTTTGGCAATACCAGTACCACGTACCTTGGCTGAGGATTCGATCTCAGTGCAAATCTCTGAAGCAAATTTGCTATGGAGCATTGTTGTCTGTGTAATAATAAAGTCCATTTTTTGTTTTGTAAAATGGCGGCAAAAGTAAATAAAATCTTTAATGAATGAAAATAATAGAGAAATAAATTAAAATAACATAGAAAATAGATAAAATATCTACTCTATTGATTAGTCTAAAAATGAAAAGGGGTGTTTGTTGGATTTCACGCTATCAGACAAATATGGATTTTATGACAATACAAAGTTGAATAAAAGGGAAACTTCATTGATAAGATCATATTTTCTTGGTTTTGTATTTTATACCATTTGATTTTAATAATGATTCCAAACCATTTTAAACTGTTTTCTGAAAATTTGGGAGTTAATGCCGAGGCTACTTGAAAAAAGTCCAACAACCAGCCAAAGGCGGAGAAATTGGACGATATTAAACCTGCAATCGGTATAAACATGTGTTTCACAACAAAAAAAAAGACTGACCCATTTTTGAGTCAGTCTCCTGAAAATCTATTTTTTTATCACTTTTAGCGCATCGGGTAACTCTTGAAAATCTCTTCAGATTTCATAAGGATATCCACATATTGTGCTCTGCGATAGGTGAAAGGATCTTTGGTGTTTTTGTTTGAAAGACTGCCTCTGAAATCTTCAAGACTAGTGTATCCTTTGGTTTCCATCCATGCCTGAATTTCTTCCAGAATTTTTGTAAGCTGCTTTGGCCCGTGTTTGTAGATCGTGCTCACAACCTGCACCACATCGGCTCCGGCTAAAATCATTTTGATTACATCGGCTCCGGTAAATATACCCATGCTGGCACAAATACTTGATTCAATGTTGCCATGAAGCAAGCCGGCAAAGCGCAATGCAAGACGATTGTCCTGTTCATGGCTCAGGTTGTAGGGAAAATGATGCTTTTCGTTGTCGATATTGATGTCGGGCTGAAACATCCTGTTAAAAAGCACAAATCCATCCGCACCTCTTCTGTCCATCTCTGAGATGGTGTACAGCGGGTTGGTGTAAAATGGACTCAACTTAACGCTTACGGGTATTGATACATGCTTTTTGATACCTTCAATTACATCAAGCTCTTCGTTCAAAATGCCACGACCGTCCACGTCAAAATCAATTGGCACAGCATAGAAGTTAACCTCAAGCGCATCGGCGCCGGCTTCTTCCAGTTTTTTGGCATAGGTGTACCATGTTTCATCATAAACACAGTTCAAGCTCCCAATCAAAGGAATACTGAGGGCTTTTTTGGCTTCTGCAAATTTCATGAGAAATTCTTCAGGACCTGATTCATACAAATCTTCATTAAAAAGACTGACCATTTCAGCGTTACGCTCATTGTAATCAGTCATTTGCTGATGCATTTCAAGGTTTTCCAGTTGAATCTGTTCCTCAAAAAGTGATTTGTAAACGATTGCGGAAGCGCCTGCTTCTTCTAATTTCTTCAACATTTCGATGTCGGTTACCAAATTAGAAGCACCCACAATCAAAGGGTTTTTTAGTGTTAAACCCAGGTATTTTGTGCTGAGGTTCATAGTGTTATGTGTTTTAAAATTACTATCAGTTTTTTATGCATATTTCGGACGGTAAATGTAGTTATTTTTGACAAGTGTGCTAAAACATGATGTAATCTATAATCATTATAAATTAGGGTGTTAATGGAATCGAAACTATGAATTGGGGCTAAATATTTTTTTATTTCAGTAATTTTGCACCTGTTTTGATTGCATATTAACAGAAAGTAAAAGCTTAATAATAAAACATATATGAAAAAGAAAAAGAATTTCATTACATGCGACGGCAACTATGCGGCTGCGCATGTAGCTTACATGTTCAGTGAAGTAGCAGCTATTTATCCTATCACGCCATCTTCAACAATGGCCGAATACGTTGACGAATGGGCTGCATATGGCAGAAAGAATATCTTTGGCGAAACTGTTCACGTAGCTGAAATGCAGTCTGAAGGTGGAGCAGCAGGCGCTGTTCATGGTTCACTTCAGGCAGGTGCGCTCACTTCAACCTTTACGGCTTCGCAGGGCTTATTGCTTATGATACCTAATATGTATAAAATTGCCGGCGAATTATTGCCAGCCGTTTTCCATGTTAGCGCACGCAGTTTGGCAGCACAGGCACTGTCTATTTTCGGCGACCACAGCGACGTTATGAGCGCCCGTCAAACCGGCTTTGCCATGTTGGCTACAGGAAGTGTTCAGGAAATTATGGATATCGGCGCGATTGCCCATTTGGCTGCCATCAAATCCAGAATTCCTTTCCTCCATTTCTTCGACGGATTCCGTACTTCTCACGAAATACAGAAAGCTGAGTATTTCGAAATTGAAGACCTGAAGCCAATGCTTGACATGGAGGCCTTGCAGCAATTCCGCAACAATGCACTCAATCCCGAAAATCCTGTAACACGCGGTACTGCACAAAATCCTGATATCTATTTCCAGTCACGTGAAGCTGCAAATACTTTTTACGATCCAATTCCGGACCTCGTAGAAGAGTATATGCAGAAAATCACTGAGATGACAGGCAGAGAATATCATCCATTTGTATATTATGGTGCTGCAGATGCTGAAAATATCATCATTGCGATGGGTTCAGTTACCGAAACTATTCGCGAAACGATAGATTACCTCAATGCCAATGGCGAAAAAGTTGGTTTGGTTGCAGTACATCTTTACAGGCCATTCTCACCAAAATATTTCCTGAATGTAATTCCTGAAACAGTAAAACGTATCGCAGTCCTCGACCGCACAAAAGAGCCCGGCGCCAACGGAGAACCCCTATTACTTGATGTAAAGGAAATTTTCTATGGTCGTCCTAATGCCCCGCTTGTTGTTGGAGGTCGTTATGGTTTGAGTTCAAAAGACACTACACCTGCAATGATCGTTTCAGTTTATAACAATCTGAAAATGAATGAGCCAAAAACAGGTTTCACCGTGGGTATTGTTGATGATGTGAAGTTTCTTTCACTGCCTCTGCTTCCGGAAATCAGTATTACACCAAAAGGAACCTACGAAGCAAAATTCTATGGTATTGGTGCTGATGGTACTGTTGGAGCCAATAAAAACTCTATTAAAATCATTGGAGAAACCACAGATAAGTTTGCACAGGCCTACTTTGCATACGACTCAAAAAAATCCGGTGGTGTAACAACATCTCACCTTCGTTTTGGTGATAAACCGATTCGCTCAACCTATCTCGTTGGAACACCGCACTTTGTTGCTTGTCACGTACCTGCTTATTTAGGTAAATACGACATGCTCAAAGGCCTCAGAAAAGGTGGAACATTCCTCTTGAACAGTATCTGGGATGAAGACGAAACCAAGGAAAGACTGCCTAACAGCATCAAAAAGTATCTGGCCGAAAATGATATTAATTTCTATACCATCAATGCAACCAAAATAGCTGAGGAAATCGGACTTGGAGGCCGCACGAATACGATTATGCAGTCAGCTTTCTTTAAAGTAGCCGAAATCATTCCTTACGAACAATCAGTTGAAAAGATGAAATCCTTCATCTTGAAAAGCTACGGCAATAAAGGTGAGTTTATTGTAAAAATGAACAATGCCGCTGTTGATCGTGGTGGTGAAGTGACAAAAATTGAAGTTCCTAAAGAATGGGCAAAACTTGAAAAAGAAAAGGCTGTTGTTGTTCCCGGAATGCCTGATTTCGTGCGTGATGTGGTGATGCCAATCAACAGCATGAAAGGTGACGATTTGCCTGTAAGCGCTTTCCTTAACCGCGAAGACGGTACTTTCCCATCCGGTACTACTGCTTTCGAAAAGCGCGGTATCGCAGTGAATGTCCCTGAATGGATAGCTGAAAATTGTATTCAGTGTAACCAATGTGCTTACGTTTGTCCTCACGCTGCCATTCGTCCTTTCCTTGTAAATGAGGAAGAAGAAATGAATGCACCTGAAGGAACCGTACTTCTTGAAACAAAAGGAAAATTTGCTCCGCTGAAATATCGTATACAGGTCAGTCCGCTCGATTGTACAGGTTGTGATAATTGTGCTGATATCTGTCCTTCAAAAGAGAAATCGCTTGTGATGGTGCCGCTGGGTACACAAGATGCCGAAATCGGTCGCTGGGATTATTTTGCCAATAAGGTAACCTACAAGGATACTATCGTTGACAAACATCAATCAGTGAAAAACAGTCAGTTTGCTCAGCCATTGTTTGAGTTCTCTGGTGCCTGTGCCGGTTGCGGTGAAACACCTTATATCAAAACTATTACACAGCTCTATGGCGACAGAATGATCGTTGCCAATGCCACAGGTTGCTCATCTATCTATGGCGGGTCTGCTCCAAGCACACCTTATACTGTAAACGCAGAAGGCAAAGGGCCGGCATGGGCAAACTCACTTTTCGAAGACAATGCAGAGTATGGTTTTGGTATGGCTACTGCAGTAAACAAATTGCGTGACCGTATCAAACTGCGTATGCAGGCTGCCCTTAAAGGCGAAATTGCTCCTGAAAGAAAAGAAGCTTTTGAAGCATGGATTGAGACAATGCATGATGCAAATACCTCTGAAGCAGCTTCGGCAAAACTTAGTGCTGTGCTTGCCGGTCAAAATGACCCGCTTGCAAAAGAACTCATGGCACTGAAACATTACTTCATCAAAAAATCAGTTTGGATTTTTGGTGGTGACGGTTGGGCTTATGATATCGGTTTTGGTGGCCTCGACCACGTGCTTGCTTCTGGCGAAGATGTGAATGTCCTTGTGATGGATACCGAAGTGTATTCAAATACAGGCGGACAAGCTTCAAAATCAACACCTGTTGGTGCTGTTGCTAAATTTGCTACTTCAGGAAAGAAAGTGAAGAAAAAAGACCTTGGTGCAATGTTGATGACCTACGGCTATATTTATGTAGCACAGGTATCAATGGGTGCAAGTCAGGGACAGTTTTTCAAAGCTTTGAAAGAAGCTGAAGCTTTCCCTGGTCCTTCAATCATCATTGCTTATTCGCCTTGTATCAATCACGGACTTAAAGCCGGAATGGGTAAAGCAAACGAGGAAGGCAAGCTGGCTGTTGAATCAGGTTACTGGCAGTTGTATCGCTACAATCCAGCCCTTGAAGAAGAAGGAAAGAATCCTTTCCAACTTGATTCAAAAGAACCTGACTGGAATAAATTCCAGGCCTTTATCAACAGCGAAGTTCGTTTTTCATCGCTCAAGAAAACATTCCCGATGGAAGCTGCTAATCTTGGAAAAATTGCTCAGGAAAATGCAAAATGGCGTTTTGATCAATACAAACGTCTCGAAGCAATGGATTTTTCGAAATAAACTATTATTGTTAAGAAAAAAGCCGGTCAATTGACCGGCTTTTTTTATTTTCGCAATCAAACATATAAAACCAAAATAAATGAGAAAATCATTTCTAACACTGCTTGCTGCATTGTTTCTTCTTTCAGGAGAATTTGCCTGCATGCACAGGCATGATCACGATCATGACCACCATCACCACAGCAGAGGAATGCATCCAACAATGTATGCAACACTCTATCAGCAACGCGCTGCTGAATATCAGGCACTTTGCTATCAGGCTTTTAATCTGGCTTCACTTCAATTGCAGAATGAGCTGAAAGCGGGTCACAGCAAACCTTTGGCTGTTGTGGTCGATATCGATGAAACAGTACTCGACAACAGCCCGTATCAGGCTGCAGGAATCGCAGGAGGCTTTGGTTATCCTGTGCGTTGGAACGAATGGATAGAGGCGGCAGCTGCTGAGACTGTACCAGGTTCTCTGGAATTTTTGCTTGAGGCTAAAAATGCCGGTGTTGAAGTATTTTATATAACAAACCGCAAAGAAGAATACAGAGAAGCAACCTTGAGAAACCTGCGCAAAAAGGGATTCCCCTTTGCAGATGATGTACATTTGCTCATGCGTACTGATCAACCTGAAAAAGAAGTAAGAAGGAATTACGTGAAAGAACGCTTCGAAATTGCTGTTTTTGCCGGAGATAATTTGGGTGATTTTTCGGGAATTTTTGAAACTAATGATATGGAAGACCGGATGCAGCAGACAATCGAAAACAGAAATGATTTTGGAAAACGCTGGATCGTTTTACCCAATGCTGTATACGGCAATTGGGTTGATGTGCTGCCAGGATATCAAAGAGGGCTTTCCACGGAAGTCCTTGCTGATTCATTATTGAAAGGGCTGAAAGGGTTTTAGGCAGAAACAGATAAACAAAAAAGGCGGGGAATCCCGCCTTTTTTGTTTTACAAAACACTGTAGTCCGGTTAATTATTAGATTCTTCGCTAACGCTCAGAATGACTATGACTTAATGATTTTTTGAGGGGAGGGGCTTGTTGGCGGCGAAGCCGCCAAC
>JAUXMV010000061.1 GCA_030683155.1 Bacteroidales bacterium
GGAGTTCTTTTATCAGAGAATCCAGCTCTAGTTTTGGCAATGTAAGCAGGTATGACTTAATATCTTCTTTAGTAAGTTTCATACTGTGATTATTTTTTCCAAAGGTACAATTTTAATCGCTAATCTTAACTAGAGCCTTTCATTTTTATAACTTATTTAATATCAATCACTTGTATTTCATAAATAATTGGCGTACGTGGAGGTATTCTTTCTGAGTCACCAAGCAATCCAAAAGCAAGGTGCGAAGGTAAAACAAATTTTGCCCTATCACCCTTTCGAAGCAATTTTATTCCTTCTTCAAGCCCTGATTCAACACCTCCCCTGCCCGCTACAAACTCTTTTAATCCTGATATTTCTGAATCATAAATAATCTCGCCTGTGAGTAACTTAACTTTATAAATCAAACTTACAACATTACCGTATTGAACCTTTACACCTGAACCTGAAGAATCAATCATATATCGCAATCCGGTTCCTGAAATTTCCATATTCCATCGATAACGGCGTACAAAGTCATTAATATCCTCCTCTTCTTGCCTTAAAAGATATTTGTTGGCTTTCAGTAATGGCTCCTTCATTTCCTCCTCACTAAGGTTTTTGCTGTTGGTCGAAGAGGTTCTGTTGCAAGCAAAAACATTAATTATCAAAGCTATGAGACTAAAAATGAAGACTATTTTCCTCATCTTGATCAATAAATATAATTTAACTGTTCGTTGTATTCAGGAATAAGTTTCAGCAGTTTTTCAAGTGTTTGTTTTAAATCCAGCTGAGAATTGCCCCCTGCAGCATTGAAATGACCACCACCTTCAAAATGATTTCTTGAAAAATCATTCACAGAAAAACCACCTTTCGAGCGAAATGACAGGCGCACCTGATCTTTTCGTTCGGTGATAAGAATGGATAAGTTAACTTTTTCCATTGACAGGGGATAATTAACCAATCCTTCGGTATCACCTATCTGATAATCAAATTGTTCAAGGTCTTTTAAGCTTAAGGTAATAATCGCTGTTTTTTGTTCTTCAAGAACAATCATTCTGTTTGAGATTGAATGACCGAGCAATCGAAGACGATTTTCAGAATAAGTGTCATAAACCATTTTGTGAATGCGTTCTGCGTTTATGCCAAGTTTCACAAGGTGTGCAACGATGGAAAATGTATCAGGATTTTTTATTGCAAAACTGAATGAGCCTGTATCAGTCATAATCCCAACGTATAAACAACTGGCTATATCTATATCTAATAGGTGTAAATAATCAAGTTCCTGAAGTAATTTATAGACCAGTTCAGCAGTACTGGAAACATTCAGTTCAGAATAGGCTAAATCGAATACCTCCAACTCAGGATCGATGTGATGGTCAATCAGAATACGAGGTGCGGTAGATTTTAATATATCTTCCTGAAGCGCGCCGGAACGCTTTGGACTATTAAAGTCGAGGCAAACGACATAATCAGCTTCCGAAAGTATTGATTTAGCTTGTTTTGCTTGTTGTTCAAAAATTATACCTTCTTCTATTTCCGGCATCCATGATAAAAAAGAAGGAAACATGTTTGGTATCAAAACTTCAACTTTATGGCCCAGCTTTTTTAATACAAGTTTTAACGCAAATGCCGATCCGATAGCATCTCCATCAGGATTGGTGTGAACAATAAGTGCAAAACGATGATTGCCTTCAAAAATGGCTTTCAATTGAATAAGTGTGGCTTCAGCTGTCATCAAATAAAAAAATCTTTTGCAAAAGTAAACATTTCATCTGAACTGAGATTTACTGGCTCAGTAGTTCCAATTTTACATAATCTAATTGTATATCAATACTTTAAACTAAAGAATATGTTGATGATCTTTATTTGAATCTTAAAAAAGAATTTTTACAATTTTTATTGTATTCCAAAAAAGTCTTTCACAAAAATTAAGTTCTCTTCTGATTTTAACTTTTACTTTGTTGCAAGCGTTTTCGTTAAATTATTTAGACTAAATCCTTTAAGTGTGATAAACCATTTCTGTTAAAGCTGGTAAAAAAAAGAAAGATTTATTTTGAATATTTTTATGCCTGCGTATTAAATGTTTTTAACTTAGTCGGGTAATTATGAAAAATATCAATGGCATCTAAAAATTTTCAAGCAAACCCCTTTCCTGGCATCAGAAGTTATGAAACCAATGAAAGTCATCACTTTTTTGGAAGGGAATTGCAGGTTAAAGAGTTAATTGTAAAGCTTTCTGAGACAAGGTTTTTGGCAATCGTTGGTTCATCCGGATGTGGTAAATCTTCTTTGATAAAAGCAGGTCTCATTCCTGAGCTTTTTAGTGCCAAAGATGAAAACCTATACAATTCATTGAAAATGTTCGTTTTCAGACCGGCTGAAGATCCGGTCAGAAACCTTGCAAAAGCATTGGCTGAGGGATTGCATGAAAACGAAATGATTGAGTCAGGATTAAGGTCAGGTGCTGATGGGCTTGAAAAACTTGCGAAACAAATACTGTTACCCGGACAATCTGCCTTAATCTACATTGATCAATTTGAAGAACTTTTTCGATTTAAGAGAAGTGGTTCATTTTCGCAAACTATCGCTGAAGCAACAATTTTTATTGAACTCATTGTTAAAGCAGTTCAGCAAACTGAAGTTCCAATTTTTATTGTTTTGTCAATGCGTACCGATTTTCTGGATGAATGCACAGAATTTCGAGACCTAAGTGAATTGATCAACAAAGGCTATTATCTTGTGCCACGGATGACCAACGACGAGCGCAGACGTGCCATCACCGGCCCAATAATATCAACTGGCAACAGCATCAGTGAAGAGCTTGTAGAAAAACTGCTTAAAGATGTTGGAGATGATCCTGACCAATTGCCTATTTTGCAACATGCAATGATGCGTACATATGACCATTGGTCAATGAATAAAATTGGCGACCAACCTATTGATGTTGAGCACTATGAAGCTATTGGCACAATGAAAGAGGCTTTGTCAGTGCATCTTGAAGAAATTTATGCTGATTTAAAAGACGATAGAAATAAGTACAACGCCGAAAAGCTTTTCAAAGGCCTAACAGACCTAACGAAAGAAAGTAGAGGAACGCGCAGGCCTTCTGCATTGGGCGAGATATGCACACTAACAAACGCGAGAGAAGAAGAAATTATTCGGCTAATAGATCATTTCAGAAGTCCGGGATGTGCATTTCTGATGCCTTCAGCACATATTACACTTACCAAAGATTCAACAATAGATATTTCGCACGAAAGTATCATGCGTGTTTGGCTACGGTTGAAAAAATGGGTTGAAGAAGAAGGTGAATCTGCACAGTTATATATGCGGCTGTCTAAATCAGCCGAATTGTATCAGGAAGGCAAAACTGGATTGTGGGTAAATCCGGAATTACAGTTAGCACTACAATGGAAAGAGCAGACACGACCCAATATAACATGGGCATCAAGATACGATCCGGCATTCGACCGTGCTATGACCTTTCTTGATTACAGCAAAAAACAGCATGAACTTGAGCTGTCAAAAAAAGAAAGACAACAAAGTCGAAACCTCAAAAGAGCAAGAAATTCAGCCATCATTTTAGGTGTGGCTTCTCTGATTTCAATTTTGTTTCTCATTGTTTCGCTTAACCTTCGTTTCAAAGCTGAAGCAAGCCGAAGAGAAGCCCTCGAAAAAGAGAAAATGGCCGTTTCAGAAAGGATTAAAACTGATGAACAGCGCAAAGAGGCTATCATACAGAGAAAGATTTCTGAGCAACAGCAACAGATTGCTGAACAACAGGAAATGATTACAGAACAGCAAAGGCAATATGCGGTAAAGCAACAATTGATAGCGCAGGAGCAAACCGTTGAGGCAGTTAATCAAAGAAAACAGGCAGATGTAGCACGCCATGAGGCTGTTTTGGCAATGGATGAAGCCCAGCTTCAACGAAAAGAAGCTCTTATCCAGAAACAAATAGCAGATCAGGAAAGAATCAAAGCAGAGGAATCTGAGCAAACTGCTCAAAGGCTGAGACTTCTGGCGATTTCCAACTCATTGGCCATTCAGGCACTCCAGATGCATTCGACTGTTGAAGATGACTCACCTGCGCTGTTCGCCCTCACTGCATGGAAGCTGCACAAAGAAAACGGAGGTTCAGAAACTGATGCTGCAATTTATAATGCACTTTCAGCCATTTCAAATGATCCTCTAATCCTTCGTGGTCATAATGATGCTGTGCGTGATATTGCAATTACAAAAAGTGGTAAATTTCTTTTTTCTTGCAGCGACGACAAAAAAGTTTTCCGCTGGAACATTGCAAATTTCGATGAGCCACCTATAATGTATGAATTGCCAAAGGAAATTAAAGATCCTTTCCGTTCAATCATGCTTACCCACGACAACAAATGGCTGGTGGCAGGTACAACATCAGGACAACTTGTTATTTGGAATACAGAGAATTTCCCCAAATCAGCCAAAATTGTTTATGCCCATGCTTCCATCATAAATAGTCTCATTGCTGACCCAACAAAAAATCAGTTTTATTCCGGCAGTTCAGACGGTCGGTTATTAAAATGGCATTTTGAAGGAGATAATTTTGTTAAAACGTTGTTGGACTCAATTTCTGATCCTATTCGATGTGTAGATGTTAATGCAAAAGGAGAGCAACTTGTATTTGTAACGGCCAAAGGTGATGTCAAAATGGTATCATTTGCAGGCAGTTCTCAACAAATAAAGACGCTGACTACTCTGAGAAGTCCCGCATTAGCAGTTAAATTTGATCCAAAAGGTAGCGACATCATTTTTGGATGTCAGGATGGTTCTGTGCAATTGATTCAGACAAAAAACAATGAAATAGTTTCTCAGGAAGCAGTCATTGGACGGCATATTTCTGGAGTTACAGGACTTGGTTTTAGCGGTGATGGCGGTATGATTATTTCTGCCGGCTATGACTGGTCGATCAAAATGTCGTCTTTTCCATTCAGTGAGGAAAAATTTGTTTCCATAAACAGTCATGAACTTTGGGTATATGATGTGTTATTTACCCCTGATAGCAAGCATATTATTGCATGCAGCGCCGATAAATCAATCAGAATATTCTCCACTCAAAATCAGCAAATGGCTGAGAAATTGAAGCCTACTGTAAAACGCAATATGACATCCGACGAGTGGAGTAAAATGATAGGTGAAGATGTGCCCTATCAAAAAACAATTGATGAATTGCCATGAGCAGAGTGAAATTTATAATAGAGGTAAAAATGCGAAACATTCATTTCATACGTATTTCTTTTCTGATGATGCTGCAGTTTTTCATCAGCAGTTTTTTAATGGTAAAGCCTGTTTCAGCTCAACAATGCAATGAAGTAACTCTGAATGAAGCACGTAAAGCATACGAGCTAGGCAAATTTGATCTTGTAATCAGTTCCCTTGAGCCCTGTATCAAAAGTGGATTCAATGAGAAACAAAAAATTGAGGCTCACCGTCTTAAAGCAATAGCTTATCTCTCGATGGATTCAACTGCTCAGGCTTTGCTTGAAACAGACATGCTATTACAAATCAACCCGTCATATGATCCTAATCTTTTCGATCCGGCTTTCTTCATAAGTATGGTAAACAAGCTTAAGTTTTCAGGTATCGGCCAGATAGTGACTTCGGTATCAAAGCGTGCCGAAAATATTTTTGAAACCCCTGCCACCATTGCAGTTATAACACGGGACGATATCATAAAACGAGGTTATAACGACCTTGTCGAACTGCTGAAAGATGTACCTGGGTTTGACCTTACAATGTTTTACGGACCTGAATATGCCAATATTTATCAAAGGGGGTTCAGGCAAAATAATACTGAAAAAACACTTCTGCTTATTGATGGAATCGAAGAAAATGACTTATGGACAAATTGGGCGTATATCGACCGGCAGTATCCGCTTTCAAACATTGAGCGGGTTGAAATTATTTACGGACCTGCATCGACGATGTATGGACCAAATGCTTTTGCAGGTGTTATTAACGTTATCAGCCGCAATTCTGTAGATGCAATCAAGCCGGGAAGAAATATCGGGATAAGTGGAAAAGTAAATTATGGCACATACAATACCAGAACTGTCGATATGAGTGTATCGGGGAAGAAACGCAACATCTCTTTTACTTTATCCGGTCGTTTGTATCATTCCGATGAGCATGACCTTTCAAGTCAAGAGTATTTTGATTATGACCCTTCGTATTATGATAAAGTAGATTATGGACAATTACTTGGAATAAAGCAAGATGCGAAACAATATTTACTTGCAAACAGCTTGCCGATGTCACATCCCTACTACCAATTGTCAGCTGACTCAAATCAGTTAAGCCTGACCGCACTTGGAACTGAAACTGTTCGCAATCTTGATAAATCAGCCTACGACCAAATCGTGGGAGGTAAAAAAATTGGGTTTAGCAATGACACAGATAGTTGGTTGCTAAATGGAAAAGTGAGTATTGGGAATTTTAGTTTTGGCTTTCAAACATGGAAATATTTTCGTGGAGGCACCACACAGTATACTGATCTTTTTGTGGCTGGTTCTGAAAATGGGTTTAATTGGGTTCCGCAACTCAGTAATTTTTTTACAAAATATGAAAACCAGCTAAGTGATAAAGTTTTTCTCTCGAATCTTACAACCTATCGCATCCACGCTGTTACTGATGATACACGCTTTGTTTCATTGTCCAACTATGCACGTGGAAACAAAAAACTCAGTTCATTGGTAAAAGATGAATCACCTGTCTGGACAAGCTTATATATGTTTGAACTCTCCAAACAACTTCGAAACGAGCTTAAAATAAATTACAGAGCATCTTCAAAACTAGATATTGTTACTGGTCTTGAAATCCGTAACAGTACATTGCAAGGAGCATATTACACCAGTTTTACTGATACTCCGCAGGATTCGGCTGTTATTTTACCTTCGCCAAAGGGCGGAAATGAATTCAATGTATGGGATCTTGGATTGTATAGTCAAGGCACATGGCAAGCCATAAAAAACTTGAAAGTTACATTCGGACTGCGATATGACTACAATGTTGTAAGAAAAAACGATGGTTTTGGAAGTGAAATAAGTCCAAGGGCGGCCTTGGTTTGGTCACCCGGAAAATACACATTCAAGGCAATTTATTCCCGAGGAATCATGAATGTATCCAATTGGACAAAATACTCATCTGCAGGAAACAGAATCCCCAACCCTACCCTCAAAACGGAAAATATTAGAAACTTTGAATTCAGCTCTGGAGTCAGATTGAGCAGTTTTTTTCAAGCTGATATTTCATTTTACCAGAATTTTATCGATAATGTTGTCGGTACCGTTGATGTAGCTGATGGAAAAGTTCAAAATGCAAACATTGGCGAATTTGATATAAAAGGTATCCAAGCCAATGCAATTTACCGAAGGAGCACCTATTCAGCCTACTTCAACTATACCTTCAGCAATCCGAAACAGATTTTTTCCGAATTTGGTGAGGTTGACAACCGTGTTGGAGATATTGCTTCACATCAATTCAATATTGGTGGAGATAAATTATTTTTTGATCATCTGAATGTCAATCTAAGACTTAATTATACAGGCAAAAGGCCTGTAGGGCCGGGAACAACTGTTCCCCTTAACACCAATAGTTTTCCTGCTGCCACCATATTAAACAGTGCAATAACATATTCGAATCAAAACTTGGTCAGTGGCCTGACTTTTCAGCTTGTCTGCAACAACATTTTTAATTCAACGTATTATCATCCAGGGACTAAAGCGGCAGAGGGCATCAACAGCCCTACTGCAATACTGCAACGCGGTCGTCACTTCCTACTCAACATTTCTTACGATTTTTAACCAAATTTTATGACCAAATCTTATACTATAATAAAAAGCAATGAATCAGGCTGGGGTGCTTTTTATAAACCGCTTAAGCCAAAAATGGATAAAAAAGAAGGTTTGCGAACTGTTTTATTTGTTAGTTGCGATTGCGGAAACCTAATGATTAATGACCTTTCACGTTATGAAGCACTTTATCCGGAAAAACTAAATATAGTTGGCATTGTGACAGACGATCCGATTGATCCATTTGCTAAAATTTCTATAAAAAAAAGAATTTGGAGTCAGTTTCCTCAAGAAGAACATGCCGCAATTTTTCAAAAAGTGATTGACTCATCTATAAATATTGGTGTTTCATGCTATTCAGGAGCCGTTAAAACAGATTATTTCAGAGAAATCTATCGCAAATGGAACCCTGAAGCCTTGTTGATGTTTTGCTTTGGGCAAAAGATTGACGCAGAAATTTTTGATTATCCTTCAATGGGAGCCTATAATTTTCACCCATCTGATTTACCAAAAAAGGTGGGCGCCGGCACACAACCATTTCAAAATGCGATTCAAAACGGCTTAAAAACTGCTCCAATGGTCATTCATAAAGTGACCGAAATCATTGATGTGGGGCCAGTTGTCGGGGTTTCACCTCATGTAAATATTTGTCTTGAAGATGGTAGTTATCCCACAAGTATTATTACTTTACTTGATAAAATTACAAGTCTCGGAGGTTGGATGGGTGTAGCACTTATTGATGCGATAATTTCTATGAAACAATCAGGAAATATTGGTTATATCGAAAATATTGATTTCGAAGAAATAATGCCTCAGGAACTTAAAGATGTAATTAGTTTGCCGGCAGTGAATGACTTAAGCGAAAAATATGCTGTTCCCTTGCATCCATTACTAAACAATTCAAAGGCATGAAAATGCATTCCGGCATATTAAAATTAATGAATATCAGGCCTGAGGAATCAAAGGCAGTTTTTCTATTGATAGCTTTCTCTTTTTTCACCGGACTAACACTTTCATTTTATTTCACAGCATCGAATGCCATTTTCCTTAAGCATTTCAAGCCTTCGATGATACCTGTTTCGTTCATTGCCTCAGGGCTTCTCATTTACCTGGCTTGGTTAACTTTTTCGGCCATTGACCGCAGATTGTCGTTTCCGGCTCAGGTTAATGTTAAGCTTGTTTTCATTTTTATTTCAGTACTCGCAATCAGCATTGGCGTTTATATTTTAAACAATTCATGGCTCATCTTTATCATGTATACCTGGGTCAGGATTGTTGTTTACATCACTTTAGTAACTTTTTGGGGCATCGCAGGAAAGCTTTTCAACATCAGGCAGGGAAAGCGGATTTTTGGTCTCATTGGCATTGGAGAAGTCATTTCTATTATGATAGGATATTTCTCTATCCCACTGATTTTGAAGTTTCTTAAAGCCAATCATCTGCTATTTCTATCGTCAGGAACCTTGTTGCTTTGTTTCATTATGGCGCTGATAATTCTTCGTACTTTCAAAGACCAGCTGGCCGAAGCAAAAGAAACACAGAAGAGCGTATCAACAAAAAATGAGCCCGAAACCAGTTATTGGAAACTGGTCAAACAGCCCTATTTTATGCTGATTTCGCTGATGGCACTCCTCCCAATTTTCGGATATCTTTTTGTTGATTTCCTTTTTTTATCGCAAACAAAAATCGAATTTGCCAACAATCCGGAAACCATCGCAGGATTTTTTGGTGTCTTTCTGGGATTTGTAGCCGTTATCGAATTGGTTTTTAAACTTATTTCCGGCCGTTTCCTTAATAAATATGGCTTGAAACCGAGTCTCATTTCGCTTCCAGTCATCTTATCGGTTTCAATTCTTATTGCAGCCATATTTGGCAGTATTTATGGAGCTGTCGGATTGTTTTTCGCCTTCATATTAATGGCTCGTTTGTTCGAAAGGTCTGTTAGATCAGCTTTTTACGAACCCGCATTTCAACTTCTGTACCAGCCGGTTCCACCAAAACAACGTCTGATCTTTCAAAATCAAATTGAAGGCATCCCAAAAGCATTGGGCACTGTGATTACAGGCGTTGTTATTCTGCTCTTCTCCACCATTCATTCTTTCAATTTGATTCATTATAACTGGTTTTTCATCCTTGCTTTAGCATTATGGATATGGATTTCTATCAAAATGTATGAAGCTTACCGAAACATGCTTAAGTCAAAATTGAATGAACTAAAATCTGAAAAGAGCATACTCAACCATTCCATCAATGAAATTTTTACCCAAAAGTTAAAGGATGCATCAAATGATAGTTTTACACAAATTTTCAACATTTGTGAAACTGCCAAACCTTTTTTAGCTGAAGAAACTTTAATCAATATTTTTGAAGAAGCCCCTGAGCCAATTAAGTTTATCATTTTAAAAAAAATGAGTGAGCTTCAAATGGTCAATGCAATTGGTTTTTTAAAGATCCAAAGCGCTAAAATTTATTCAGAAAAACTAAATGCATTGATCCAAAGCACAATTGAAGAACTTGAATTTGCAGAAAGCATTCATTTTGAAGAAATTGCTGCACTTTGCAAATCCCCGGATTCAAAAGACAGAATAAAAGCTGCACGCTTGCTGGGTTCGTCAGGAAGATATAACACAATCAAACTGCTTCATCTCCTTAAAAAAGATGCTGAATTCGCTGTCAAAAGGACTGTAATTATTGCCAGTGGCAAAATAAAACGATATGAGCTATGGCAATTTATAACCGAAAACCTTTCAGACTCAGATTTTGCCTGTGCCTCCATGATTGCCATACAACAGATTGGGGAGCCCATTTTAGGTGAGCTCGAACATCTGTTTGAAAAATCTAATGCTCAAATTGAGGTTCAAATAAGAATTCTAAAAATTTATGAATTCATCGAAGGACCAAAATCCATTAAACTGCTCAGGGACAAAATCCACTCTCCCAACAAAGATGTGGCCCGACAAGCATTGATTTCTTTGAGCAACAGAAAGTATAAAGCAAATGCCTCAGAAGCACCTGCATTAAAAATTATGATTGAAGAATCTGTAGAACATATCCTATGGATTTTAGCTTCATTGCAGGATCTGAGTACTTATATTCTTGCTTTTGATTTAAAAATGGCCTTGCTTACTGAACTTGAAGGTCAAAAAGAACATGTTTTTCTGTTGCTCTCACTTCTCTATGATATGAAAACCATTCATCATATCCGTGAACATATTGAAAGTAAAGACCCTAACGCAAAAGTTTATGCACTGGAAATAGGCGATATGCTAATCAGTGATGACATCAAAGAGATTTTCTTTCCCGTTTTTGAAGATTTGCCCATTCAGGAAAGACTTAATCGCTTTATGTTTAAATTTCCTCAGGAAAAAATGGAGCCTGTTGAGAGAATTTATGATATTCTCAGCAAAGAATACGCTTTGGCCAGCAGATATACCAAGGCATGTGCAATAAGTATTCTGGCAGATACAGAACAACTTGAAAATATGCAGACAGAAAAGATTCTTTCAGCAAATCTGGTTCATCCGGATACACTTATAAGTGAAGTTTCTGCCTGGACTTTATTTCAATACAACAAGGAATACTATGAAGATATCATGTTCAGGCTCAGAAAAAGTGGAAATAGACGCATTCTGCAAACAGAAAACACTGTCAAAGCACGCAGTGAAAACAAAGCCTTTCTACTATTTGAAAAAATTGCACTTTTAAAAGGTACCGAACTTTTTTCGACAGTTCCGGAAACTGATATTATTGGTTTTCTGACAATGTTTCCAAAAATACATTTTGAAAAAAATTTAAAGATTGAAAACCATGTTGATCAGAAGACACATAATGCATACCTGAGGAGCGACAATGGCATTGTAATTTCTTTTCCATTGACAGCTTTGTATGAATTTATGACAAGCACATCAGACCGAACCGAAAAGCTTCTTAGCATCAACCAAATACAAACGATTAATTGACGGATTATGAATAACTTGATCAAAACTTTCCTGTTTTTGATACTGCCGGTTTTATCAATCGATCAATCCGGGCATGAAATAGGACTTCCATTTTTAAAGAATTACACCACAGCCGAATACCGTGCACATGCCCAAAATTTTGCCATATGCAGCGACCAGCATGGATTTGTTTATGTCGGCAATTTTGCTGGTGTCATGCAATATGATGGAGAAACCTGGCAATTAATACCAACTGAAAAAGGCTCAAAAGTATCAGCCCTCGCAGTAAATTCAGCTGGAACGGTATATGTTGGCGCCCGCGGTGAAATTGGATTTCTTCAGGCAAATTCACAAGGACAGTTAAACTTTGTTAGTCTTTTAAAAGAATTTGAAGAAAACTACCCGCAATTTAATGAAATCATGCAGATTTTCATTTTGAATGATAATGTTTACTTCATTTCAGACAACATAATATTTGAGTTAACTGACAAAAAGATTTCTGTATGGAATGCTCCAAACGAGATTCTCGGAGCGTTTTTAGTGAAAGACCAAATTTATTTGCAGCTCAAAGACAAAGGATTGATTAAATATAATTCAGGCATGCTTAAGGAAGTCAATGGTGGTGACTTATTCTCAACAGCAACAATCATTACGGCGTTGATGCCTTACGATAATGATGAAATTCTGATAGCAACGAGCACACAAGGTTTATTTATTAAGGATGCTTCCAAAATACAAAAATTCAACACCGAAGCGAATGATCTTTTGATGAAAAATCCAGTTACATCAGGTCTCAGATTGTCAGATGGCACATTTGCTCTTGGCACATCACGGATCGGAATTATAGTCATCAATGCTGAAGGGAAAATTCAGCAGATTATTAATAAGGAAGCCAACTTACAGAACAGTTTTGTAAGAATGCTCTACCAAAGCAATGAAAATGTGATTTGGGCTGCATTGAACAATGGTGTTTCGATGATCGAAATGCCCTCATCCTATAGCTATTTCAACGAAAAATCTGGCCTCGAAGGAGCTGTAAATCAAATCATTCGTTTTGAGAATACTTTATATGTGGCCACTTATCAGGGTTTGTTTTATTACGATGAAAGCCTATTTGGATTTGTTGCGGTAAAAGAAATAATATCTGCTTGCTGGAGCATCGTCGCATTCAAAGGAAATTTGTTTGCAGCTACCTCTCAGGGAATATTTATGCTTAAGAACAGAAAAGCAATTAAAATTAATGATGTTTTTGCATTGTCATTGACAACTTCAAAAAAAGACCCTTCAAGTATTTTTGTTGGAGAAACACGTGGATTCTACAGGCTTACCAGTGAAAATATTCAATGGACTTATCATAAAATTGATGGTATTGAAGATAAAATCAATAGTCTTAAAACAGATAATGCAGGAAAAATTTGGGGCACCTCCCTTACTGAAGGTCTTTTCCGTTATAATCCTGATGACTTTAAACTTGATTTCTTTGATGAGCAACATGGCTTGCCTGAAGAAGCAGGGATTTCAATAAATCTGCTCAAGGAAAGTATAAGTATTGCCAGCCGAAAAGGCGTTTTCGTATTTGACGAAGTGAATCAAAAATTTGACTCAGTACAAATTATCAATCAAGATCAGACATCCAAAGAATGGTATTCGTTGATTATTCCAGACAATAGTGGAAATCTTTGGGTTACTGAAGGTGATGAAACGCATATAAAAGTTCTTGTTTTAAAAGATTCTGGATACAACATTCTGGATCAGCCATTTTTACCGGTTTCGGATAATGTTATTTGGAGCATTTATCCAGAAGAAAACCAAATCACATGGTTTGGCGGCCCCGATGGACTTATCCGCTACAACCCTCAAGTTCTAAATAAAAACACCAAACCATTCCCTGGCCTGATTCGCAAGATTACCATCAATAACGATTCAGTTTTATATGCTGGAAATGGTCCTTTCAACGACGAAAAAATGGTGCTTGATTATGCAAATAACTCCTTACGTTTTGATTTCAGTGCACCTTTTTATGCCGTGAAAGGTGAAATCCAATACCAATATTATCTTGAAGGTTTTGATGACACCTGGAACGACTGGACAAGTCAGTCAAACAAGGAATACACAAATATTCCTGGTGGAAGATATGTTTTCAGGGTAAAGGCAAAAAATATTTTCGGCGAAATTGCCAATGAGGTATCAGTCAAATTTCAAGTTCTATCCCCATGGTATACAAAAATATGGGCAATAATTCTTTATGTTTTAATCGCTGCCGGAATCATTTATTTAATTGTCGTTTTGCGCAATCGTAGCTTAATTAAAGAAAAACGGGTACTTGAAGAACGAATTGAAAATCGCACGGCAGAAATTGTGATGCAAAAAGAGGAGATTGAAAATCAATCACAGGAGCTTGCAAACAAAAATGATGAATTGGAGAAAATTAATTCTGCAATAAAATCAATCAATGCAGAAGTAAATTTCGAGAATTTGCTTCAATCGTTACTCGAAAAAATGAAGATTATTCGGGCTGCCGAGAAATCTGTTGCCCTCGTTTATGATAAAAACTTAGATGTTTACCGTTACAAAGCTTCTGTGGGTTATTCATTTGCTGAAATAAACCAGCTTACAATTCCATTGGCACAAGCTGAAAACAGATATCTGAAAGCTACTGAAGAGGTTTTTGAAGATATATTTATCAAATCAGAGTTTTCGTCATACGATGATTTTGATGTTCTTAAAAAGTATATCAAACCAAAATCAATGATGGTTCTTGTTATCAGAATTGAAAATAGAATTGAAGCATTTTTAATTTTCGAAAACTTTAGCAGACAAAATGCCTTTGAGGCAAGGGATATTAGCCTGATAAAAAACTCTAAGGAGCATATCATTTCTGCAATTATAAGAACAAGAATTCTTGAAGACCTTCAGGAAACTCTCCATAATTTAAAAGATACTCAAGACCAACTTGTTCAGTCTGAAAAATTGGCTTCGTTAGGACAACTTACAGCTGGAATCGCTCATGAGATACAGAATCCTTTGAATTTTGTCAATAACTTCGCTAAGCTTTCAGGAAATCTTGCTTCTGAACTTCTTGAGACAATTGAAGAAGTAAAGGATGATATTCCAATTGAAAAATACGAAGATGTTGAAGATGTTATTGGACTCATCAGAGGGAATCTTGCTAAAATAACAGATCACGGAAAAAGAATTGAAAGTATCGTTAAAGGGATGTTGCAGCACTCAAGGGGTAAAACAGGTGAATTTGAAGAAATCGACATCAATAATCTGGTTTCAGAGTATGTTAATCTGGCCTATCATGGCATGAGGGCCAAAGAACAAAGTTTCAATACTGCCATACGTTCAAATCTTGATCCTGCAGTTGGAAAAGCGAGTGTTTTGCCGCAGGAATTAAGCAGGGTATTGCTCAACGTATTAAACAATGCCTTTTATGCAGTTGACGAAAAATCAAAGAAAGAGCTGCCTGGTTATAAACCAGAAGTTGTCGTTAGTACGAAGAAAATTCAGGAAAAAATCGAGATTCGGGTCAAAGATAATGGAACAGGAATTCCTGAACATGTGATCGAAAAAATCTTCAATCCATTTTTTACAACAAAACCAACCGGTAAAGGAACTGGATTGGGTCTTTCAATGAGTTTTGACATCATCAACAAAATTCACAAAGGAAAACTAGAAGTTAAATCTGAGCCCGGAGAATCGACAGAATTTATAATCACTATCCCCGAAAAGCAATCCTGAAAATAATAGCTTATGAAATTTAAAACGTTTTTTTTAATTCTGGTCGTTTCCTTGCTTTCAATGTCCTTAAAAAGTCAGGCAATTTTCAAGTTAAACCAATACAATATTGTCTACGATGGAAAATTTATGCCGATTTTTACACATTATGCCGGACAGTCTTTTAACGAGAACTGGGGAATATCTGCGTATTTTTACGTAAATGCCACCCACGGAAGCAGTTGGGGTGAGGGTTTGGTTGGACCAACCTATACACCTGTTAAAGGTCTTTCATTTAGTTTTTTAGCAGGCTTTCAAACAAACGAGGAACAAATTTTCAGAATTTCCCCGATAATCAATTATTCCGGAAAAAGAGCTTCCGGTTTTGCAGCCTTTGAATATGGCGGAGAGCGGCATCGGTGGGATATCATGGCTTTTTACCATGTGAATAAATTCAAGTTTGGTGCCGAAATGATTCGATTCTATCAAATGTACGCAGCCGGACCCAGAGTTGAATTTAGTTTTTTAAGAAATCAGCCCTTAACAGTCTTCTACAGTGGCATGTGGGATTGGGTGAACGGGAAACCAGTTTCAATGTTTGGCATCTATTCTACCTTCGGGCTAAAGAAGTAAATAAAAAGAATTAACAGACTTTAAAAAGAAAAATTGAACCATCAAAATTCATATAAATATGAGCACCAAAATGAAGACCATTAGTTTCATTATATTTTTAACTTTCTTTATAGCAAGTAGTTGCAATAAAGAAAGTAAAAAGGAGTACCGATTTAAATTTCATTTCATCACCGAGAATTTTGAACCATTTAACTACACTGAAGGCGATAAATTAACTGGTTTGACACCCGATATATTGAAAGAAATATGTGAAAGCCTGAATATTCCTTTTGATATAAATGTTATGCAATGGGACGAAGCTTATCAAACTGCTCAGACAACCCAAAATGCCGTTCTTTTTGCAACAAGCTTAAACACCGAACGAAAGGACCTTTTCAAATGGGCAGGTCCAATTGCTACAATGGATTGGTATTTCTATGCTTTGGCTCAAAACCATTTTGACCTTAATTCATTGGAAGAAGCTAAAACAGTAAATAGCATTGGTGTTTTAAGGGACTATACAATTGAGCAATTCCTTGTCCAGCAAGGATTTACCAACCTTGTTTACTGCAATGATCATCAGGATGCAATTACTAAACTTATAAGCGGTGAAATAGATCTTTATCCATCTGATAAAATAACCGCTGAGGCAGTACTAAATACCATGCAACTTTCAATTTATACGCTTAAGGAAGTATTGCCAATCAAAACTGAAATGATCTATTTTGCATTTAACAAATTGATACCGGATGATGTAGTTGCAGATTTTCAGGTTGAAATTGATCGTCTCAAGAATAATGGCTTTCTGAAACAGCTTTATCAGAAATATTTTAACTCCTCTGACTTTCCAGGCACCTTACAAATTTATACAGAATCCTACCCTCCTATCACGTTTATGAGCAATTTCGGTGAAATAACGGGCTATGGATCAGAGATTGCAAAAGAAATCATGAAAAGAAACCGTCTTTTTATAGATATAAAGTTGTCAACATGGAGCAATGGCTATGAGCTAGCGCTGATAAATCCGAATTTTTGTCTTTTTACGATGGATCGAACACCAGTCCGCGAAAATTTATTCCATTGGGTTGGACCAATTGGCACAAACTCAACTTATTTTTATACGCGTGCTGGTTCAGATATTGTTATCAATAGCATTGAGGATGCGATGAATCTTGCTTCTGTTGGCACAGTTAGTTCATGGTTTTCTGACCAACATCTCCGTAATCTTGGATTTACAAACCTTATTTCAGATAGCAGCCCTGCTGTAATGACCGTAAAGCTGCTAACGGGCGAAATTGATGCTTTTGTTTGTTCTGAGGTTACTTTTCCTGATATTCTGAGGTCTCAAGATTACCAGTATAATCAAGTGAATCCAGCTTTTCCTTTGATGTCATCAGATTACTATATTACATTTTCTAAAACTACCTCGAATGAAATTGTAAATCAATGGCAAACAACTTTTTCTGCTATTCAACAAGATGGAACGCTTGATGCTATTCGCAGGCGTTGGTTTCCCGACTAAATAATCCACCTTCTGAGAAGGTGGGCTTTTTAAGCCCCTATAAGGGGCCAAAGTCGAGCCTTTGTTGCTCCTCCATTCGTTCTTGCTTTTCTTGGTATTGGACATATTTCTTGATCTTTTCTTCGTCAAGTCCAAC
>JAUXMV010000067.1 GCA_030683155.1 Bacteroidales bacterium
GGAGAAATCGTCAACAGTCTGGTGCAAAACCTTGATGGCAATCCGTATTATTTGTGGCCTGTAGGTGCAGATAAATACCATATGTGGAGCTGGGAGAACAGCGTCGTTCAGTTGAATGCTGATTTAAGCTATGATACTACCTATCCGATCAATCTGTCTTCTGAATTTTTTATCTGGCGAACCCAGCCCTACAACGACCAAAGTTATTTTTTACTTGGTGACAGACCAGGTGGTAGTCCTGGAATTAATGATGTTGAAATTGCAGTTGTGCATGTTGATAATGAAGCAAATGTACTGAATTCATTTGTGTTTGGTTTTGTTGGTGAATGGACCTCTGGAGCATGCTTGAGCAGCATTGATCCGGGAGTTCTGTTTATTGGTGGGACAGCAAGTGAGGTGGATTATACGCTGATTGATTCTACTGATTTTAACCAAATTTTTATCCATAAAACCAATATTTCAGGTGAAATACAGCGAACTAGCTTTTATAGCACAAACGGCAGTATACGGATGGGTAATCTGTTAGCCACTTCAGATGGGGGATGCCTTATCTCCGGAGAATATAATGACTTTATGAATCATCCTTTTACACATATTTCAGATGCGTTTTTTCTGAAAATGGATGCCAATGGCATAATTACTAGTCTGCCTTTTAATAAAACGTCCTTAAAGCCAACAGCTTATGCAATACATCCCAATCCGGTTAAAGAAAAATTCAGGATTCAGAGCGCAACTGGTCAGACAACAAAAGCCATGCTTTACAATCTGAACGGTGCATTGGTGAAGCGTTTTGAGTTTGTTTCGGATTTTGAAGCCGATGTTTCGACCCTCATGCCAGGAGCCTATTTACTGCAACTCAGCCGGCAGGATGGTTACATGGAATCAAGAAAATTGATAATTATGAACAGATAAAAAACTCAATAAAAATGGATCTGTTTTGAATGAAAATTTTATCATTCACCACCAAAGGCATAGAAAGCAGAATATCTCAAAAGTTCAGCAGGCAAAAGGTATCGATTTCAGATGGTGTATAACTCAGCTGAAGTTTACCATCGCCAGCAATTGAGAGAATATTATCATCAAAACAAGTGCGGCTGGATAAACAGTAGCATATCCAACAGAGGCAGCTTCGCTGTCGGTTTTGCCGTCGATGGCAGCTAAGCCGGGGGTGCTTGTCATAGAACCTGTGATTACGCCTAATAGTGTAATGAAATTGAGCCTGAAAAAGTAGTATCCAAAAATACTTCCGGCAATCATTGGCAAAAGCGTTATCACTGAACCAATTGCAATCAGCTTAATACCATCGTCTTTCAGCACATCGGCAAGTTCAGCACCGGCGCTTGTACCTACGGTAGCCATAAACAACAGCAAGCCTAACTTACGCAACAACTGATTGGCACTGCCCGACATCGACCAAAGAATGGGGCCGGTTTTACCTATATTGCTCAAAATGAGCGCTGCAGTCAATACACCTCCTGTCAGACCCAAACTAAAATCAAAGAGTCCGAAAATTGGTATCGTGACTGAGCCCAATAAGACACCTAAAACAATTCCTAAAGCGATGGGCAGGAAATTCGTTTCTGACAGTCGCTTTTCATCATTGCCGAGTAGCCTCCTTACTTCATGCATTTCCTGACTTGAACCGGAAATAAGAAGTTTATCACCAAAGCGTAACTTACTATGCGGCAATGGTTTCAGGTCAATGCCACTACGACGGATTCTGGTGACTGTGGCATTCAATGCTGACAGATTGAGTTCACGCAAGCTTTTGCTGATGATCTTTTTGTTTGTCACAAGCAGCCAATTAATCATATAACCTTCATCAAAAGTCAGTTCTTCATCAATAGGCTCACCAATAAGCAGTTCCATCCGATTTAATGCATCTATGTCACCGACAACTTTTACAAGGTCATCTTTGTAAAGTTTTGTATCGGCATTTGGCGCAAAAATATTCCCGTCATGTTTCACCCTCGAAATCACACCTTGCGTGATGTTGCGGATATCCAACTCGCGGATGCTTTTCATGAAAATATTTTTGTTTGACACTTTCAGCACGCGGTTGGTAATCTGAGGGTGCTCATCATGAAGCTGTTCGAGGTATTTGGTTTCTTCCTTTTTGAGATCAACTTTTAAAAAGCGTGGAAAAAGCTGCACAAAAAGGATTACGCCTATCACGCCTACGGGGTAGGCAATTCCATATCCGACGGCTGTAAGTGGAGAGCCAGTGGCATCAAATGCTGCTGCAAGTCCGGGAGTACTTGTGAGCGCGCCGTTGAACAAGCCCACAGCAACCGGAACAGAGAGATCGAACAGCCATATTGCTCCGAAAGTCAGCAATGCAGCAGTAGCAATGAGCACCAAACTAATGAGCATCAATTGCCGGCCATAGCGAAGTGCTGCTTCTAAAAATCCCGGTCCTGCCTGAATTCCGATCGTAAAGATAAAAAGAAGCAATCCAAGTGTTTGAAATTCGGTGGGTACCTGATAACCCAGATGTCCAAGAAGTAGCGCAACAAAAATCACCGCTGACGAATCCAGTGCAAAACCTTTGAACTTAAAACTGCCAACAACAATACCAATGCTGATAATTACGAAGAGTACAAAATAACCCTGATGAAGAAATTCACCTATCATAAACTGTGGTTTTGGAGTGCAAAAGTAACGAAAGTAATTGACTATGTTTTTTTTCATGTGCTTTTTGAATGGCATTTGGCAATCAAAATAATTATACACATTCTAAACATTTAATTAAAAACCTTAGAAGATTATTGATAACTTGGCCTAAGATGATTTCAAACGAGATCTTTTTAGTTAGAAAAATCTTTAGCATTAAGAATTAATGAAAACACGCTGCCAACACCAAATTCGCTCTCAACATATATTTCTCCACCTTGTGCTTCAATAAACTCTTTACATAATGTTAAACCTAACCCTGATCCTTCTTTGTTTGTGCCTGGAACAGTAAAATATCGGTCGAAGACTCGACTAATATACTTTGATTCAATGCCGCTACCAAAATCTCTTATTGATAGGGTTACCTTATTTTTTATTTCTGAAGCAGAAATCACAATTTTGGAGTTTTCATCGGAGTATCGAATAGCATTTGATATGATATTTGTAATTACCCAAGAAGTTTTTTCTTTGTCAGCAATTACTTTTGGCAAATCTGAAGGAATATTTATTTCAAAAACAATGTTTTTTTGATTAGCTACTGACTTGCTGTTATTTAGTGCGTATCGCAATATATCTTCAAGATTAACAGGGATGATATTTAATTGAATATTTCCGGTTTCAACTTGTGCTAAATTTAGTAATTCAGATATAATTTTCAATAAATTATCGACATCTTCTTCGCAGCTTTTTATCAATTCAAATTGTTCTTGATTAAGCCGACCTGTCTTTTCGTTTTCTAATAATTGCAAGCTGAATTTTATCGCTGACACGGGAGTTTTTAGTTCGTGCGAAACAGTAGCTATGAAATTTGTTTTTGCTAAGTCAAGTTCCATATATTTTGTAACATTTTTCAGTACAACTACATATCCCATTAAATGCTCATTAACATCATTATCGTGGGCTAGTTTTATTTCTTGAATTTCCTTCTCAAAATAGATATCCTTTCCATGAATCTCTAAATGTATTCTTGTATTGTTGTCATTTTTTGATGAAATATTCTTGTTAAAAGAACTATCTAAAATTATTTGACTGATTAATTCATTTAAAGTAGCAATTTCAAGAATATTAGTACCGATTAAATCTTGATAGCTCAAATCTGTTATGCTTAAAAATTCATCGTTCACTAAATTAACTTTCATTGCTGTATCAAAACCAATAATGGGATAGTGAATTTTGTTAATTAGTGTGGCAGATATTTTTCTTTCAGCTAGCAATTTTGCTATGCTACTTTTATTGTATTGCTCAAGTTTGCTGGCCATCGAATTAAATGAAACAGCCAATTCCCTGAGCTCATCATGTCCCTCGAAATTCACTCTCTGTGAATAATCATTGGCTGCAATTTGCCGAATGCTTTTGATTAGTTGTTGGATAGGATTTGAAATATTTCCCGGCAATTTAAGGAAAAGTATTAATGCAATAATGAAACAAACCAAACTCAACATACTGATTATTAAAATGGCCTTTTTGGCTATATTGCCTGCAATAGTATTTTTCAATTCAATTGCATTCAGATTTAAACTCATTATTTCAAACAGGGTTGAATGCAAATTTGCCAGTAGTTCTTCATCTTTCTGGTTTTGCTTCAACAAAGAGAAGTCTTCAGAAAGCTTCTGTGTCAGCTCTTTTTCTCCAATCTCAGTTATATTTGATTTTTGTTTCAAAAGATTTCTTTCAAATGCGTCTAATGCTTGCTGATCTTCCTCAATTTCCGATAGTGCTTTCAGCATATTTTTAGTGTAGCCAATAGTTTCTTTGTTGTCTTTTATAATATTCTCGGAAGCAGTTGATAATGAATTGATTTGTTTGATACTTAGAAATGCCAGCAGAATGATTAAAGTAAACAACAAACCAATTCCTAGTTTTAGTTTAGTCTTGATATTCATATCATTACAATCTTTATACTTTACAAAGATACTTCAAAGTAAGAATCCAATGGAATTGTTAAACTACTTTCGGTTTTGTTCCCAGAAAAACTGTTCTGAACAAAATCAGTACAGGTATAATTTCCAGTCTGCCTGCCCACATTTGAATTATATATGTAATTTCAAGCAGTGGTGACATAGCAGGGTTCGTAATTCCACATGACAATCCAACAGTTCCCTGTGCAGATGCAGATTCAAAAAGTGCGTCAGTAATCGAATAATGTGGCTCCATAAAATAGAATGTGATGAATGTTGACATCAAAATAAACAGGAGGTAGATAAATGAAAAGGTAGCAGTTGCAGCCAGTTCCTTGTTCATTTCATCAGGCAATAATCGTTTATCATTAAACTTTACAATGTTAATCGTATTCTCTGATGAAAAAAACCTGTTAATATGCCAAAACAATCCTTTAAAAATCAGCATAACTCTGATTATTTTTATTCCTCCCACTGTAGCTCCGGCTGCACCACCTACAATCATTGCTCCCATGACAATAAATGCAACAGACGCTGCATCCCAAATATGTACGTCAGAGGTTTGCCACCCGGTTGTTGTTATTGCACTGATAAATTGAAAAATACCGACACGAAAAGGCTCAGAAATTGCTCCAGACTTCATCAGCATAAAAGACAGGGTGATTCCCCCAAAAACACATGCCAGTATAACAGAGCGGGTCTGTAAATTTTTCCAAAACTGCTTGAAATCTTTGTCATAAAAAACCTTAAAATAAAAAGGTAATGACAGGGCTCCCAATATCATTGGAAGCAAAAGTAAAATTTCCATTGCTGCTGAATTGTAACCAGCGATGCTGTCGTCCAGCGTACTGAATCCGCCAGTTGATTGTCCTGTCATTGCATGATTAACAGAATCAAAAATAATTTCACTAAGGTTGTAATCCGGTAATATGAAATAGGTACCAATTGCCAGATAAATAAAACTAAAAAGGGTAATTCCTAAATATATTTTCCAGATAGAGCGGGCAGTTTCCATAATTGTAGGACGCAACCTTTCTCCAGAGGATTCTGCTCCATAAAGCAGAAAAGCAACTTTACCACTTGATTGATTTAAAACAGCTAAAGACAAAACTATAAATCCAGCTCCACCAATCCATTGGGAAAAAGAGCGATAAAAAAGTAAGCCTTTCCCAATAGAGGGTTCGTGAATGGCCATAGTGAGACCGGTAGTTGTAAAACCACTCATACTCTCAAAAAGAGCATGTAAAGGGTTTTTGAAATTTAAAATACTTGACTGATAATCTGCAAAGGCAGGAACAAATTGCTGAATAACATCAGCTGGAGTAATATAGGCTATGATGATAAAGGGTAAAGCTCCCATAATGGCAATGGATAGCCACCCCATAGCTGCAATGATTAAAGCATGACGGTTTAAAGGCTCAGAAGCAATTTTAATTTTATTGTAAAGTATGAAACCTGACAAAAAGCAAATCAATCCAGAAAACATGAACCCGATTGCCGAATAGTATTCTGAATAAATTAGTGATACTATTAGTGGAACAATCATCGTAAAACCTAAAATAATAAGCAGACCTCCAATTTGTCTGAATATCATTTTGAAAGTAATATATCTGTTATTTTGCGTTAAATTCATAATGATATTGTTTTCATTTAAAAAAAGAAATGACTTCCTTCTTGCTCTCTGGCAATGAAAAAACTAATACGATGTCATTGACCATTAGCTTGAAATTGCCAAGGGTTATATATCCTTTGCCATTTCTAATAACCCCGCTTATTATAGCATTTTTAGGAAAATCAAGTTCTTTAAGGGGCTTATTGATAATTTTTGAACGCTTATTGATAACAAATTCCTGAATTTCAGCATTAATTCCATATAAATGTGTGAGAACTCTACCCTTTAAAATATGTCGGAATACAAAATTCGCTGCTGCCATCTTTTTATTTATCAAAGTATCGACGCCCATCTTTTGAGAGTAGTCAAATAAGCCAATGTTTTCAACCATCGCAATCGTTTTCTTCACGCCCAGGTCTTTCGCCAACAAGCAGGAAAAAATATTCGTTTCAGCGTTTCCGGTTACAGATATGACAACTTCATAATTTGATATATCCTCTTCCATAAGTAAACTAACATCTGCACCATCTCCATGTACAATTTGGACATTCGGTATAAGTTTAGCTAAATACTTACACTTTTCAATATCCTTTTCAATCAATTTAATAGTATAGTGTTTGCTCAGTCTTATTGCTATATATTTTCCTGTTTTACTTCCTCCGATAATCAGTATTTTTTTTACCTGCACTGGCTTCATTCCAGCATATTCCAGCACTTTATCTTTACCACTATCTGTTGCTGCAAAATATAAAAGGTCACCTTTGAGTATTTGTAAATCACCCGTTGGTATTAGCGTTTTTTCATTTCGTAACACAGAAACAATCATAAAAGAACTATTTGAAAGCAGGTGAGCTGATTCAGCAACTGACTTATTAACTATGGGTGCATCATCTCCTACCCTGACACCCATCATATATAAATCTTTTTTGTACAAATTAAACACTTCTGTCAGCACAGGAGACTTAAGCAAATATTTCACTTCGCGAGCGGCAAGTGACTCGGGCGAAACAAGTTCATCAATTCCTAAATCACACAAATCAAGTGTATCCTTCTCAACTAAATACTCCATATTATTAATCCGGGCAATGGTGAACCTTGCCCCAAGTTTTTTCCCAATTAAACAAGTTGTGATATTGGTAGATTCATTTGAAGTAACAGCTATTAAAAGATCTGCATATTCAACACCTGCCTCTTTCAATACTCTATAACTTGTGGCATCCCCTAATACTGTTGCAATTCCAAGTTTATGTTCAGCATGCGCAAGTTTCTCAATTTGTTGATCAATCAAGGTAATATCCTGATATTCTTTTTCTAATAACTTTGCAAGATAAAATCCCACTTCACCATCCCCGGCTATTATTATTTTCATTCCACTAAGTTTTTTAGTTTTCTAAAAGTGTTTTAATGTAAACAGCACGTAGAGATTCAGGAAGCAGACTAAGATCTTCCTTTAAGGTTCGGGGATTCTCATCAAAAGCAAGGACAAAAAAGAATTCATTTTCAATTGCATTTCTTTCGAACAATGTGCCTTTAGAATAGAGCAAATTGATAATCTTAAAAGGCTCTTTCTTATTCTCTTTATCCTCTTTTATCAAACTTTTTGTATATTTTGCAAAATGATTGAGAAAATCGTAATCGGTTTTAAGTTCAGATTTTCTCACATCTGTAAAAGCATCCGGAAACCATTGCATAAGCGTTTTTTGTGTTCTTGATTCCATAATCTGTTTATTTTAAGTGTTACAAACTTGCATTATTAGTACAATTCATAAACCAGAAATCAACAACAAAGGTTATTTAATTGAATTTGAACTGGTTAATTGGCTTTAATTTGTTCTCAAAAACAAAAAAACTTTCATAATGAAAGGGTATACCATAGCATATTGAAATGGTAAATTGAAACAGGAAGGAATACTAGGAATTTAATTCTTTTTGTTCGAACGATGTGTCCTGATGTTTATTTGTAGTATTGATTTCTATTGCAAACCATACTCATTCATTTTTCGATAAAGTGTAGTCAACGCTATGCCAAGATATTCAGCCGCCTTGGTTTTATTGCCGTTTGTATATATTAGCACCTTCTGGATATGATTTTTTTCGGCATATGCCAATTCAAAAGAAGAGATCTCTTTATTTTTAGAAGAAGCAATTGCATTTTGTTTGATTTCAAGCGGCAACAAATCGTCAGTTATTACTGCACTATCTGTCAAAATAACACATCTTTCTATCACATTTCTTAACTCACGAATATTTCCTTTCCATTGGTATTGTTTTAAAGCATTCATGAAGTCCTCAGAGAAATTCCCTATTCTCTTGTTGGCTTTTGAGGAAAATTGTTGTAAGAAATAATAGGCATAAAGTTCAATATCATCAAGGCGTTCCCTCAATGGGGGCAGTAAGATTTGAAAAGCAGAAATCCTGTAAAATAAATCTTCTCTAAAGTTTCCGGCTTCAATTTCTTTCTGTAAGTCACGGTTTGTAGCTGCTATTATGCGTACATCAATTTTTGTTGGCTTACTTTCACCGACTCTAAAAAACTCACTTGATTCAATCACTCTGAGCAATTTCGCTTGCAGGTCTAAAGCAAGTTCCCCAATTTCATCAAGAAAGATAGTGCCATTGTTTGCTTCAGAAAAAAAACCCTTATGATCTTTAATGGCGCCGCTGAAAGCACCTGCCTTATGTCCGAAGAGTTCATTTTCTAAAAGCTCTTTGCTGAATGCAGAACAATTTATTGCAACAAAATTTTTATTTCTGCGACTACTTTGCTGGTGAATTGCTTGTGCAAAAACTTCTTTTCCTGTTCCGGTTTCACCAGTGAGCAGAACAGTGGTATCACTCATTGCTACCCTTTTTGCCAGTTCAATTGAATTTCTTATTTGTTTGGATTTTCCAATTATACTGTCAAATGAAAATTTGTCGACCAATTGTTCCTCCAGGTGTTGAACACGCTTCATCAGATCAACTTTCTCAAAAGCTCTATTGATAAGTGGAATTATTTTGTTATTGTCATCACCTTTCGTTATATAGTCGAAGGCGCCGTTTTTTATTGCCTGAACACTGTCAGGAATATTGCCATATGCCGTAAGAAGAATTATTTCTATTAATGGATACCTGATTTTAAGTTCTCTTGATAGTTCAACGCCATTTCCATCGGGTAATTTTACATCGCAAATTACAACATCAACATCCAACAGCTCTATTTTTTTAAGTGCTGATTTACAGTTTTCGGCTTGATAGACTTCAAAACCTTCATAGCTAATAATCTTTGCAAGCAGATTTCTTAGCTTATCTTCATCGTCAATGATCAATATTTTCCTCAAAATGTTTGCTTTAAAGAGATGTAAAATTAGAGAATATTTTTTCTTCCATTGTTCTTTCTTTCAGTTATTCACAATTTTTTTCGAAAAACACAGTAAAGATAAAATTGAACTAAAAAGCCTCACTCATCCTTTAGTAATTGATATATATTGTCATTGTGCCCGTACAACACCATTACATCTCCCTCTTCCAGTAGCGTATTGGCTTTTGCAACACCCTCAATATGAAGTTTTGATGTTTTCTTCAGGATTCCAAACAGCCCTTTTTCTTTTACGTTTTTCATAACAGTAAGAACCAAAACCTGATAAAACTGATTAAAACCAACCAAAGCAACGGTTTTCCCAATGAATTTCTTCGGGACCTCAACCTGAACTATGCTGTAATTATCTGTAAGTTCAAATGAATCGATAATCCCGGCAGTAGTTAGTCTTTTAGCCCATCGCTCGGCTGTTTCTTCCTCAGGCCTAACAATTTCAGAAACTTCCATAGCTTCAAGGATGGTTGCGTGAATAGGTGAAACAGAACGACTGATAAGCCTTGGTACATTCATCTTCTTAAGTAGTGCAGTAGTCAATAGATTTGCGCCTTCATCCTCTCCAATACAGACTAAAACAACATCGGTGTTTTTAAGTGGCAAGCTATTGATTGCATTTTGGTGCTTGCAATCCAGACAAATTGCATGTGTTATTTTGTCTTTTATATCTTCAATTTTCTCAAACTGCTTATCAACTCCAATAACCTCATGCCCAAGCTGTGTTAGCTTTTCTGCCAGTGAAGAACCAAAAGTACCAAGCCCAATAATTATAAATTTCATAGCATTACGTTTAGTTTATTAAAATGTTTTCTGTTGGGAAACGATAAACTTCATTTGAAACCTTTTTGAAGAGCGCGATCAGCAAGGTAAGCATGCTCACCCTTCCAATAAACATTGTAAGTATCAGGATAAGCTTGCTGGCTGGACTCAAATCCGAAGTTATACCTCTGCTGAGGCCTACCGTGCTATAGGCCGATATGCATTCAAAAGAAATGTTTAACAGCCCCTTGTCGGAATCGAATAATGATACCATAAAGATGGAAGTTATAATAACTAAAAAGGATAATAAAATGATTGCATAGGCTCTCTCAACGGCGAAATTGGGAATTTCCCTGTTGAAGATTTCTAACCTTGATTTTCCTTTTACTATTCTAAGAGTATTTAAAATGGCAACAGCAAAAGTGCTTGTTTTGATCCCGCCTCCAGTTGAAGCCGGTGAAGCGCCAACCCACATTAAAAACATGACAATTAGAATGGTATGTAAGTTTAAAGCCCCTGTGTCAACGGTGTTAAATCCAGCTGTTCTTGTTGTTACTGAGCCAAAAAAAGCTGTAACAACTTTTCCATAATAATTATGATTGGCCAGGGTGTTATCATACTCAAGTATAAAAAATGTGATTGTTCCAAAAACTGTTAGCAAAAATGATGTAAAAAGAACTATTCGTGTGTTCACATTAATTAATCTTGGAGTAGTTATTACTTTTTTATGGCGGAGCAAAGACTGAAATGTAGCCAATATTTTTGAATTCAAATACTTGAAAAGGTTGAAAACAATTGGAAAACCTATCCCACCTATAATGATTAGAAAAGCAACAATCAAATGTAGCGGATAGTTAAATTGAAATGCAGTCTCATAAAAACTATTTGGAAGTGTTGAGAAACCTGCATTACAAAAACCTGATATGGCATGGAATCCTGAAAAGAAAACTCTGTCGTAGAGAGATGGAATTATTGAACTATCAAGAGTTTTAAAGATTAATACTGCACCAATTCCCTCGATAAGAAATGTTATGAGAATAATTTTCTTTAGAACTGAAAAAACTTCTGAGACCTTTTCTGCATTTGTTATATCCCTAAGAGCAAGTTGATTTTCGTATGAAGAACCTCCTTTAAAGAAATAGCTGAAGTAGCTAGCAAAAGTCATAATACCAAGACCTCCAACCTGTATTAACGATGCAATTATTAATTGTCCGAACTCAGTAAAAAAGCTTCCTGTATCGACAACAACCAGACCGGTTACGCAAACCGCACTTGTTGAAGTAAATAACGCATCTATTAAACTAAACTTAGTAACAGTAGCCCTTGGAAGCAAGAGAAGAAAGGATCCAAGAATGATAATAATAAGGAAACTCAATACAAAAAGCTGAGCAGGATTTAGGTGTGCCTTCTTAAAACTAAATCTTATTGCTGAGAACTCCCTCAAGAAAACAAGGAAAATGGCAAAGTAAATCCAAATTCTATGATTTAGAATACTAATAGATTCGTAAAAGAAATATCCAAATTGCTTTAAAAGAAAAAATGATAAAAAAAGTATTAGTAAGAAGTCGAAAGGAGCGCTTTTTAATCTAGGGCGATAATCTTTAAAAAAATATCGGGCTGCTATTGAAATTATTCCAACAAAAATGGATGACAAATAAACTGTATGTAAAAAACTCTTTATGTAAGGTTCGTGTTCAAAACCGAAGTCGTATAAAAATGCAACAATGGCCAAAATACTAACAATTAGTGGTATTCTAGCAATTCTTTTTTTTAGTGCTATTAATCTTTCCTTTTTTTTGAACCTGTATCTCACAATCAATTGTCTTATTTCAAACTATTCAGTAATTAAATTCCATTTTCAGTCTTACAACCAATGATAGTCTGTTACGAAAAACCTCAAGTAACCATCCCATGAATTATAAGACTGCTAAATTAACGAATAAATCAATTGTGGCCAGCTCGTGTTTCCAAAAATACCTAAAGACTTTGAGCCTGAAATTATAATATTTCTTGTTTGAATTAAATCGGAAATGCTATCAGTATTATGTATCTAAAATACTTACAATCTTACACTTAGTAAATATTGCAACAATCCTGACACAAATGAATTTGGTTTAAAATACCTTCAGGTCGACATTTTTCTCTTACCAGACTTTGTATAATCATACAAAAATTCTAAAACGTTTTACCACTTTATTTTTTTTGAAATCTTTCATACATTTGTAATAAATTACCCAAAATGAAAAAGTTATATACTTTGTTTTTGCTTATTGCTATAACAGCTTTAAACACAACAGCACAATGGAGTAGCGATCCTGCTGAAAACCTTAAGGTTACCAACCTCGTGGGCGATCAGGTTATACCTAAAATTGCTGTTTGTGAAAATGGCGACTATTATGTTGGATTTTTCTCCAATGAAAACGGTAATTACAATGTACGTTTGCAAAAACTTGACAGTCAGGGAAATATGCTTTGGCCTGTCAACGGAATTCTGATCAGCAGTCATCCCTCAATGACCTGGTTAACCGACTGGGATATGACATGTGACAACGAAAATCACGCAATACTCACCTGGCAGGATATCAGATCGGGTGGTAACAACAATATTGTGGCTTACAGGATTTCTCCCTCCGGTGAATTTGTTTGGGGCGCCGATGGAATTATGCTGTCAAACAGCAGTAGTTTTGATGTTTCGCCAAAGGTTACTGTTACCAATGCTAACAATGTTGTCATCGCCTGGCAGTCAGATAATGTCGTAATCCGCCAAAAACTGAGCCCTTCAGGAGAAAAACTCTGGGGAGCCAACGGAATTACGATGAGTTCTACCAACCGCTATAGCTGGCCGCAGCTTATGCCTGTCGGAGCTGACGAGGTGTTAATGAAATTTTTTGAAGACAGCGGCCCTGCATGGGCGCCAACGCGACATATCTTAGCACAACGTTTCAATAGTTCAGGACAACCGGCATGGCCTTCAAATGCTATTATCAGCAATGCCGGAAATGTTACGGCATGGACACAGATTTTGTCGATGCAGAGCGATGGAAACGATGGCTTTTATGTTGTCTGGCCCGATTACCGCATCAGCGGAACGATTGCTTCTGCATGGTTGCAGCATATTAACGAGAACGGACAGCCACAATTTCAGGCCAATGGTGTAAAGGTTTCTGAGAATGATGGTTTCAATCAGTTTTATCCACTGCTTGCAAAACCTGATAACGATCCCAATGTATATGTTTATTGGAATGAAGTGAATGGAGACCAGAACTTATGGGGTATTTTCGGCCAAAAAATCAGTCCTTCAGGAAGCCTTCTGTGGGGCATTTTTGGCAAGGAAATATTTCCGGTCAGCAATCAGGCATTGTTACCGCAATTCACTGTGCCAATCGAAAATGATGTGATTCTGGTTTATGAACACTATTTTAATGGCGTTGAAACCTCTTTCAGGGCAGTAAGGTTAAACAGCAACGGTGAGTTTGTGTGGGAGCCGAATGAAACAATGATAAGTTCAGTGCAATCTACAAAAGTCCATGCCGGGATATCTTCTTTCAAAAGCAATCAATGGGTTTTTGTCTGGGAGGATGACCGCACGGGCGATGTTGAATTGTTTGCGCAAAATCTTCAACCCAATGGTGAAATCGGTCCTGTGTCTGGTGCAGGCATTTTAGCTGGTATTGTTACGATTGAAGGCGACATGCTTGATGCAACGGAAATTGTTATTTCTGCTGGTGGACTGGAAGTAAACCCTTTGGCCAATGGAACTTACACTTTAGACCTTGAGCCCGGAAGCTACACAGTTACGACCACACATCCCTATATTGCAGATCAAATGGTTGAAAATGTTGTCATCGAAAACGGTGAAACAACTACTGTTGATTTCAGTCTTACGATGCTCAGAAGTAAGCCTTCGGCCTGCTACATCCCAAGATTCTAATATTTTCTAAGTTTCTTTCAGAAAAGTTGAAAGAAGTTGGAAAGAAGGGTTGTTGCTCTAAGCTTTTCTAAGAAAGTTTAGCTTTTCTTAGAAACTTTTGGAAGCTTTCCAATTGTGTGGAAGCAGCTCAGCCAGGTCTTTGCTGTAATCATTGTTGTAATAAGGAAGTCGGGTAAGCACATCCTGCAGCCACTGCTGCGGGTCCACACCACAGGCATTGCATGACCCTATGAGTGAATAAATCACAGCTGCGTTTTCTGCAGCATCGTGGTTTCCGCAGAACAAATAGTTTTTCCTGCCGATTGCAAGAGGACGAATGGTATTCTCGACCAGGTTGTTATCAATCTGGTACCTGCCATCCAGGTGATACCGCGACAAGCGATGGAATAGGTTATAAGTATAAGATACAGCTCTATACATCCTGCCCTTGGGTATGGTTCTGGGAAAATAAGCAATAAGCCATTTTTCAAAAGCTGTCAGCACAGGATAAGCAAGCCTTGCACGTAACTCAGCCCGCTGCGCCGGATCAAGCTGCTGGTCATCAGCCATGCTTTCCACCTTATAGATCAGTCCAATCTGATCCAAAGCATACTGCGCGCCTTTGGCATCTTCTTTTAATGCTTCCGTAAATTTTCTACGGGCATGTGCCCAGCAACCCAGCAACAACACGCCTTTTTTATGCTCATAAATGGTATAAGCATCATAGCCATCGGTTTGAACAGCTCCTTTAAAATCATGCAGCAATGAGACAACAACCTTTTGTGCCCTTGAGCCTTTGTCGTAATGGAAAAAGACCAGTTTTTCCATCACCGAACGCACCACCCAAAGATAGGCTTTTGCCGTTCCTTTCTTTTTGTCGCTGATAACCGGAATTGTGCTTTCGTCGACCTGGATGTAATCCGTTGTTAAGACCGTTTCTCTTAATCGGTAATACAAGGCCCTTAAAAGGTCAATACTCGCAATAAACCACCCGTTTACCGTTGAAGCGGATAATGAAAGTCCTGGTTGCTGCAGTATTTTGATCAGGCGGTGAAAAGGAATATGATAATGGTATTTACCAATCAGCAGATATGCCAGCAAACTGGCGCCGGCATTGCTTCTGGCGATGGGTAGCAAAGGAAGCGCAGCGATCACAACAGGACTTTTTTCTTCTGCATCCAGTGCCTGCTCATTGGCCAGCTGAAGGCTTTTCTTTAAGGCATATTTAGGACGAATGATCTGTAACACAAATAGTTCGCCTGGCTTGAGTTCAAGCATTTCAGTTACCTCTTGTCCAATGCGAATCCAGTTTTCATCAATTCCTTCGGGTTCGATGATCCGCTGTTCACGCCTCAGATGCTCGGGCAAAGGCAAGCGAACAGGCTTGTCCTTTTTAACAGCTTTCCTGCGCTCATAGGAGATAATCTCTTTTTGTGCTTCCTGAATGAGCGTCTGCTCTTGTTCGATGATCTCTAATCCCTCAAAGTCGATCTTTCGTTGGTTAGGATCTTGTGGAATATAGCGCTCGCTGTTGGGTTTCCAGAACTTGCGGCGATACCAGGCCAGCTGATCTGTCAGCTGTTTGATTTTGTCGTCCTTTTCTTTGACGAGCGTTTCGTAATGCCGGTTTTTGTTTTGCGCCTCTTCGAGTGCACCCTGATCAGCCTGACGGTAACGTTCAAGCTCCAGATATAGCTCATCTATCTGCTGTAAAAGTGCTCCTGTGAAATCGTCGTTTTCCGGCATAAAATTCTGCTGTATTCCTTTGTTTTCAGGAGATAAAAGTACGAAAACTTTTTCAATTACACAGCAGAAAAAGTCAATAAAATCAAGGGTTTTGCAACTTTTTTTGCAACTTTTTTCGCTTTGGTTCTAGCTGCTGAATCATCATTACCAAATCTTCCCAGCTGACTGTTAAGGAAGGGGTGTTTTGGTCAAATGCAGGCAGTTTAAACCTTCCGCTGTCGAGCTTTTTGTGATAGATGACCAAGCCGCCGTATTCCATGTGCAGTATCTTCATGATGGTCTGGTGCCTGTTTACAAAAATGTACACCTCGCCACTCAGCACGTTTCGGCTCATCGTGTTTGTCACTACTCCGCTCAGGGTGTAAAAACTCTTGCGCATGTCAACAGGCGCCGGATAGAGATAATAGCGCAGGGCTCTATGCAAATGAAACATAGCCGCCTAGTCAAACAGTTGCACAAGCGCACGCAA
>JAUXMV010000070.1 GCA_030683155.1 Bacteroidales bacterium
TGGTGCTGCCGCTGAAGCTGTTTTAGGACAAATCGATTTCACTTCAAACAGTAGTGGCATTACTGACAGTAAGTTTAACAATCCTATAGGTGTTCACATTGACCTTCAGGGCAGACTTTGGGTAGGTGATTTTGGAAATAAACGTGTTTTACGCTTTGATGATGCCTCCACGATTGCCTCTGGAAGTGCAGCCAATGGAGTACTCGGACAGCCTGACTTCACCACAAACAGCAACGGAAATTCAGCCGAAAAACTTGGAGGCCCTGTAGGACTATATATTGATTATACTGGAACTTTATGGGTAAGCGACTGGAGTAACCATCGTGTAGTATTTTATGCAAACGCTGCAGCTTTGCCCAATGGTTCAGCAGCCAATGCAGTGCTGGGTCAAGCTGATTTCGGACTGGCAGTAAGCGCTACGACACAAACAGGCATGAAGAATCCAAATGATGTTTATGTTGACATTGCAGGTCGTTTATGGGTGAGTGATGCAGCCAACCGCCGTGTACTCAGATTTGATAATGCACGCAACCTCAGCAATGGCGCTCCGGCTGATGGAGTTCTTGGCCAGACAGACTTTAATTCTGATGTATCCGCGGTTACACAGAGTGGATTTACGAATCTCAGATTTGTTACAGGAGATAACTCAGGTCGGTTGTATGTGATACAAGAAAACAGCCACCGGATTGTTGTTTTTGAGCAAGCAGCATTCTTGCCCAATGGTGCACCAGCTGACTATATTTGGGGTCAACCAGATTTCAATACCGGTACTGCAGGCAACCCTGTTTCAGCATCGAATTACAATACGCCCCGTGCCATGTATGTTGATGAAGCACGAGGAAATGTTTGGGTGGCTGATTACAGCAATCACAGGGTTGTAAGATACTATTTTGTGAACTCAGGACAGCATCAGATACAATTGGTGACCCCTTCGGGCGGAGAAAACTGGGCTCAGCAAACAGTGCAGCAAATTACCTGGACAAGCAGTCTTGTTGAAAACGTAAAAATTGAGTTCTCAGAAAATGGAGGAACAGATTATGCAACGTTGGCAGAAAACATTCCTGCTTCGGATGGAAACTTTAATTGGTTGGTAAATGCCAACTTGACAAACTCAGCAAAAATGCGTATTACAGACGTATCGAACTCATCCGTTTTATCTGAAAGCGGCTTGTTTTCAATTGTTCCACTTACCAATATAGTTACAATTATTTCGCCGAATGGTTTTCAACAATGGGAAAAGAACAGCACCAAAGTCATTATGTATTCAGTTGAAAATATCAATCATTTAAAAATCGAATATACTAGCAACAATGGAGATGATTGGGTCATTCTAGAGGAAGGTTTTCCTACTTCAAACGGAAACTACTTTTGGCAATTACCCAATTTGGTGTCAGACCAATGCTTGATAAAGTTAACCGATATTGTGTCAGGCTCCACTGCTGTCAGTGCCGAAATGTTTAGTATTGTAGAAGAAAAGGATATCAACCAGGATATTGTCTTCTTTAGTGACAGTCCAACGCCTGATTTTTATGATCCAAGCTGGGGGACCGTCACTGCACCAAGCACACTTGAAATAGTTGGGTCAAAATGGCCAGTATCAACGGATTACGCACTAGTTGGAAACTATTCACTTAAGCTCAATTACAAATCTGTTGAAGGTGGCAACTGGGCAATTGCACTTGCTAGCCCGGGTTGGTTGGGTCATGATTTCACTGTGATGGACACATTAAGTATTAAAGTATTCAGTGAAAATGGCTGGAGCAGTTCAATAATGCCTTATATCTATCTTGAAGACCTTTCAAATCGTAAAACTGAAAAGATTCCTTTGGGGACAATGGTTGGTGATATTCAAGCCAACACATGGACTGAACTTAGAATACCGGTTCAAGTATTCATTGATAACCCACTTACTTCAGATTTGACCAGAATTAAAACCATTTTCTTTAGCCAGAATCAGTCTGATGCCACCCAACATATTATATATTTGGACGATGTAAGGGTCGAAGGTGAAGTAATTAATGGCAATGATCGTCCGGTTTTTGTCGTTTTAGGCTCATCTACGGCAGCAGGTGCAGGAGCTTCGAGTGCAGCTGCGTCATGGGTAGGATTATTCAGGAGCTATGTTCAAAACATTGATCCTGAAACTGTAGTTGTAAATCTGGCTGTAGGAGGTTTCACTTCATACCACGTCATGCCAACTGGATTTATACCACCTACAGGACGGCCAGCACCTTCAGCAAATAATAATATAACCCGCGCACTAAGCTACAATCCCTGGGCAATTATTATAAACCTTCCCAGCAATGATGCTGCTAATAACTACACAATTACTGAACAAATGGAGAATTTCGAAACCATTATCAATCTTTCAACCGCGGCTGATGTAGATTACAGAGTAACAACAACACAGCCAAGAAATTTCACAAATCCGGTTCAACTTCAAAATTTAATGGATGTCAGAACAGCTATCATTAATACATACACCACCAAAGCAGTCAATATATTCGATGAACTTGCTCAGCTGGATGGTACAATAAAACCAATTTATAACTCTGGCGATGGCATACATTTAAATGACGCAGGCCACAATTATATCTATCAGGAAATAATTGGATCTGGTGTTGCAAATATTCTAAACGAATCAGAGCACTTCCCAATTAGTAAAAGTGAAATATATCATGTGGCTTATCCTAATCCAGCAAACAGTAATTTAAACATTGCTTTTGACTTACCAATACACTCTGAAGTGTCAATTAGCCTGTATAATACGCTGGGTCAAAAAACGCTGGGTATTCCATCAGCAGCTTACCCAGCTGGAAAACAAGTTTTAGCTGTTAACATTTCAGAACTTCCTTCAGGAATATATATTTATCAGATCGTAATAAAAAACATAGGTGGCGTTAACACTCTTAGTAAAACACTCTCAATTGCAAAATAAAACAAACCAGCCGGAAAAAGAGTCGTAGTTATATATCTACGGCTCTTTTTTTTTACAAGAAAGAAACATACTTTTTCTCCAACTTCAAACTGTTCTCAAAAAAATAGAAATTAACTTTCAAAATTGAGATAATAATTCAATTCAAAAAATAAAGCTGAAAACAGTGTTGATCCATTAAAAACAAAAAACAAATTACCTCGAAACGGTTGAAATCATTTGGATACATTTTAATTCAAGAAACAATAAAAAGTTTTACTAGGACAAAATATTGCGAAGTTGTAACCAATTTATAATTCGGTAAGTAAAATAATAATTTATGGATAGTAATTTTCAAATCAATTTAAACTACTGCTATTAAATGATATATGAAATATAATAATTTTTGATGTAGCCATATTGAGGTACGTTTTAAGACCGTTTTTAGCATGAAGTAACCAAGTTGATGTAAAAATAATGCAATCGTTTGCATTTTGAACTAATTTTAACTGAAAATTAACAAAGTCGTTTTTTATGTCGCAACATATTCATAGATTATGAAAGATTTTTTTCAAAAAGTATTCAAAAATCGATTTCTTTCTTTAATGTTTTTAGCCGCAATGCTCGGGTTCATGTCATGTGCAGACAATAAGAAAGCTACCATTAATGCTATTGACGCTAAAGTACTAGAGGAATTCGCTAAAGATCTAAAATTCCGTACTTTCAACTTTTTTTGGGAAGTGGTTGATACTGTTAACTTTCAAACAGATGACCGACATCCGACAAAAGACTTCACCAGCATTGCAGCTACAGGTTTTGCATTACCTTCTTATATAATAGGTGTCGAAAACAATTACATCAGTCGTGAAGAAGGAGCCGAAAGAGTAAGGAAAGCACTGTTATGGTTATGGAACAGCAAACAAGGACCAGAAGAATCTGGAACAACAGGTTATCAGGGAATCTATTATCATTTTCTGAACTACGGAAGTGGAACCAGATACAAGAATGTTGAATTGTCAACCATCGACAGCGGTTTGCTTTTTGCCGGCATTTTGGTTTGCCAATCTTATTTTGATGCTGACAATGAAATCGAAACTGAAATCAGGCAGTTGGCCGATTCACTTTATCTGCGTGCTGACTGGAACTGGGCTATGAATGGAAATCCAACCATGTCGATGGGATGGAAGCCGGAGTCTGGGTTTATAACATCAAGCTGGGATGGATACAATGAAGCAATGATTCTGCTTGTTATGGCAATGGGCTCACCTACGCACCCTATTCCGGATCACTCATGGGAAAACTGGGTCTCTACCTATGAATGGAAAGAGTATTATGGCTACGAACATGTTAATTTCGGACCTCTTTTTGGTCATCAATATTCACATATGTTTATTGATTTCAGAGGAATTCAGGATTCGTATATGAAAGAAAAGGGCATCGACTATTTTGAAAACTCAAGGCGTGCAACACTAGCCAACAGAGCCTATTGCATTGATAATCCCAAAAAATTTGAAGGCTACAACGAAAATATCTGGGGCTTGACAGCTTGTGATGGTCCAAAAAATGAAATGCGAATCTGGAAAGGACAGGAAATCCAATTTAAAACTTACCATGCTAGAGGCGCTGCCGCGGGCTACGAACACGACGACGGAACAATTACACCAACTGCTGCCGGAGGTTCAATTCCTTTCACACCTGAAGAAAGTCTGAATGCACTTTATACCATGAGAACAACTTTTGGTGATAAACTTTATCAGGAGTATGGCTTTAAAGATGCATTCAATTTAAGCTACGACAAGGAAGGCTGGTTCAATGAAGATTATATCGGTATCGATCAGGGACCAATACTCATTATGCTTGAAAATTATCAAACAGGTCTTATCTGGGATCTGATGAAAAAGAATCCATATATTATAAAAGGGTTGCAAAAAGCTGGCTTCACTGGTGGATGGTTAGATGCGGCTTTAAAATAAAAAGATATTTTTTGAACTTTAAAAACCAATTTATGAATCGAAAACTACCTAATTTGCTGTCATTTATGAGAATCATAATGATAACAACAGTAGCATTACTGCTTTCTGCCGGCAGCTTTGCACAAACGCAAGTGCGAGGTGTTGTTACGACGGCTGAAACCGGCGAAACCCTTCCCGGGGTCAATGTTGTGATTAAAAACTCAACCCGCGGAACTACCAGTGATCTTGATGGCAAATATGTCATTGATCTTCAAGCTGGCGATCGTTTCTTGATTTTTTCCTACACCGGTTTTGACACACAGGAAGTTGAAATTTCCGGTCGTCAAACCATCAATATTGTATTGAAAGAATCGAAAATGATGCTTGATGAAATTGTGGTTATTGGATACGGCACAGTGCGCAAAAGCGACCTCACAGGCTCGGTCAGCTCTATAAAATCAGAAGATATCAGAAAGATTACTTCAAATAATGCTACACAAGCCCTTCAGGGAAAAGTAACCGGTGTTCAGGTTACAACCACAAGTGGTGCTCCGGGTGCCGGGCTTTCTGTGCGCGTAAGAGGTGTTGGAACTTTCAATAATTCAGCACCAATATATGTTGTTGATGGATTTATTTTGGATGACATTTCTTTCCTGAGTTCCGGAGATATTGCTTCGATGGAGGTGCTCAAAGATGCTTCTGCGACAGCCATTTACGGTTCCAGAGGCGCAAATGGTGTGATTCTTATCAGCACAAACAGAGGCGCAAGTAAAGCAGGAAAACCCGTTGTTACCCTTTCAAGTGAATACGGCATGCAACAGCTTGCGAAAAAAATTGATTTATTGTCAGGCAAAGAATTTGCAACTATTTCCAATGAAATAAGACCCGGTTCATTCAATAATGTTGATGCTGTTCCGAATACCGACTGGCAGGATCTGGTTTTCAGGGCTGCACCTATGCAGAATCATCAACTTTCAATCTCAGGTTCAACACCTGCAACTGATTATTATGTTGGCATAGGTCTTTTTCAGCAAGATGGAATTATTCCAAAGTCAAATTATCAAAGGCTTTCGCTGAAATTGAACAATACTTACCGCCTTTTTAACAATGTAACTTTTGGAAACAATATCACAGTGGCTCCTTACCAGCAGCGAAATGCTCCGGGTGTTACCTACTCCGTTTATCGCGCTCAGCCCTTGCTCGAACCATACTATGCAGACGGCAGTTTTGGTGTTGTTTACAACGTTGGCAACCCTTTGGCCGATTTGGAATATTCAAACAGTTTCAACAATGGCTTGCGTGGTGTGGGAAATGTTTTTGCCGAAGCAAAAATCCGCAAAGATTTTACCTTAAAATCCAGTTTCGGTATTGATGCGGCTTACAATAAATCAACCAGCTTCACCCCTGCCTATACTGTATACAATCCTGATGGAACTGCTTCTCAGCAAGATAACCAATTCAGTAACCTCAACAAAGGAAACAGCGAGAATCTTAACTGGCTGTGGGAAAACACACTTTCCTACATAAAAACTTATGGAAAGCATAGCATCAATAGTGTTGCGGGATTTACTATGCAAAAATCAAGATCAGAGTTTTTTAACTTATCAGGCCGCAACATCATTCGTGATGACAGTGATTTCTGGTATATCCTGCCTGCATACATCATGGACGAAGCCAATAATATCAATACTTGGCAAAGTATTGGAAATGGCGTTGACGCTGGATTGTACTACAGTATGATGTCGGTTTTGGCGCGCGCCAACTATTCATATGACAGCCGCTACATTTTTACAGTTACATTCCGTCGTGACGGATCATCAAAGTTTGCTCCAGAAAACCGTTTCTCAAACTTCCCTTCTTTTGCTGCCGGATGGAACATTGCCAATGAAGCATTTATGAAAGAATTTCCAATTCTTACGGTTCTAAAGCTCAGGGCAAGTTGGGGTATGATTGGGAATGAAAAAATACTCTATCTTAACCAGTATTCTACTGTGAATTCAGCGCTATATGCAGTTTTTTCTAATCCTGATGCTTCATATCCTGCTGCAACTTATAGCAAAAGTGGAAACCCAAATCTCATTTGGGAAAGTACCACACAAACTGACATCGGACTTGAGGTAGGCGTGCTCAACAACAGGTTGACAGGGGAATTTGACTATTACAGAAGAGTTACTAACGATATTTTAATTGACCTAGCAACACCAGGTCATCTGGGTAACGGACAAGGGCAACGTGTTACTTATAATGCTGCGTCCGTCCTAAACAGCGGCATTGAACTCAATATCCGCTGGCGGGAAACCAAACGTGACTTTACCTATAGCGTAGGTGTCCTTGGATCAACCATTTACAATGAGGTACTTGCTATAGGCGGCAATAGTGGTATCGATTCAGTGCTTATGGGAGGTTATCTCGGCAACGGTCAACCGGTTACTTTAAGTCGCGTAGGACTTCCTATCGGCGCTTTTTATGGATATGTAACAGATGGCATTTTTCAAAACCAGGCTGAGTTAGATGCTTATCCGCATCAATCACTTGCAGGGATTGGCGATCTGCGTTTTGTAGATGTCAATGATGACGGTAAAATCAATGGTCTTGACAGAACGTATATTGGTTCATCTATTCCTAAATTTATTTTTGGTATAAACTTCGAGCTTGCCTACAAAGCCTTCGATTTTTCACTCGATCTTCAAGGTCAAACCGGGAATAAGATTTTCAACGGGAAAGACGTTGTGCGTCCTGACCCCTACAATTTTGAAGGATATCTGAGAGACCGATGGACAGGAGAAGGTACAAGCAACACAGTGCCAAGGCCATCTTTTGGCGGGTATAATTACACCCCGTCCGACTATTTTATTCAGGATGGGTCTTTCCTCAGACTCCGCAATCTTATGTTTGGGTATTCACTTCCTGATAAACTGGTTGAAAAAATTAAGCTTCAGAATGTGCGTTTCTATGTTAAAGGAACCAATTTGTATACCCTTACAAAATATACTGGCTACACACCCGAAATCGGTGGTTACGATGTACTTTCAAACGGCATTGACAATGGTGTCTATCCGCTGTCTGCAGTCTACTCTGTCGGTTTGAATATCAACTTTTAATAAATGAATACTATGAAAACATTTAAATATATCTCAATTCTGGTAATGGTTTTGTCGATCAGTTCCTGCAAGGATTTTTTAGACATCAAGCCTCAGGGTGAACTTACTCAGGAAGCTTTTCCCACCAGTGCTGCTGATGCACAGCTGGCAACAAACGCTGTTTATGCCACAATACGCGGATGGCATTATCATTCAGGTGGTTTTCCAATTCTGGATATAATGTCGGATGATGCGCATAAGGGAAGCAATCCAAATGATGCCCTCAACACCGTTGGTCCTTATGATAATTTCACGCATACTTCAACACAGGATGGACTTGACCGTTGGTGGTCAACACTTTACGAAGGTATAAAAAGAGCAAATGTGGTAACAGAGAAAGTCCCTTTGATTGCCATGGATACTAATATTCGCTCACGTTATATTGCAGAAGCACGTTTTCTGCGCGGCTTGTTTTATTTTGATCTCGTTCGCGCCTGGGGTGGTGTTCCGCTTGTTTTGACTACAACTCCTCCTTTGAAGGTTCCTCGCTCGACAGCTGCAGAAATCTATGCACAAGTCGAAACCGATTTGCTGTATGCTGTGGCAAGGCTTCCCGAAAGAAGCACCTATAGCAGCATGGAGTTGGGAAGGGCAAGCAAAGGTGCTGCTAAAGCGCTGTTAGCAAAGGTTTATCTTTTTAAAAATGATTTTGTGAATGCCGAAAAGTATGCTCTTGAGGTTATTAATGGCACTGAATATTATGATCTGGAGCCTGAATTCTCTCATGCCAATTCACGCGAAGGCGAACATGGAGTTGAGTCAGTTTTTGAAATTGGTGCTTTTGAACTTGAAAGTGCACTTGGCAATCAATATGCCAATACACAGGGCGTACGCGGCACTCCAAACCGCGGATGGGGTTTTAACAGGCCTTCAGAAAACCTGCGTTTTGCATTTGATGCAGCTGATCCACGCATGGATGCAACGATCATCGACCTTGGAGAAGTGCTTGATGGAATCACCATTCAAGGTGATGGTACAACACCAGATTTTGTTTATGACAACAATGGAAATATCATTGAACGTGAATGTTACAACCAAAAAGTGTGGATCCCCGGAACGAATACAGCTTCACAGTTCGGTCACAACAGAAGGCTGATCCGTTTCTCTGATGTTTTACTGATGGCAGCCGAAGCACTCAATGAAAACAATAAACCTGCTGACGCGCACATTTACCTTAATAAAGTGCGTGAAAGAGCCCGTAACGGCAATCCTGCAATATTGCCTGACATAACCACAACAAATAAAGATGCCCTCCGCGACATAATTCTCAATGAACGACGTTATGAACTTGCCCTCGAAGGACATCGGTTCTGGGATTTGGTAAGGACAAACAAAGCAGCAGCTGTTCTTGGCCCTCTCGGATTTGTTTCGGGAAAACATGAATTGCTTCCTATCCCACAGAATGAAATGGATATTTCTCAGGGCACATTAACACAGAACCCAAATTGGTAACTAACCTCAATAATTGTTTTATTTAATATTTTAAAAGCTATGAAAACTAAAAAAATGTTGATCTTCCTCATGCTTTCACTCACTGTGTCAGCGATGATTTTTCAGGGTTGTAAAAAAGATGACGACCCCGTAGACATGACGCTGGCTACTTTGTTGGCCGGTACTATTGACCTTAACGGCGCTACTTCACCAAACACCGTGCCTGTTGAGCCCACAATTGTTGCAACATTCTCCGCCGATGTTGACCCTGCCACTGCAACAACTGCAAATGTGAAACTTCTTCAGAATTATAACAATACTGATATCGAAGTTGTGCTCACAGTTTCAGGTAAAACGATCACTGTGAAACCAAAAACTGTTCTGGGTACCGGAACCCTGTATAAACTGTCATTTACAGGTGCTATCCTGTCAACTGATGCTAAGCCTCTTACGGCTTTTGAACGCACTTTCACTACCATTGGTACTTTTGCCCCTGCAGGTGTAGTTGCACACTGGACATTTGAAGACAATGCCAACGACGTTGCCGGAAGTTTCAATCCACTTGCAAATGGAGTTGTTGCTGTTTCTTATACTGCATCACGCAATGCGGCTGCCGGTAAAGCCGCTACTTTCAATGGTACTACCAGTATCATTGAAATTCCAAATGGTGATCAGCTGATTAACACCAAAAATCTTACGCTTTCTTTCTGGGTAAAAGCAGTAGATCAGGGTAAAGGTCATTTTGTTATTGGACTTGGTGCTTTCTATGGTCTTCAGTTCGAAATGTTTGGTGGTCTTGATGGTGCTAAATTTGCTATTCGCTATGAAATGGCAGACGGAACAACTGAAACCGAAGATATGTGGTTCCCAAGTGAAGCTACATACAATGCCAACGGTGGATGGCAGGGATGGGATTTTGCGAAATCCATATCACAGCCTGACATGGTTGCAATGTTAAAAGAAAAGTGGCTGCACGTAACCTATACCTATAATGGAGATGCCAAAAAAGGAACCCTTTATTATAACGGTGAAAAAATGAAGAGCTTCGACTTCAACCTCTGGCCTGATGATGCACCAAAAAAGACAGCTAAAGGCATTAAGTATGCCGGACAAATGCCTGACGTACAGAATGAACTTGCTTTCGGATTTATTCAATCAAGAGCTGGATCGATGTGGGCCGGTGAAACCTGGGGTGGATATACTTTCCCTGAAGCAAATCACTTTAAAGGACAGCTGGACGACGTTCGTTTCTTCCACAAAGTGCTTACAGATAATGAAATACAGTTAATGTACAATTCAGAAAAACCTTAATTTAAGTGTTAGTGAGTTTTGTTTAATACAGGTGAGGGTGACGCTTGTCACCCTCCCTGTTTTTTTAAGTTATTCAATATGAAGAATTTTCAATGGGTTTTGCTCCCAACTTTCTTGTTCTTGTTTTTTATCTCTTGTAAAAAAGATAAACCTGAAACACCCACAGGTTCAATACAGATATCCACTGTAAGAGTTGGAAATTCTTCTTTTAACCTAAGTGACACAACCAAAAATGTTTCTGCAAACGCATCAATTACCATTGCTTTTTCAAACGCTATTGATGTTGCCTCAGCTGCTCAGCATATCAGTATCCGCAAATCTGGTCAAACAGTACCTTCCACACAATCATTTTCTGAGGATGGAAAGGAGATCACACTCACTCCAAACACCCCGCTTGAATTCAATACCATTTACGTACTTTCAGTCGCTGATAAGTTGAGGGGAGTTGCAGGAGAAAGTTTTCCGGGTATCGAATTTGTTTTTATTACCGAAACCCCTGCAATTGAATTGGTCTCAATCACTGTTAACGGACTGGATTTCAGACAACCACGCAGACCAAAAGACATTAAATATGACAGCATCGTTGTGCATATAAAGTTCTCTGATGCCGTCAAAGAGGAACAAATAAAGCAATATTTTTCGTTTACGCCCAATATTGACTTTACACTGAGCCTTTCAACTGATAAAAAAACAATCGAATTAAAAAATACAGCTCCGCTCGACTATTACCGGCGTCATTTTCTTGTCATTTCATCTTCCCTGCAAGCAATATCAGGCGCCACTTTCAGCGGATTTTCCAATCAGTTTATTACAGGCCTGAATCCAACGCCTAAGTTCCCCTTCATTGATGATGAAGCACTTCTTGACTTGGTTCAGGCACAAACTTTCCGGTATTTTTATGATTTTGCACATCCTGTCAGCGGCATGGCCCGCGAAAGAAACAACTCTGGCGATATAGTCACTGTTGGAGGCAGCGGTTTTGGAATTATGGCCATTCCGATCGGGATTGAAAGAGGTTTCATTACACGCGAACAGGGTATTGCTCATCTCGAAAAAGTGACAAGCTTTTTAAGTACGGCTGACCGCTTTCATGGTGTATGGCCACATTGGATGAATGGTAATACAGGAAGAGTGCAGCCTTTCAGCACATTTGATAATGGTGGCGACCTTGTTGAAACCTCATTTATGGCTGCCGGACTGATCACTGTCAGACAATATCTTGATCCTGCACAAGCACAAGAGCTTATTATTATCAACAGAATAAATCAGTTACTCGAAACAATAGAATGGGATTGGTACACCCGCGGCGGGCAGGATGTACTTTACTGGCATTGGTCGCCAAACCATGGCTGGGCTATGAATATGCAGGTGCGCGGTTACAACGAAGCCCTTATTACATATGTTATGGCAGCCACCTCTGTAACACATCCCATCCAAGCTCCTGTTTACCATAAAGGCTGGGCCAACAATGGTTCTATCATCAATGGAAGCAGTTTCTACGGCATTCCATTGCCTGTTGGCTTCAACTATGGCGGACCTCTGTTTTTCAGTCATTACTCTTTTCTTGGGATAAATCCAACGAACCTGACCGATCAATATGCAAATTACTGGACGCAAAATGTTAATCACAGCCTTATTAACAGACAACACAGCGTTATCAATCCACGCGGGCATCTTGGATACAGTGCCGAGAGCTGGGGTTTAACTGCCAGCGATGAGCCCTCAGGCTATGGAGTGCATGAACCAACACGCGATAACGGCACAATTTCGCCCACAGCTGCACTTTCGTCTATGCCTTATACACCTTACGAGTCAATGCAGGCAATGCGCCACTTTTATTATGTGCTTGGCGACAAACTCTGGGGAGAATATGGCTTCAGGGATGCCTTCAATCCAAGTGAAGCATGGTGGGCAAGTTCCTATCTGGCTATAGATCAAGGACCTATAATCGTTATGATAGAGAACCATCGGACGGGTCTTTGCTGGAATCTTTTTATGTCGGCACCCGAAGTGAATGAAGCCCTTAACAAATTGGGGTTTTCAAGATAAAAACTGATTGAAAATTATTTCAGAATTTAATAAATACCGAAAATGAAAATTAAATTTCCCTTATTGATTGCTGCCCTCAGCTTAGCATTATTTTCGTGTCAGACGAAAGTAAAAAAAACAGCTGATAGCATTGATGCAAAAGTAGATTCCATTGTTTCACTGATGACATTGGAAGAAAAAATCGGCCAGTTGACGCTCTTTACCAGCGATATGGATCAAACAGGTGCCTTCATCCGCAAAGAATACGAAGAAGATATTAAACAAGGCCGTGTTGGTTCCATTTTCAATGCTTATGGCGCTGAATACACACGCAAATTGCAGACAATGGCCATCGAAAATACACGGATGAAAATCCCATTGCTTTTTGGTTATGATGTTATTCATGGACACCGAACAATTTTTCCTATGCCTCTTGCCGAAGCCGCAAGCTGGGATCTTGAAATTATCGAAAAAAGCGCCCGCATTGCAGCGATCGAAGCAACTGCAGAAGGTCTTCACTGGACTTTTGCGCCAATGGCAGATGTCACTTTCGACCCGCGCTGGGGCCGTATCGTTGAAGGCGCCGGCGAAGATACTTATCTCGCCTCACTAATTTCTGCTGCCCGTGTAAAAGGTTTTCAGGGTGATGACCTCAGCGATATCAATACCCTCGTGGCCTGCGTAAAGCACTTTGCAGCCTATGGAGCTTCTCAGGCCGGACGCGATTATCACAGTGTAGACATGTCGGAACGAATGTTGCGCGAAGTCTATCTCCCACCGTACAAAGCAGCTCTTGATGCCGGTGCCATGACTGTCATGACCTCTTTCAACGATCTGAACGGAATTCCTGCAACTGCCAGCAAATACCTTATGACCGAAATACTTCGCGAAGAATGGGGTTTTGAAGGATTTGTCGTCACAGATTATACTTCCATCATGGAACTTATGTATCACGGAGTGGCCGGCGACACGCTGGAAGCTTCACTGCTTTCAATAAAAGCAGGTGTGGATATGGACATGCAGGCTGGATTTTATAATACAGCTTTGGCGCGACTCGTTGAATCAAAACAAGTGGATGAAGAGCTTATCAATATTGCCGTTAGAAGAATCCTAAAGGTGAAATATCTTCTTGGATTATTTGATGATCCCTACAGATATTGTTCAACTGAACGTGAAGCCAATGAAATTATGACGCCCGAATTCATTGAAACTGCCCGCGATGTGGCCAGAAAATCAATCGTTCTGCTTAAAAATGAAAAGCAGTTGCTGCCACTCAATCCGGCAACAAAAACCATTGCAGTGATAGGACCTCTTTCCGAATCCAGAAGAGATCTTATCGGCAGTTGGTCGGCTGCAGGTGACTGGGCAAAATCAACTACCTTGCTTGAAGGTATCAAAGCAAGAGTTCCAGATGCACGTATTTTGCATGCTCAAGGCTGTGATATCGATGGAAACAGTAAAGATGGATTTGCACAGGCTATCGCTGCTGCACGCCAAGCGGATGTCGTTGTTCTGGCCCTCGGTGAAGCATACTGGATGTCAGGTGAAGCCGCAAGCCGCTCTGATATTGGTTTGCCCGGCGTTCAGCAACAGTTGGCCGAAGCTATCCATGCAACCGGAAAACCGGTCGTGGCTGTACTGATGAATGGCCGTCCGCTTACCATCAACTGGATCGATGAAAACATCCCTGCCATACTGGAAACATGGTTTTTAGGAACAACAACAGGCCATGCCATTGCAGATGTTTTGTTTGGCGATTATAATCCTTCAGGCAAACTTCCCGTGACTTTCCCTAAAAATGTCGGGCAGATTCCTATTCATTACAACATGAAAAATACCGGAAGGCCCTTTGAAGCCAACAATAAATACACAACAAAATACCTTGATGTAACAAATGAGCCTCTCTATCCTTTTGGCTTTGGACTCAGTTACACGACATTTGCCTATGGTGAGGTTGAACTTAGTAAAAGTGCAATTGGAGAAAACGAAACTTTAACTGCTTCTGTAAATATCACCAATACTGGAAGTTATGCCGGCGAAGAAGTTATTCAGCTGTATATCCACGATAAAGTTGCATCAGTGGCACGTCCGGTAAAAGAGCTGAAAGGCTTTAAAAAGATAAGTCTTCAGCCGGGAGAAAGTCAAAAGGTAAGCTTTGAAATTGGCATGGAAGCGCTTTCATTTTACAGAGCAGATATGAGCTTTGGCGTTGAAAGAGGTGATTTTGAAGTGATGATTGGTGGAAATTCTGTAGATACAAAATCGGCATTTTTTTCTTTGAAATAGATAATTATAATCACTGTCGTCCGGTTAGATTATTAGATTCTTCGCTAACGCTCAGAATGACTATGACTTAATGATTTTTAAGGGGAG
>JAUXMV010000027.1 GCA_030683155.1 Bacteroidales bacterium
TGAAACAAATGCTATTGCCGAAGCAGTTAATAGTAAAATACAGAAACTAATATCTTCAAATAATGGAAACAGAGATAAGGATTTCTTCTTCTTTAGACTTAGTCAATTCTATGCCTAGCACATCAAAATAAGATTTAGCCCGAACAAAACGAAAAGCTGCTGCAAACTCGCGATTTAGTGTTATTTTTGTCATCGTTATGAAACAGATTGTTAAAAAAATATCTTTAGGGCTTATTGTGATTATTGCGTTGTTGTCAACGACGATTCAAGCACAGCAGCGAACAGTAATTCACGTTGAACGCGCCCGTATTCAGCGATACGACATTCAGGCAGGAAAAGACATTGAGAAGCTTATTGGAAATGTAATTCTGCGGCAGGATTCAACCTGGTTTTATTGTGATAGCGCCTATCTGAATGATAAAACGAGGAACTTCGATGCGTTCGGAAAAGTTCATATTAAAGTGAGCGATACTTTAAATATCTATAGCGACCTGCTGAAATACAATGGAGAAACTCGGGTGGCCGAGCTTTTCGATAACGTAAAAATGATTGATGATTCCACTGTTTTAGAAACCAACTATCTTATCTATAACAGGTTTACACGCCTCGCAAAATATCCTGACAATGGTGTTATCACAAGCGGACAAAATATCCTGAAAAGCAAAAGAGGTTATTACCGGACTGATCTAAAAGAGTTTTATTTCGCTAAGGATGTGGAACTTATTAATCCTGACTATACCACTTACACTGATACGATGGTTTATAATACTACGACTGAGATATCATATTTTTTTGGGCCAACAATCATCAGAGGTAAAGAAAATACAATCTATTGCGAATATGGGTGGTATGACACTGGACGCGACCATGCTCATCTCAGCCAGAAAACAAGCATGAGAACCAATGAACAACTCATTGAATCTGACGTACTTTTCTATGACCGCAACACCGGATTCGGAGATGCCGCAGGCAATGTGGTTATAACTGATACAACAAACAAACTGATTATTAAAGGTGAGGTTGGCAAAATATGGGAAGATGAAGGCCGGTCGTATGTTACTGATCAAGCCTATGTGATTTCTTATGATAAAAACGACAGTTTGTTTATGCATGCTGATACACTTTTCATGTTTTTTAACGCCGATAGAAAAGCAGAGCGAATGTTGGCCTATTATGGGGTTAGGTTTTACAGGAAAAGTCTTCAGGGAAAATGTGATTCATTGGCTTATCATATGGCTGATTCAACAATGCGCTTGTATAAAAAACCAGTTCTTTGGTCAGATCAAAACCAATTAACTGCTGATTCAATGCATGTTGTAACCCGAAACGATCAACTTGATTCTTTGGTAATGTACAACAGCGCTTTTATTGTTTCCCGTGACACAATTAAAGGCTTTAATCAGATTAAAGGGAAAAATATGGTGGGTTACTTCGAAGACAATGAACTTGACAGGATTTATGTTGATGGAAATGCACAAACTATTTATTGGGTACGTGAAGAGGACAAGACGCTGATTGGGATCAATCTTGCCAAATCGAGTACAATGTTAATTAAGCTCGAAGAGAGTGAAATCAAAGGCATTACGTATTATTCAAATCCAAGCGAAGTGATGTATCCTGAAGAAGAGCTTCCTCCGGAAGAGTCGAAACTCAGGGGTTTTCAATGGCTGGATAAACTGAGACCTTCGGATAAAATGGATATTTTCAGAAGACCTGTTCTTGATGAGCCAACGAAAACAGATGAAAAAACTCCTTCAAAAGTGAAATAGAGTTTTCAGAATTAAAATAAAGTTTGACTAAAACAAACTAAATTTCACATAGCGTTTTGGGTTCAGGCGCACGTCCTCAAGAAGTTTATTCAATTCTTCTGCCGATTTCTCAAGCTGATAATATAAGGTGTCATTTTGCATCATTTGCCCCACTGTACCTTGTCCACGGTTGATTGCATCAAGCAGTTTGTTGAGTTCTGCAAGTGAAGCATCGGCGTGCTGAACGACAGAGCCAATATCAGCCTTGACAAGTGAGTCAGACAAGGCAGCCATGTTACTCAAAATAGTGTTAATCTCACCGTTGTTTTGCTCAAAATTTCGCGTTATAAGCTCTATATTGTATAGTATAGAAGAAATGCGTGAGCTTTCTGTACTTACAACTGAATCAATGACCAAGGTTGTTCGTTCAAGATTTTGTATTGTTGCCGAAACACTTTGAAGACTTGAAAAAATGTTGTCTTTAGCATTTTCGTTAAGGATGGTTTGCAAAATAACAACAAGCGAGTCAACTGAAGAAAGCAGTGTTTCTGCTTTAATTTTTAATGGAAGTACCTGAGCATTAACCTCATCCATCAAACTTGCTTCAACTGAAGACTTCAAAGTGTCGTTTGGTTGAAGGTAATTCTTAGATGTTCCAAGTTGAAGTTCTATTGCTTTGGATCCCATTAAATCTGAACTGAAGATACGAGCAATGCTGTTGTCGGGAACAGGAAATTTTGTTGTAAGTGCGATAACAACAATAAGCTTACCGTTTAATGAAGGATGAAAATAAATGTCACGAACTTGCCCAACTCTCAGACCGTTTATAACAACAGGATTTGACCTGATAAGGCCATTCACCTGATCATATTCAACAAAATAAAGTTGTTCTTTGTTAAAAACATCTTTTCCTTTAAGGAAGTTAAAGCCCCAAATAAATAAAACCAGTGCTAAAACAAAAGAAAGAGCTACTGTGTATACTTTTCTGTTTTTTAAAGTCATTTGATAAAAGTTGTATTGTAAATCACCATAATTTGATGGCTGAAAATGCTCAACAAAGATACTACAAAGGATATGACTGCGTCAAATATCATTTTTTAAGTTTTGCTGCTTCATCAATGCGTATGCGTTGTCCGTTATAAAAAGCGACAACAAAAGCATCGTCATAACCATTTTTTCGCATGCGACTCTGATGTGCCGAGGCATCATTGAAACTTGTAAAATTACCAGATGTGTATTTGTGAAGTCCATCATGAAAATAAACTTCTGGTTGTGTAATCTTACTAAACCTGCTGTCGTTGAGGGGTATTTCACGTGGAAATGTGGCAAACTGCACCTTATATATTACTTCATTTTTGATTTGTTGTGATGCAGTTGACTCCGTTGGTTTAACTGAATTGTTATTGCCAGATGTTGCTTGATTTGGCGTAGAAGAAGGTTTGCTGGCCTGCGATATTTCTTGTGGCTTTTGGGTTAATACTTCTTCCCATTCGGGAGTAAGTTTTGGTGGAACAGCATTTTCTCGTTCATACTGAATTTTATATTCGCGAAAGGCTCTGTATATTGCTGATGCCATATAAACTTTTCCTTCTTCAGACATGAGAAATTCCTCTTCTGCCGGATTGGTAATGAAGCCTAGCTCAACAAGTATGCTGGGCATTGCTGTGCGATACAGCACCCAAAAACCAGCTTGCTGTACGCTCCTGTCTTTTCGTCCAACCCTTTTTGTAAACTGTTCCTGAACCTTTTGTGCAAGCTGAATACTTTGGGTTTTATTTTGACTTTGATAGAGTGATAATGCAATATAGGCAGCAGTGCTGTTGGGGTCGAAACCACCATATTCTTCGCTGTTATTGTCTTCAAGCAAAATGGCGGCATTTTCAAGTTTTGCAACTTCCAGGTTGGCCTGTGTCCGATGTTCCCCCATCACAAAAGTTTCAGCACCGTAAACTTTTGTGTCTTTTACGGCATTGCAATGAATGGAAATAAATACATCAGCATTATTCTCGTTTGCAATAGTAGCGCGCCTGTGAACTTCTACAAATTCATCTCTGCTTCGTGTGTAAATAACTTTCACATCCGGCAGGTTTTGTTTGATATAACTTCCTGTTTTCAAAGCAACATCAAGCACAATGTCTTTTTCTTTTGATTTTTTTCCAACTGCTCCTGGATCTCTGCCACCATGTCCGGCATCAATGACAACAGTCCGAATTTTACTGCCTTTTTGAGCATTGACATTTGAATTGAAACCAAATACCAAAAACAGCACAACAAAGAGGCTTAGCATACGTTCAACAGTTGTCACGCGGTCATTCACTTTTTGAAAGTATATTTGCAGACGGAAATTCATAATCAAAATCTGAACAAAATTAATCTATAACCACATTGGCAGTGCATTCTCTTCAGACATTTTTTTCAACAAAGCTTTTGCTGATAGCAATGTCTGTGTTTTTGAATTTCTTTTATACCTTAGATACATCTGCCGAAAAAATGGCTTCAGCTAGTGTTAACGCAAACAAAACCGACTTAGTATTTTCACTGCAGAATGTTGAATCAAAACAAATTAGTGCTTTTGAGACAGAAAAAGACACTTTGCCTCAACCAACTTCAGATACTATAATAGTGTCAGATACTCTTGTCAAAAAAGCCAAACGGATGCTTGAATCCAAAGTTGAGCGTTCGGCCCAGGATTCAATCGTACAGGACCTTAAAAATCGAAAAGTTTACCTCTATGGTAACGCCATGGTTAATTATGGCGATATAAAACTTGAAGCAGCATACATTGAATTTAGTTTTGAAACCAATCAGGTGTATGCGCGGGGAGTAGAGGATTCAACAGGAAAAATTATTGGAATGCCGATATTTACAGACAAAACCCAAACTTTCGAATCAAAAGAACTAAATTATAATTTTGATTCGAAAAAAGGAATTATCAGCAGTGTTGTAACAGAGGATGGTCAAGGTTTTCTGCATGGTACCAGAGTGAAGAAAATGGCAGATAATTCAATCAATATCCGTTCTGGCGCATATACAACCTGCAACGATAAAAGTCATCCCCATTTTGAGTTTCGCTTTGGAAAATCAAAAGTTATTCCTGACAATAAAATTATCACCGGACCAGCTTATCTTGTTATCGAGGGGATGCCTACTCCTCTGGCATTGCCTTTTGGTATGTTTCCTAATAAAAGTGGTCAACGCTCCGGAATACGCATTCCCACCTACGGAGAGTCAAATAACCGTGGTTTTTATTTTGAGAATGGCGGTTATTATCTTGCGATCAACGAAAACATGGATCTGGATATTCTTGGCGATATTTATACACGGGGCAGTTGGGCAGTTAAACCAACTTTGCGCTATATCAAAAGATATAAGTACAGTGGCAACCTAAATACTAGTTATGCCATCAATATCACAGGTGCTGAAGGGGCTGCAGATTATGCCAAAAGCAGAGACTTCAGAATACGCTGGACACATCGTCAAGACCCAAAAGCCCGTCCTACGGGGAGGTTTAGTGCCGATGTGAATATTGTGAGCAGCAATTTCAATAATTTCAATCCTACTTCGACCACCGATTATCTTAGCAATGAATTAAGTTCATCTATTGCCTACCAAACCAATTGGAACAATAAGTATTTTCTTACCATGAATGCCAGACACAGGCAAAACACAAAAACAAAAGTGGTTGAAGTTACACTGCCCGAACTTACCTTCAACACCAACAGGATGAATCCTTTGAAAAGAAAAAACAGTATTGGTAAACCGCGTTGGTATGAGGAGCTGAATGTTGGATACACCATGAGTGCACGCAACAGTATCAACCTGCCGGATAGCTTGCTTTTTAAGCCCGGCGCAATGAAACAGTTAAAAAATGGTATACAGCACAGCATTCCGGTAAATTTGCCACTTAAGGTGTTGAAGCATTTTTCTTTGACCAATTCCATCAACTTTACCGACAGGATGTACTTCAGTTCTCAGAAAAGATTCTGGTCAAATGATACAATTTTCAAAGGCAACGACACCATTGTAGGTTTCCTGAAAACTGATACCTTACAGGGTTTCAACAATGTTCTTGATTATAATTTATCGACCAATCTTTCAACAAAAGTTTACGGAATGGTTGCCTTCAAGAAGGGGCCTGTACGCGCTATAAGACATGTTGTTACACCAAGAGTTGGGTTCAGTTATACACCAAAATTTTCTGATCCTTCATGGGGCTATTATGATAGCTATATTGATGGCAATGGTTTGGAACAGATTTATTCCAAATATGAGGGCGCTATCTATGGATCACCTCCAAAAGACAAATCAGGCCGCATCAATTTTGGCTTAAGCAATAATCTTGAGATAAAGGTCAGATCGCGAAAGGATACCATTTCGGGCATGAAAAAAGTTGTGTTAATCGAAGATCTTTCGCTTACAGGAAGTTATGATATGTCAAGAGATTCGCTCAACCTTTCATACATCACCATGAATGGACGCACCCGTTTGTTGAAAAACCTGAATATCCAGTATTCCAGCAGTTGGGATCCTTATGTGCTTGATTCCAATGGCCGCCAGATCAACAAATTTGAATGGGATGAAAATCGCCGCTTTCTCCGTCAAAATCAGGCAACCTGGAACTTCGGTGCCAGTTGGAATCTAAGTCAGAAAGATTTTGCGAAAGCAGCCCCAAAACAAGTTGAACGGGCACCAACGATGGCTTCACAGGCTGAATTGCAGGAAATAGAACAAAATCCGGAAGATTACATTGATTGGAGCATTCCATGGTCGCTTTCGATAAATTATAATCTGCGCTACTCAAACAATATCTCATACAGAGATTTTATGCGGGATGACGATAGAAAGGTCGTTCAGACTTTAGGGTTTTCGGGAGAAATAAATGTTACACCAAAATGGAAACTGACCGCACAATCGGGATGGGATTTTGAAGCAAACGGGCTCTCCTATACTTCCATTAACATTTATCGCGACCTGCACTGCTGGGAGATGCGCTTTAGCTGGATTCCACTTGGTTTTCGCAAAAGCTGGAATTTCTCACTTAATGTCAAAGCAACTGTATTGCAGGACCTGAAACTTAACAAAAAGAAGGATTTCAGAGATATATAAGCACTGGTAAATTGTAATTTAGCATGACTAAAATTCTAAAAATGCATTTCAACATCATTTTCTGACGCATTCAAGAATGATTGTTCCTACTTTTGGTAACTGAAAAAATGGAAAACGAAAACACTTTTAATTCGGCCTTAAAGGTAAATGAAGGAATCAGTCAACCCGAGGCATTGAATCAAGCGGCTATTGAAAGGCTGAAATCTCAAAAAAGAAATATTTTGCCCTCAAATCAGTATATCGAAGGTATATTGCGTGGAGATATTGTTATGCTGAGCAAGGCTATAACATTGATTGAAAGTTCATTGCCAGAGCATCAGCAAGTGGCACAGGAAGTAATTGCTTCATGTCTTCCGCACGCTGGTAACGCCCTCAGATTAGGTATTACAGGTGTGCCAGGTGCTGGCAAAAGTACATTTATTGAGGCTTTGGGAATGTATCTTACACAGAAAGGCCATAAGATAGCTGTGTTGGCGATTGATCCCAGCAGTCAGCGCTCGAAAGGCAGTATTTTAGGAGATAAAACCCGCATGGAGCAACTGGCGAATCATCCCAATGCATATATCCGGCCATCTGCTTCCGCAGGAACATTGGGCGGTGTAGCCCGAAAAACACGTGAAAGCATCATCCTTTGTGAAGCCGCCGGTTTCGACACATTATTTGTTGAGACAGTAGGAGTAGGGCAATCAGAAACGGCGGTGCATTCAATGGTTGATTTTTTTCTCCTGATTCTTATCAGTGGCGCCGGAGATGAGCTTCAGGGTATTAAACGCGGTATCATGGAAATGGCAGATGGCATCGTTGTAAATAAAGCTGATGGCGACAATATTCAAAGAGCAAACCGGGCAAAAGCTGAGTGCGAAAATGCCCTCCATCTTTTTCCTTCCGCTGAATCTGGCATAAATCCTAAGGTGTTAACTTGCTCATCACTTGAAAATTCTAACATTGATGGAGTGTGGCAAATGATAACTGATTTTATTTCAGCAACGCGTGAAAACGGTTTTCTTGAGCACAAACGCCTCAGTCAGGCTGTGGCAATTATGCACGATAGCATACAGGACGATCTCAAGCGAAATTTTTATAACAACCTTGAAGTTGCAAAACATCTTCATGAAATAGAAAAAGAAATCGCAACCCAAAAAATGAGTTCTTATATTGGTGCATCGAAATTATTGGAAATCTATTTTGGAAGTTTGAAGAGCAATGGACAAAAAAAGGAATAGATCAATAAATCATTACTATTTTAAACCATTTTATCAGTTTTTGTAAGAAATAATTATTGTAGGGTTGGCCAATACAAAAGCAATCCATAGGTTTATTTAATGAGGATTCCAGCAGTTAAAAACAAAACGGAATCTAAAATAACCTGAAAGGCAACAAAGTGCTTGCAGATTAAAAAAGAATATGTACTTTTGCACTCCATTTTAGAAATCAATTCATTACTAACAAATTTTTAATTATGAACCAGTACGAAACCGTTTTCATTGTAACTCCCGTTTTGTCTGAAGAACAGATGAAGGAAGCGGTAAAAAAGTATCAGGAATTCCTGAAAGACAATGGTGCTGAAATCGTCCACGAGGAGCACTGGGGCATGCGAAAGCTGGCCTATCCTATCCAGAAAAAATCAACCGGATTTTACCATTTGGTAGAATTCAGAAATGATGGCAAGCTAATTGCCGAGCTGGAAACACAACTCAAACGCGATGAGCGCATCATCCGTTTCCTGACCGTAAAACTCGATAAACATGCTGTTGCATACAACGAGAAAAAGCGTAAAAAGGTAAGGGATGCCGCAAAAGATCAAGCGCAAGCTTAAGCTTGTTATTCAGTAACCATTAAAATCTAAAGCAATGGCTCAAGGAAATTCGGAAATTAAATATTTGACTCCGATTGCAGTTGACACTAAAAAGAAAAAATACTGCAGGTTCAAAAAAAATCGCATCAAGTTTATTGACTACAAGGATGCTGACTTTCTGTTGAAGTTCGTGAACGAGCAAGGCAAATTGTTGCCACGCCGCATCACAGGTACTTCAACTAAATACCAGAAAAAAGTTGCACAGGCTGTGAAAAGAGCCCGTCATCTTTCGTTAATGCCATACGTAGCTGACTTACTTAAATAGAGGAGGAGAAAAACATGGAAGTAATTCTTAAACAGGATGTAAACAATCTGGGTTTTACCCACGATATCATCACCGTAAAAGATGGTTACGCACGTAATTATCTCATCCCAAAAGGTTTGGCTATCATTGCAAACGAAACCAATCGCAAAGTTCTGGCTGAACTTAAACGTCAGCAAGCTTTTAAAGCCGACAAAATCAAAAACGAAGCGGCAACCATTGCCAAAGCACTCGAAGGCTTAAGTCTTCGCATTGCTGCCAAAGCCGGAGCTTCCGGAAAGATTTTTGGTTCGGTGAACGCGGTACAGATCTCAAATGCTATCAAGGAAGCTAAGAATATCGAAATCGATCGTAAGAAAATCCATCTTAACGAAGATTCAGTAAAAGAACTTGGAAACTACAAAGCCAAAATTAAACTTCATAAGGAAGTTCAGTTCGAAATCGACTTCGAAGTTTTTGCTGAATAGTATACAAAAAAAATGTAATTTTAAACCTGATTCTAACAATAGAATCAGGTTTTTTTATGCTTTCAAAAAACAGAATAAAGTATATCAACAGTCTAAAAATCAGCAAGTATCGTAAGCTTAATGCTGAATTTATTGTTGAAGGTACAAAGTTGACAACTGAATTACTTCAAAGTAATTTTCAGACTTCAGGAATTTATGCCACCAAGGAGTGGCTTCAGGAAAACATATTGTTTTCGAAAAATATTGATTGTCAAGAGGTTGACAGTAAAGAAATGACGCAGATTAGCAATCTGACAACGCCTCCAGGTGTTTTGGCAGTGGCTGGAATGCCGAAAATACCTTTTGAACCTTTGTCATTGGAAAGCAGATTTAGTTTAATGCTTGACGGAATTAATGATCCCGGAAACCTTGGAACAATCATTCGCACTGCCGACTGGTTTGGAGTTGATCAGATATTTTGCAGTCCCGACACAGTTGATACTTATCACCCGAAAGTGGTACAATCAACAATGGGTTCCATTTTTCGTGTTAAAGTTATTGAAACAGATTTGATTGATGTTTGTCGCGAAGCGAAGAAAATGCAAATTGATGTCTTCGGAGCTGTAATGAACGGACAGAATATCTATGAAATTAAACTTAAGAGAAACTCCTCGGTTCTAATCATTGGAAGTGAATCTCATGGTATCCGGAATTATCTTTTGCCTTTTATAAATTTCCCGATAACCTTTCCAGCTTATTCTGCTCCAGGTAAGGAAAATAAAGCCGAATCGCTGAATGCATCAGTGGCATCAGCATTAATTCTGTCCGAATTCAGACGAAAAATGGATTAATGTATTCAAAAAGTTAGATATTTAGCCACTATTGTGTAATTTTGCAAAAAAATATATATCATGTATCTTAAATTGATTCTTCTCAGCATAATCATCATTGGACTTGCATTTGCAGGAATTGCCATTAAAATGTTTGTTTTAAAGAACGGCGAATTCAAAAAACAATGCAGCAGTGTTGATGCTAACGGGCAAAAGTTAGGTTGCGGTTGTGGCGGAGGCGAAAACAGCTGCGAAAGAAAATCATCGCATACCTGAGGTTATTTCTCAATAAGCGCTTTCATGCCTTTAGTTGCATAGGTTTCATATGTATTATCTTCTGACCAATAGATAAAATACGCTTCGACATCTGGTAAATTCTCCAGTAATTTTATTGACTTTTCGAGTCCCATCACCATTAAGGCAGTTGATAACGCATCAGCAAGTGCTGCATTACCGGCTAGCGTAGTTACACTTAATAGATTATGATCTACCGGATAACCTGTTTTAGGGTCGATGGCATGTGAATAACGTTTTCCATCTTTTTCAAAGTATTTCCGATAACTTCCCGAAGTTGCCAAAGCTAGATTTTCCAGGGGTAAAGTGACTTCATACGTACGTTCATCTGTTTTTGATTCAGTTGGTGTTTCTATTGCAACAATCCAGTTTTTACCATCAGGTTTGCGGTTTCGTGCAATAATTTCTCCTCCAACATCAACAATGAAACTTTGTAAACCAAGTTTATCGAACATATCTGCTATAAGGTCAACTGAATAGCCCTGTGCAATAGCATTAAAATCAAAGCTCATTCTTGGGTCGTCCTTTACAATTCTTCCTCCTTCGAGCCTGACTTTTTTATAACCAACCAGATTTCTAAGACTATCAATTTGTTTTTGAGATAATTCCATTCTGTTTTTTCGATGGAAACCCCATGCTTGCGCAAGTGGTCCAATTGTGAAATCAAAGTAGCCGTTGGTGAGTGCACTTATTTCTTTGGAAAGAATGAAATTATAAAGAAATGTGGTGTCGAGCAGCACATTGGTATCTCCGCGGTTTACTTTTGAGAGGATCGATTGATCAACCCAAAGCGAGACTGATTGATCAAATGATTGAAGCAATGAATCAACCATTGGTTGAAAATTTCGCTCCTGCACATCATAATAAGTAATTGCATAATAGGTGCCTTGTGCCTCACCTGCAATGCTCATTTTTTTCGGACTTTGTTGTCCACCGCAGCCTGATATCAGAATTGCCAAAATTAGAACTGGAATGATTTGATTTTTCATTCTTGATTGGATTGAATGAGACAAAAATAATAAAACCGGCCTTAAAAAGACCGGTTTTGTTTTAGTAATTTAAAATCTTAGATGTTATCCTCCAAAGTCATCAAAGGCAATCATTTCATTTGGAACACCTAAATCATCAAGCATCTTGAAGATTGCAGCGTTCATCATGGGAGGCCCACAGAGATAGTATTCAATATCCTCTGGCTCAGGGTGTTGTTTGAGATAATTATCAAGAATTACCTGATGGATAAACCCAACCGGACCTGTCCAGTTATCTTCTGGCCTCGGCTCAGAAAGTGCGACATTGAACTTGAAATTTGGAAAATTCTTTTCTATATCCTCAAAATCTTCCATATAGAACAACTCTCTTCTTGAACGACCACCATACCAAAATGTAGTTTTGCGGTCAGTTTTTTCAGTATGGAAAAGATGGAAAAGATGTGAACGCATTGGAGCCATGCCAGCGCCTCCACCAATAAACATCATTTCGCGTTTTGTCGGTTTAATATGGAATTCGCCATAAGGGCCTGAAACCATTACTTTGTCACCGGGCTTACGTGAGAATATGAAGGAAGAGCAAATACCCGGATTTACTTTCATGAAACCGTTTGTTTTCCGATCCCAAGGCGGGGTTGCGATACGGATATTAAGCATCACAATATTGCCTTCAGCAGGATGGTTGGCCATGGAGTAAGCTCTGAAAATCTCTTCAGAATTTTTCATTTTCAAACTCCACATATTGAATTTATCCCATTCGTCTCTGTATTCTTCTTCTACATCGATATCTTTAGAGAAATCTACTTCAATTTTAGGAACGTCAATCTGAATATAGCCTCCGGATAAGAAATCCAGATTTTCACCCTCAGGAAGTTTTACAACAAACTCTTTGATGAAGGTGGCAACATTGTGATTTGACACCACTTCACATTCCCATTTCTTAATGCCAAATACTTCAGGTGGCACGCCGATTTTCATGTTTTCACGCACCTTTACCTGACATCCTAGCCGCCAGTTGGTTTGCTGTTCTTTTCTTGAAAAGTATCCCTTTTCTGTTGGAAGAATGCTTCCTCCACCTTCAAATACCTGACATTTACACATTGCACAGGTTCCACCGCCGCCACATGCTGAGGGCAGAAATATTTTGTTATTTGAAAGGGTTGTAAGCAGTGTAGAACCTGGATCTACCTCAAGTTCTTTCTCGTCATTGATAGTAATTTTGACTTTGCCCTGTGGGGTAAGCTTTTTACGTGCATAAAGCAGCAGGCCTACCAACAGCATAATCACTGTAAGAAAGAACACAATACTTATGAGTATTACAGTTCCTGTTCCTGTTAATAGCAGCGTCATTGTTTCAGATGATTATATTCAACATTAATTTACAATTTTATACCCAGGAAGCTCATGAAAGCAATGCCCATGAGTCCGGTAATAATAAAGGTGATACCAAGGCCGCGCAGAGGTCCCGGTACATTGGAGTAACGAATTTTTTCGCGGATTGCAGCAATACCAACGATCGCTAAAAACCAACCTATCCCTGAACCAAGTCCAAAACTTGTTGCCTGTGCAATACTTTGATATTCACGTTCCTGCATGAAGAGCGAACCACCTAATATGGCACAGTTTACAGCGATAAGCGGAAGAAATATACCAAGTGAAGAATAAAGGGCAGGGCTGAACTTCTCGATGACCATTTCAACAAGTTGCACCATAGATGCAATGATGGCGATGAAAAGTATAAAACTCAGGAAGCTAAGATCGACATCTGAGAAACTCTTGTCAAGCCAAACCAAAGCTCCTGGTCTTAGTATGTATTCATTTAGCAGGTAATCTACAGGGACTGTTATGCCCAACACGAAAATTACTGCGATACCAAGCCCGACTGAAGTCTGAACGGTTTTGGATACTGCCAGATAGGAACACATTCCCAGGAAGTAGGCGAAAACCATGTTGTCAACAAAAATGGACTTGACAAATATGTTAAAAAGCTCTTGCATGGTGTTTAAATTTATGTGTTTTAGTTCTCTTCAATCAGTTGTGGGTTCTTTGCTCTTTGTATCCAAATGATGATTCCAACAATAATCAAGGCCATTGGAGGAAGAATCATAAATCCGTTGTTTCTGTAACCAAAATCATAAAAAGACTCTGGAATAACATGGAAGCCCCAAATTGTGCCTGAGCCAAAAAGCTCACGCGTGAAGCCTACAATAAGTAATATTGCTCCATAACCAAATCCATTGCCCAAACCATCAAGAAATGATGGCCATGGCTTGTTGCTCATTGCGAAAGCTTCGAGGCGGCCCATAATGATGCAATTGGTAATAATAAGTCCAACAAAAACGGATAACTGTTTGCTGACATCAAAAACAAAGGCTTTCAATACCTGATCAACCAATATAACCAAAGATGCAATAACAACCAACTGAACAATAATTCTTATACGAGGTGGTATTCCGTTTCTCATCAATGAAATAATGACATTTGAAAACGCAATAACTACGATAACCGACAGAGCCATTACAAATGACGGTTTTATTTTTGCTGTTACAGCCAAAGCTGAACATATTCCCAACACCTGAACTGTGATAGGATTATCGATATTCAGGGGATTGGTCAGCAACTTTCTGTTTTTAGCTGAGAACAATGGTTCTTTTTCCTGTTTAACTGCACTCATGACTATCCTTGTTTTTTGAAAAAAGGTTCATAACTTTCCAAAACATTTTGGAGCATATCGCCTACACCATTAGATGTAATTGTTCCTCCCGAAATAGCATCTACCAAATGTGACTGTCTGTTGGCAGGCATGTTTACAACTCCACCTTTGATGACTCCGATTGAAACAAAATTTCCATTTTCATCAAAAATGGTTTTGCCCGGGAATTGATCTTCAAATATCGGGGTTTCTATTTCAGCACCAAGACCGGGGGTTTCAGACTTATGTCCAAAAGCAACTCCAACAACAGTTTTGAAATCATCTTTAAGGGCAATATTTCCCCAAACAGGTCCCCAGAGGCCAACGCCACGCAAAGGAATGATATAGATTTTTTCACCGTTTTTACTTACTACATATAAAGGTAGTTGAAAAGGCCGGCTCACCGACTTTTTGTACAACTCTTCCTTTAGATTGACTTTAAAAGCGCTTGAGTTTTCTTTTCCTTCACCTTCGAAATCATCAACAATATTGCCTTCGTTGTCAATCACGATCATATTGGTAACACTTTTATTGAACATTTCGATGGCATTCTTGGCGTCAACTCCTTCGAAGCCAGCCGCAGTAAGAATACTTTGCATCTTATCGACGGCCTCATTCCGCTGTTGCAAAGGCTTCAGCAAAGTAGCAGCTGCCGACAGAATGGCTGCAACCAGGATGACCATGATGCCGGCGTACCTGTAAATATATGCATTGCTATACATGATGGTATTTTTTTATTCCTTTATTCATTTTATGCTTTAACGGCCAGTTTGGCTCTTTTAAGACGCTTTTGAATATTGCCTTGCAGAACGTAATGATCAATAAGTGGGGCAAAAACGTTCATGAGAAGAATAGCCAGCATCATTCCTTCAGGATAAGCAGGGTTAAATACACGAATTAAAACTGCAATCATTCCTATAAGGACACCGTAATAAATTTTTCCTTTTGCGGTTTGTGAAGCTGAAACAGGATCAGTTGCCATATAAACTGTTCCGAAAGCAAACCCGCCCATAATAAGGTGCTGATAAGCAGGAATGTTCATATAGGCATTTGCACCCCAAAGATTGAAAAGTAATCCCATACCCAAACCTCCGGCAATGACTGAAAGCATGATTCTGGCACTGCCAATTCCTGTTGCTATCAGAACAATGGCTCCAAGAATTATTGCAAGCGTGGAAGTTTCACCAATACTACCGGGAATAGTGCCCAAAAACATGGACCAGTCTGAAGGTAGTTTGTCAACGTCTAGCACCAAAAGGTGTCCAAGTGGCGTTGCTCCGGAATAGGCATCTGCTTTTTCGGCAATCCAGACCTTATCACCTGACATTTCGCTTGGATAGGCAAAAAACAGGAATGCACGTGCTGTAAGTGCCGGGTTAAGGATGTTCATTCCTGTGCCGCCAAAAACTTCTTTTCCAATGATTACTGCAAAGGCTGTTGCAACTGCAACCATCCAAAGCGGCACATCAGGAGGCATGACAAGCGGAATAAGCATCCCGGAAACCAGAAAGCCTTCGTTTACTTCGTGATGACGTGATTGTGCAAATGCAAACTCAATTGCCAAACCAACAACATAAGAAACGATAACTATCGGCAGCACTTTTATGAGGCCAAAACTAAACATTGGCCAAAAATCATAGGGCATGCCCAAAGATAAAAAGTGTTGATAGCCCACATTCCATATTCCGAAAATCAACGGTGGAAGGAGCGCAAGCACTACAATAATCATGGTGCGCTTCATGTCGATAGCATCTCGAATATGGGCACCGGAAGTTGTTACTTTATTTGGAACAAACAAAAACGTTTCGAATGCATCAAAAGTTGAATGCAGTTTTTCGAACTTTCCGCCTTTTACAAAATGCGGCTTTTGTTTATCAAGAAAATCCCTTAAAACCTTCATTTGTCTGAATGTATTGATTTTTTTGATTATTAGCTCATTTCTTTTCTGATCAGATCGAGGCCCTTGCGAACCAACACCTGAATTTCAGTTTTGGATGTGTCAACTACTTCACATAAAGCAAAATCTTCTTCATCCACCTCATAAATTCCCAGATTTTCCATCAGGTCAATGTCTTCAACCATGATGGCTTTAAGAAGTTGCATCGGATAGATATCGAAAGGAAATACTTTTTCGTATTGCCCGGTCATTACAAAAGCTCTTTCTCCACCATGATAATTGGTGTCGAGCCTGTATTTTCTGTTTTTGAAAAGAAATGCAGGGTACGAGCGGGAAACACTGAATTTATCAAATCCAGGAAGGCCCCATCCAAGAAACTCAAAATAATCTCCTTCAGGGATCACAGTTACATGCGTGTTGTAAAATCCTGCAAAACCATCTAAATCCACCTTTTTACCTGTGAGCACATTGCCACTGATATAGCGTTTAGTTACATCGGTTGTATTATTTTTTACAAGGGCTTCAATGTTTACGCCTATTTTGGTTTTAAAATATGCCGGACGAAGCACCTCTGATCCTGTAAGGGCTATGATTCGCTCTGCATCAAATTTTCCCTCAATAAACAAACGTCCGATGGTTAATACGTCCTGTGGGTATAGGTACCAAACTACATCTCCTTTGTTTATTGGATCAAGGCGGCTGATCTGAACTCCGACATTGCCGGCAGGGTGCGGCCCTGAAAACTCATTTATCTGAACTCTTTTTGAGTTTGTGAAAACCTTTGAATGCGTGGCATTGGCATCAATATTCAAATGAATTTTACCCGAAGTCAATTGACTCAAGGCATCAAGGCCTTTTTGAAATGCATCACCTTGTCCATGAACGATGAGGTCATTGTCTGGTGCAAGCGGCGAAGTGTCGAAAGTTGAAATAAAGATAGCTTTTGGATCATCGGCCGGATTTGCAATCACAGAATAGGGTCGCTGACGGATAAATGGCCATACACCGCTTTGAAGAAGTTTCGCTACAATATCTTCTCTTTTCAACTTCAATGGATCGGCTGCCCCAAAGTCAATGCTTTCGTCTTTGCCATCAGATTCAATCTTGATTTCAAGCAAAACACGCTTTGCACCACGCTTGATTTCTCTTACTTTTCCGCTTACGGGAGACGTAAAAGTGATGTTTTCACGATGCTTGTCGCTAAAAAGTGGGCTTCCAGCTTTTACCGAATCACCCTCTTTGACAAGGATTTTTGGGAAAACACCAACGAAGTCGGTGGGTTTGATGGCATACTGATCTGTCGAAAGTTCTTTAATGGTTTTCTCGGCTTCTCCTACCAAATTGATATTCAAGCCTTTTTTGATTTTGATAACGTTTGACATATCTACCTTGATAAATATTTAAATGTTTTGCAAAGAAACAAATTTACTTTCTGTTATCCGACCTGTTTTTAACAAAAAATGATAACATTTAAGACATTTTTATCAAACAATTTATTGATATAGATCAATTATACAACATATGCGCTAAAAATGTGTTTATCTGCATGAGTCAAAGTTAAAAATTACGATACTTTTGTTAATACAATCCGCTTGTCTCAAAGATGGGTTTTTGTTAACAAATTAACAAGCTATTTTATGAAATCTCGCATGATATTGTTTCTCATCCTATTTTCTTTTAGTTTTCCGATCCTGGCTTCACAATATCCTTTTGATTTTGAAGACAAGTCCTACAAACAGGAAGTGCAAACAGTGCTTTTACATCCTGCTGACGATCAGCTTGGGTATCCAATATTTATGCTGAACGATCCAAAACCATTAAAGCTTTCATTTGATGTTTTAGGCGATCTTGCTTATGTCTATCAGTACACTTTTGTTCACTGTACATTCGATTGGAAACCAAGTGAATTGAGGCCACGAGAATATTTGGAAGGTTATGCTGACGATCAAATTACTGATTACCGTTTCTCGCTCAATACACTGACTCCTTATGTGCATCACGCACTGATGTTTCCTACGACCTACCTGCAACCCAAGATTTCGGGCAATTATCTGCTTGTTGTTTATGACGGAGAAATGACCGAAGGCAACATTCTTCTCACCCGAAGATTCATGGTTGCCGATCCTAAAGTTGGAATTAGTGCGCGTGTTCCTCAACATCCAAGAAACCCAGCCTATTCCAGAATTAAACAACAGCTCGATGTCGAAATAGTTGCCCCGGGTTTTTTTGCCGGAAAGCCTGTTCATTCTTTTCAGCTTGTCATCAGGCAAAATAGTCGTTGGGACAATGCTGTTGTAGGCTTGAAGCCCAGTCACATCTACAACGACAAACTTACTTACGAATACATTGAAGAGACTGTTTTTGAAGGCGGTAATCAATGGCGGAATTTCGATATGAAAAGTTTTAAATACCAATCGGAACACATACAAAGAATCATTACTGAAACAGATTTTTTTACTGTTAGACTTTGGGAGGACGAGCGGCGAAACAGGAAGGTTTACAAATCAGAAATTGACCTTTTTGGCAAAAAGCTGATTCAGGCCAGGCAAGATCAGGAAACAGCTATTGAAGGTGATTATGCGTGGGTTGAGTTTTTTCTCAAATATGATGCACCATTAACACATGGTGAAATGTTTGTTTTAGGCGCTTTGAATGACTGGAATCTCAATGAAAAGAACAGGATGAGCTATAATTATGGTGCAAGAGGGTATGAAGTTGGAATTTTTCTCAAACAAGGCTACTATAATTTTATGTATGGCATACGTGAAAAGGGGAGCAGAATTGCAGAAACAGAACTCATTGAAGGCAGTCATTGGGATACCCTCAATGAATATTTAATATTATTCTATTACAGGCATCCCGGCACTTCGCATGATCAACTCATTTCAACGGCGCTGGTAAATTCTCATTAAGAAATAATTTTCCAGAATTTGGAAAAAAGCATGCAGATTATCATTGTTAAGTAGTTGTTATAATGTAAATTACAATATTGGTACGTGTATTGAAATTCAAATTGGATATACCTATTAAAATGAATCAATTAGCCACACTTTTCTTATTAGGATTAATGATTTTTTCTCTTGGTGCTTGCAAAAAGCGTGTATCAACTGATGATCCCGAAAGCAAAACAGCAATGGAAAAACTTAAAGTTTCTGCTGATTTTGGATGGTCAACGACTAAAGATGTGCGCTTTTCAATTACAGCACTGGATAATTTAGGGCAGCCCATAGCAGGAGCTAAATTTTTTGTTTTTACAAAAAACCCTGAAGTTGGCGGTACTTTGATCGTGAGCGGACTTACAAATAGTATGGGCAATTATGTTGTGGATTATCAGGTGCCGGCCTATTACAACAAGTTGTTTATAACCACCTCTTATGTTGGGCTTCCCAACGAGATGGAGGTTGAACTGACCCCTTTTGGTTTTGATGTTGTTTTTGGAGGAGTACCATCAAAGCAAGCCCTGAAAAGTGTTTTGGAGCCTTCAGCAACAAATGCTGTCTACAAATTTTTGGGTTCATACAATAGTCAGGGGGTGCCTGCGTATCTTGAACCTGTGAATGATCCAATTACTGCTGCATTTCTTACTGATATAAACAATACACTGCCTGAAAAAATAAAACTGCCTGTTTCGCATCCTGAATATTTTAGTGATGTTTATGACCACAACATCAGACTTGTTGAAACCTGTGATGTTTGGGTGACTTTTGTTACAGAAGGTGCAAATTACAAGAATGTTCTAGGATTTTATACTTATCCAACGAATGCTCCACCAGCAACACCTGCTGATATTGATTCCATTACAATTATTTTTCCAAATGCTTCATTACAAGGCAGTGGGGGAGGTCTTCAACCCGGAAACAAAGTTAAAATTGGCAGGTTTAATGCCAATACAACAATAGCATGGGCGCTGATTGCTGACGGATGGGTAAACAACCAGGTTACCAATGGCAGATGGACTATTTATTCTACAAAACATCTCAATCAGGCATTCAATCCTTTATTGAATCAACATACAGTGCTGCTTCGTGATCCGGGACGACAACTGTTTTTATTGGGTATTGAAGATATTAGGAGGACACAAAGTGGCTCAGATCATGACTTTAACGATGCTGTTTTCTATGTTACAGCTAATCCTGTACAAGCAGTCGATCCAACCGGGCTGCCAATAGTTGACTATGTAGGTGATGACTCAGATGGTGATGGTGTTCCAAACCAGTTTGATGATTATCCTGAAGATCCGGATAGGGCTTTTAACAATTATTTCTTTAATAAAGGTGATTTTGGAACACTGGCCTTCGAAGACCTTTGGCCATATCGTGGTGATTACGACTTTAATGATGCGGTGATTGATTACAATTTTAACCAGATTACCGATGGAAGCAATAAGGTAACTGAAATCAACGGAACTTTTATTCTGAGAGCTCATGGAGCCTACTATCACAATGGTTTTGGAATTGAATTTCCTGTTGGTCCTGAAAAGATTCAATCTGTAACAGGACAACGCATTTCAGGTCAGTACATTAGTCTTAACTCAAATGGAACTGAACAAAACCAGAAAAATGCAACAGTCATAATTTGGGATGATTCATACGAGGTGCTTCCTCCGGCAGGTAGCAGTATTGGTGCCAACACAACACCTGAAGTGCCATTTATTATTCCTGACACCCTCACAATTAGTATCGTGCTAAAGGAGCCTGTGCCACTCAATCAACTTGGCATCCCGCCATACAACCCCTTCATTATTGTTGACGGACAAAGGGGAGTAGAAGTGCATTTGCCTGACAAACCACCAACATCTCTGGCTGATATGAGTTTGTTGGGAACCGGCCATGATAACAGCATTCCTTCACAAAATCGCTTTTATAAAACACAAAATAATCTTCCCTGGGCTATCAATATCATCGAGCGATTTGAGTATCCTGTCGAAAAAGCTGAAATTTTGGATGGCTATCTTAATTTTGCCGAATGGACTGAAAGTGCCGGTCAGCTTTATAGCGATTGGTTCAGAGATAATGCGGGTTACCGCAACAAGGCAAGAATCTATGAGCCTTCAAAAAAATAGTTAGTGATGAATGAAGCCCGATGAATTTCGGGCTTTTTTTCAACTTTTTTCGTCTATTTCTACAATGGTGAGCGTCGAATTTTCTTGTAGTTTTGCAGGGTAAGCTTTATTCATGTCAACAGCCGAACGTTTAACTCTTTTTGCCGATGTAATGATCCCTGTGCCAGTTCCGGGGCTTTTCACCTATCGTGTACCCTATGAACTGAACAACAAAATTTGTGAAGGTCTAAGGGTGATTGTGCAATTCGGCAAAAAGAAAATCTATGCTGGTCTTGTGGTAAAAATTCACCAAAAGGTACCATTGGATTATACTCCCAAATACATTCTTGATCTGCTGGATCAAAAAGCTGTTGTGAATGCAAAGCAGTTTGCTTTTTGGGATTGGATACACCATTATTATATGTGTCATACGGGTGAGGTGATGTCGGCAGCTCTGCCGTCGGCGCTGAAACTGTCGAGCGAATCCAAAATTGTGTTGAATGAAGATTTCGTTCAGGATGCCGGACAACTGAATGATTCAGAGTTTCTTATCACTGAAGCTTTAAGCATTCAGCCAAAACTTAGCATCAGCGAAGTGACAAAAATAGTTGGTTTTCAAAAGGTTATGCCATTGCTGAAGACCATGATTGAAAAGCATATCATTTTGATGGAGGAGGAACTGGAAGAGAAGTTTAAGGCAAAAAAAGAACGCTTTATCAAGATCAGCGAGGAGTATAAGGATGAGGTAAAGTTGAGCGAATTGATGGATAGGCTGGGTAAAAAAAGCTATAAGCAGCTCGAATTGTTGATGGTGTACCTTATGGAAAGCAGGTTTCCGGTTTCAGAGGCAAAAGATATTGCTGCTGCCACCTTGATTGAGCGTTCCAAAAGCAGTGCTGCTCAGTTGAAATCGTTAATCGACAAAGGCGTTTTCACAGAATCTCAGAAAGTAGTCAGCCGATTGGAGCAATATGTGGCAAGCAGCAATCCTGATAATATTGTTTTTACTGCGCATCAGCAAATTGCCATCGACAAAATCAATGCACTTTTTGCGCAAAAAGATGTTGTTTTGCTGCATGGGGTAACCTCAAGCGGAAAGACTGAATTGTACATAAAACTTATCTCAGATGCCATTAAAGATGGCAAACAGGTGCTGTATCTCCTCCCGGAAATTGCGCTTACCACACAAATTATTCAACGTCTGAAAACCTATTTCGGAAATAAAGTTGGGGTATATCATTCCCGCTACAATGACTATGAAAGGGTTGAAGTTTGGAACAAAGTGCTCGATTATAAAGGTGAAAGTGAACATCAGATCATTATTGGACCCCGATCTGCAATTTTTCTGCCTTTCAGCAATTTGGGCCTAATTATCGTTGATGAGGAGCACGATAGTTCATACAAACAATACGAGCCTGCTCCAAGGTATCAGGCCAGAGATGCTGCCATTATGTTGGGAGGTATTTTTAGCGCAAAGATTTTGCTCGGTTCAGCAACTCCTTCATTTGAAAGCTATTACAATGTAAAGACAGGAAAATTTGGCCTTGTCGAACTTTTAGAACGCTATGGTGGAATGCAGTTGCCTGAAATAGAAGTGGTGAATCTGCGGGAGGAGACAAGGCGCAAAACTATGAAGTCGCATTTCAGTTCAGTTTTGATGCAAGAGATTAAACAGGCCGTTGAAAAGAAAGAACAGGTTATTCTCTTTCAAAACAGAAGGGGTTTTTCGCTACGGCTCGAATGCGACGATTGCAGCTGGATTCCGGAATGCCGCAATTGCGATGTGAGCCTGATTTATCACAAAAAGCAAAACATGATGCGCTGTCATTATTGTGGCTATGCTATTGCAGTACCTTCCGAATGCCCGTCATGCCACAGCAATGCAGTCAGGATGCATGGCTTTGGAACGGAGAAAGTTGAAGAGGAACTGGGTCTTTTGTTGCCGGGTATCCGGATTGCACGCCTCGACCTTGATACTACGCGCAGTAAGTTTGCTTTTCAGCAGATACTCGAAACATTTGGTGCCGGAAAAACTGATGTACTTGTCGGAACACAAATGGTTACAAAAGGTCTCGATTTTGACAGGGTGAGCATCGTCGGAATTTTAAACGCAGACAATATGCTTTCCTATCCTGATTTTCGTGCGTTTGAGCGAAGTTATCAACTGATGGCGCAGGTAAGCGGAAGGGCAGGAAGAAAGCACAAAAGGGGGAAGGTGATCGTACAAACTTATCAACCAAACCATGACTTACTCAAACATGTGTTGAAAAATTCCTACGAGGACCTTTTTGAACAGCAAATGAAAATCCGACACCAATTTCGGTATCCTCCATTCTACAGGCTTATCATGATCCGGCTTATGCACCGCGAAAGCCATGCGCTGAATATTGCAGCATTTGATTTGGCCAAAATGCTGAAAGATGACCATAAGTTTGATATTCTGGGTCCCGAATATCCAATTGTTACCCGTATCAAGAACTTGTATATTAAACAGATAATTGTAAAATTTTCCCGTTCAGTTTCCACAAAATCCGTTAAAGATTTACTGAGTGAGAAAATCAGTCTTTTCCAATCAGTTCAGCAAAACAAATCAGTTCGGCTCCAAATCGATGTTGACCCACAATAGGTTTGGAAATGGCCTTTTCACTTTTTTTAACAAATAATAAATAAGATAGTTTTTCTTTCAGGAATAATTCTGACCGGTTCAATGTTAAATGTACATTGAACAAACAGGCACCTGATTTGTCTTTGTAATACTAAAAATTCATTCAATCTTATGTACATTTTCAGAAAATTTCTAATTCTTTTGTTGCTTTTATCCGGCATTCAGATTTTCGCCAACGAAGTAAAATCACCTTCTGATATCGACAGCGGCATTAAAGGTAAAGTATTGGATAAGAGTAATAAACAGGCGCTTGAGTATGCAACTGTGATGGTCTACAACCAAGCCGATTCATCTTTTGTTGCGGGCTCCATAAGCGGTGCCAATGGTGAATTTGATATAAAACTTAAGCCCGGTAAATATTATATCACCGTGCAATTTCTTGCGTACGGAAGTATCACCATGAATGATGTTGTTGTTGGCAGAGGTAAAATGTCCCGGGATTTAGGTGAGTTATTAATATCTCCGGACAGTGCTTTACTCGATGAGTTTGAGGTAATTGCCGAACGCTCAACTGTTGAAATGACCCTTGACAAAAGGGTTTTCAATATTGGCAAGGATATTTCATCCAAAGCTGGCAATGCCATTGAAGTTCTCGAAAATATTCCATCGGTGACAGTTGATATAGATGGAAACGTAAGTCTTAGAGGGGACGAAGGTGTACGCATTCTTATCGACGGAAAAGTTTCGGGTTTGGCCGGAGTTAGCAGCCGCAATGCTTTACGGAGTATTCAGGCTGATATGATCGAACGCATTGAAATTATAACCAATCCTTCCGTACGATATGATGCCGAAGGCACATCAGGCATCATAAACATTGTGTTAAAAAAAGACAGACGTGTTGGCTTCAATGGTTCAATAGATGTCAGTGCAGGTTATCCACTTCAGGGAGGATTAGGTATTAGTGCAAATTACCGCCTTCAGCGGATGAACCTTTTTGCCAATTACAACGTGAACTATCGCGAAAATGTTGGAGGTGGAACAAGTTACAGGGAGTTCTTTACCGGATTGCCATTTGTGACAGAACAGGAATCAGAAAGGGTAAGAAAGAGTTTCAGTAATACTATTCGCTTTGGGGCTGAATATCTGATTGATGCAAAGAGTTCACTTACCCTTAGTTTGATGTACCGGATTTCAGATCAGAATAACAAATCAACTGTCACATACAACGATTTCAGGCCCAAAGAAACACTCATCAGCCAAAGCCAAAGAATTGACGATGGATATGGAAACGATCCTAACCTTCAATATTCTTTAGACTACAGAAAACAATTTAAAAAGAAAGATCAGCTCTTTACCGCTAGTGTTCAATACTTTGATAACAGCGAAGATGCCAAATCTGATATAAGCGAAAAGATCATTTTTCGTCCGGGAACAATAATTCCTGATCCATTATTTCAACAGACCAAGAATGATGAAAAACAAACAAACCTCCAGATGCAGGCTGACTACTATCACCCTTTTGGTGGAAAAGCCAAGCTTGAAACTGGTTTCAAAATTCAATTGCGTGAAATAGGTAACAATTACGAGGTTAGAGAACGAGATGACAATGGCGATTTCATCATCCTTGATGATTTCACCAATCATTTCACTTACGACGAAAAGATTTATGCAGCCTATGCACTTTTTGGTAATGATGTTGGGCGCTATTCCTATCAATTAGGTTTGAGAACTGAATACTCTGACATCAGGACAATTTTGCTGGAAACGAATCAGGATAACAGAAACACCTATCCAGACTTTTTCCCAAGTGCACATTTTACATACAAATTGACCGAAGCCGATAACATTCAAGTCAGTTACAGCAGACGTATCCGTCGGCCCGGATTCCGCCAGCTCAATCCTTTCCGTACTTTTACCGACAACAGAAACTTTTGGTCAGGTAACCCGGATTTAAAACCTGTCTATACAAATTCATTCGAGCTGGGATACCTTCGCTTTTGGAAAAAAGCCAGTTTCAATGCCAATACCTATTACCGTCGCAGTACCGATGTTTTTCAAAGAATTGAACGGGTTGACGACAGCACAGGAATCTCTTACACACGACCTGAAAATTTTGCTAAGAATGATTCCTATGGTCTTGAATTGATCGGAATGGTTTCTCCTTACAAATGGTGGAACCTCAACGGAAGTCTTAATTTCTTCCGTTCAGTAACTGAAGGGGAGGCTTATGGAGTTTTTTACAATACCGATAATTATACCTGGACAGGGAGAATGACAAATCGATTCAGCATTAAAAAAGGATTCGACCTCCAGTTATCAGGCAATTATATGGGAAAAATGAACACGCCTCAGGGCAAACGCCTTCCGCAATGGAGTGTCGATATGGGTGCCAGTTTGGATATGCTCAAAAACAAAGCTACACTCACACTTAATGTGAGAGATGTTTTCAACACGCGTTCTCATGCTTTTGAGACCTTTGGCGAAAATTTCTATTCCAAGGTTGATTTTCGTTGGAGCTCGACAACAGTCACCCTCAACTTCAATTACAGAATCAACCAGCAAAAGAAACGCTCGCCGGACCGCAGACAACAAAATGATGGCGATGAAGGTATGATGGAGTTTTAGGCTTTAATCTTTCAAGAAAAAATAGAATCAATCTGAAGCGTTTGTCTTTAGGTTGATTTTTTTTTGCATCAGGAAATTCCAATTTTACTGACTTTAGAACTTAAGGCCTTAATCTTGCTTTTTTTAATTTCTGTAAAACAAAAAGCCGTTTTTTGTGCTATATGGTTAGGAAAAAGTTTTTAGTATGAGATGCTTAAGTATTGAAGTGATTTTGTTGTTAGTTGTCCTTTTTTGCACCGGAAGCATGATTTATGCCAGCCCGGATATGCTAGAAACTAATAACATAACAAACAATAAATCAATATTTTCCGAACCAGGACAGCAGCATCCTGATACTCTTGCCCGCTTGAGTCTTTTTGAAAATACCGTTTTGCTTCAGGAGTTCGTTGTTGAGGCATATAATCAGCAAAGAAAACTGGTTTCAACGCCGGGCTCACTTTCGTTGATTGGACCAGGACAGCTGCTTATGCAGCCCGGGCCTGGCTTGATAACCGCTTTGAATAATGCTTCAGGACTCTTTGCCCACACCGGAACTTTCAATACAACTCGCATTACCATCCGCGGTATCGGTGCCAGAATTCCTTATGCTACAGGCAGAATCAGAGCTTATTTTGATGACATTCCTTTGACAAACGGCTCAGGTACATCAATCATCGAATATGTAGACCCTGCCTTGATTCAATATGCAGAAGTCATTAAAAGCCCAGCAACAAGTGCTTACGGAGCAGGTTTGGGAGGCACAGTTTTATTGCGTTCAAAGCCTGTCGAAGAGTATACCTCATTGATAGGCAATCATATACACACAGGTGCTTTTGGAATGATCAACAATACCCTGAGTGTTGAAGCTGCTACCAAAGATTTGAAGGGAAGATTGGTGCATAGCATCGGAAGCTTTGATGGATACAGAGAAAATAATGCCCACAACAGACATATGATTGGTGCTACAGGACATATGAAACTGAAAAATGACAGTCAGTTGAGCGCCATCTTTCTTCTTCACAGAATGAAGGCTTTTATTCCAAGTTCAATTGATAGCACAACCTATGAGAATAGCCCTGAATCGGCTGCTGCCAACTGGCTTAAAACGAAAGGCTATGAAGATGGAACCCGCGGACTTGCCGGATTGAGTCTGAGAAAGAATCTGAAACGGAACTGGAATTTGTCAGCAGGATTGTACACCTCTTTCAGCAAAGAGAATGAACTCAGGCCCTTCGATATGTTTGACGAAGACAGAATGCTCGGCGGATTAAAGCTTAAATCGACGAAAATTGTTCAAATGCCGAATGTTGATTATCGTTTTGCTGCAGGCACAGAAATTTTTGTAGAAAAAGTTCAGTTCTCAAATAAACAAAACACAGATGGAGCCGGAACTGCCGGAAATCCTATTAGCACAAACGAAGAGCTGATTCGTTCGGCTAACTTTTTTTTGCAGGGTGATATTGATTTCAAAAAAGCAAATGTTTCTTTTGGCATCAATTTTCATGATTCTGACATATATTTCGAAAACAACAGTTTTGTTTCCAATACAGTTATTTCAGGCACCTACAATAACCGGTTTATCGTTTCGCCCCGAATCGGAACCAACCTTAAGTTAGTGAAATCACATCATGTTTTTCTTTCATTGAGCCACGGTTTCAGCCCTCCGGCATTATCTGAGACATTGAATCCTGATGGTAAAATTAATCCTGACATCAAACCCGAAAAGAGTCTGAACTATGAAGCCGGCCTGAGAGGAAGTTTGTGGAAGCGCAGAGGTTGGTATGATATCACTTTTTTCGTGATGGACGTTACCAACTTATTGGTCGCAGAGCGTGTTGGGGAGGATGCATGGGTTGGCCGCAATGCGGGTGCTTCGCTGCACAAAGGAATTGAGGCTGAGGTGCTTTATTCTTTTATCGGAAGCAATCATCAACCAAAAAGTTTTTTTAATGCCCTCGACTTAAAGCTGAGTGCCACATTGAATAATTTCAGATTCACTGATTTTAACGATCTCGGAAATGATTACTCAGGTAAACTTATTCCCGGCATACCAGAAAATATTTTTTCAGCGACACTGAATTTTCAGATCATTATGGGCACCTATGCAAGTTTGAATTACCGCTTTGTGGACCGGATGGCGATGAACGACGCTAATACAAAGTTCACAAAAAGTTATCAGCTCGCTGATTTAATGCTTGGATGGAAGTTGAGTCGCGCCAAAGTAAATGTTGATTTTTACCTGAATCTTCAGAATATATTCAATCAGAAATATGCATCTATGATACTTGTGAATGCACCCTCTTTTGGAAGTCAAAATGCTCGTTATTATTATCCGGGCATGCCTTTTCACGTGAACGGGGGTGTGCGATTTTGGTGGAGTTATAGACAGTAATGATGATTTTTTTCAGCTGCCTGAAGTTTGTTCCGTTCTAGTTTAATTACGAAAATACAATCGATTTTGCCTGTTTCAGCACTTAATCCAAATCCGGCGCTGCAAAAAGTGCAAGACCACCTTCGGCTGTTTCTCTGTATAAACTTGGAAGGTCGCGACCAGTGACTTTCATCGTCTGAACGATTTTGTCAAACGAAACAAAATGCTTTCCATCCGAGAGTAAAGCATACATATTGCAGTCAAGTGCTCGTGCAGCGGCATGTGCATTGCGCTCGATACATGGCACCTGAACCAGTCCGCCAATAGGGTCACATGTGAGTCCGAGATGATGTTCAAGACCCATTTCGGCGGCATATTCAATCTGTTGGGGTGTTCCGCCAAAAAGTTGATTTACAGCTGCTGAAGCCATGGCGCAGGCAGTCCCGATTTCGCCCTGACAACCAACCTCAGCACCAGAGATCGAAGCATTTTCTTTCACGATATTTCCAATGAGGCCTGCTGTTGCAAGGGCTTTAGTGATTTTTGAATCGGAAAAACCATGCGCATGTTTGGCATGGTAAAGCACTGCAGGCAAAACGCCGCTTGAACCACAAGTTGGAGCAGTTGAAACACGGCCACCGGATGCATTTTCTTCTGAAACTGCGAGTGCATAGGCAAAAACAAGACTTCTGCTTTTGAGCGAATCTTTCAAACTTTGGGCGCGGATAAAATAGGAAGATGCCTTTCGTGGCAAATTGAGACCGCCGGGAAGCACGCCTTCGTTCTCTATTCCGCTTTGAACGGCTTGCTGCATCACTTCCCAGACCTCAGTCAAATGTTCAAGATAGCCCGGCGATTCATGGATATGGACATATTCCCAAAATGTGCGCCCATTTTTGGTACACCAGTTCAGGATATCAGTCATTTTCGTTAATGGATAAATTTTTTCGCTCAGCCTGTTTTCAGTGCCATCGGTGATCGCTCCGCCGCCAGTGCTGTATACTGTCCATTCATTGGAAAAATTACCTTCTTTATCAATGGATTCAAATGTAACCGCATTGGGATGAAATGGCAGAAATGTTTGCGGCTTCCAGGTAAATTGCACTTCTTTTGGAGCAAGCATTTCGATGATAGCCTGATCTGTCAGGTGACCTTTTCCGGTCGCAGCGAGGCTTCCGTATAGCGTAACCCTGTATGAATGCGCTTCGGGATAATGTTTTTTGTATTGCTCCGCCGCAAGTGAAGGCCCCATTGTGTGACTGCTTGATGGTCCAAAACCAATTCTGTAGATATGTCTGATGGAATCCATATTCTTTAATTAAGCTACAAAATTAAGAAATTTGTGCCATGGAATTTGGGAGTATGACGCTTCATCTATTTAAAGAGGCCGTAAACGTTTGCTGATTCATAGGGCGATTTGTATCTTCGCAATCAATTATCAGAAAAAATTCGTTGATAAATTATTGGCATAATGACTAAAATTGAAATCTGTGCAGTTGGATTGAACTCAGCGTTAAAAGCTGAAAAAGCCGGAGCCCACAGGATTGAACTGTGCGAAAATCTGGAATCAGGAGGGCTAACACCCTCATATGGGCTTTTGAAAAAAGTTAAAAGCATGGTTTCTATTCCGGTTCATGTGATAATCAGACCCCGCAGAGGTGATTATATTTATGATAATCATTTGATTGATGTTATGGTTGAAGATATTCTGATGGTTAAATCTTTGGGTTTCGGAGGCGTAGTGATTGGAGTCCTCAACAAAAATGGAAATCTGGATGAAAGCCGATTCAAGGTTTTGCTGGAAGCAGCAAAGGGTGTTTCGGTTACATTTCACCGGGCAATTGATGTTGCGTCCAACAGAATGAAATTACTGGACAGGCTGATCGAACTCAATGTTGACAGGGTGCTTACTTCCGGTGGAAAACTTTCTGCCATGGAGGGGAAGGATAATATTGCTGAAATGCAGCTAAAATTTGGAACGTACATAAAAATTATGGCAGGCAGCGGTATTCATTCAGGAAATATTGTTGACTTAGTCAATCAAACAGGCATAAAAGAAGTTCACTTATCGGCCAAAACGACCAATTACAGTGATATGAATCGAGATTGTGCCATAAATAATGGATGCTCAGCGCAATTGTTTGAAGAGGATTGGTGGTATGAATCTGATGAAGCAGAAATAAGGAAAGTTGTTGAGCTGCTAAAATGATGTTTTAAATCGGTAATATCCGGACATTGTTCAATTTTGGACATGCGAAAAACAAAAAAACCGATGTTGCATTGAATTGCAGCATCGGTTTTTTTGATGAATTTTATCTCTTATTCACTTTTAGAAAACATATACCTGGTCATAAAAATGCCATTTGTATTGTTTTGATTTCCTGAAAAAACACCTGATGTAACGTGTTTTAGCTCCCATCCCTGATTCGAAAGTTCCTGAATGGTATTCGTTACAGTTTGGTCATTTTCGCGGATGTTTCCAAAGTTGATACCTGCCACGCTGAAGAAATTGTTGATTTTTACTTCACTTGTGTTGCCTTGATCGTCTACCGTAATAAGGCGTGAGCGTCCCATACCTCCGGGGATAACTGATTCAATCACTGTGATTTGAAGCCACTTAACTGTTGATGGCTGTGGACTTGGAGTGCGAAAACTCAGGAAAAGGCTGACTGCAACGATAGCGATGATAGCCAGCGAAATGGTGTTAAGATTTTTCATAAAAAATTAGGTTTTAATTAAGATTTGAAAGGATTATTTATAATGTAACTCGTATTTGTAACCAACCGCAATATTATTCATTTTTGACGCATCAAACAAAATACTCTCTGCATAACGACCGGAAATTTTTCCGGGTACAGAAACCTTGAGCAGATCAACATTTTTCTGTTTTCGTGTGTATTTTCGCTTACCATCTTGCTTTTCAACAAAACTTCTTCTGATAAGCTTCATCCTTTTTCCAGAATGGCGGGTTTCGAAGATAGTGCCAAAAGTAATTCCATTGTCTTGATACAGAATAACTTCAACAGGAGAATCATTATTGATATCAACGCTTACTTCGGAAAGACTCTCAACAGCCTGATTGTTCAACGCGATTTTAATGTCTGTAAGGCTAAGTTTATTTGTTCCCTGTGAAAAGCCTGTCGTCATTACCAGAGTAAGTAGCAAGGCTGTTAATGTGATTTTTGTAGAGCTCATTGTTTATAGATTTTTTAAATTTTGAGATTTGTTTTCAAATATCTTGCCAAAATAAAACTGTTTGCTTTTCAAAATTGAATAAGCCCGAATTGTTTCGTTTTTAAAAAAAAGACCTAATTAAATGTATATGGGCTTTTTATTTAAACTATTTTTGTAGAAACAACAAAATTTAGCATGTAATCTAAAAACTGCATGCATGTATCTGGGCAAAATGAAAAAAAATGACAAATCCAAATATTGCAGCTGACAATTCAGTAGTGCTGACTCAACTGCATCCTTCTTACGTGCCAATCTTAATGAATTCAATCGTTAACTTAATCTTTATCCTATTCATTTTAAACGTATTGCTATCCTCCTGCGATTCGGAGAATGGCCCAAGAGTTCAGGATTTAAACAATGGTTGGAATTTGCACATTGATTCAAAAGATTCTGCCATTGAGGTTGTAGTACCGGGTATGGTTCAGACAGATTTGTTAATGGCCGGGAAAATTGAAGATCCTTTTTTTGGAAGTAATGAAGCTGAATTGCAGTGGATAGGCAAGCGGGAGTGGGAGTATACCAAGCGTTTTCTGCCTGATCCTAAGCTTTTTGAGCAGGAAAAAATACATTTGATTTTCGAAGGCCTTGATACCTATGCAAGTGTCTGGTTGAATAATCATCTTATTCTTGAAACAGATAATATGTTTCGTACTTATGCCGCAGAGGTTAAAACCCTGCTAAGGATGGGGGAAAATAATATTCGGGTGAAGTTTTACCCACCTGACAGCATAAACAAATTAAAAGCAAAACAATTGCCTTTCAGCTTGCCGGAAGAAAGAGCGTTTTCGCGCAAAGCGCCCTATCAGTTTGGCTGGGATTGGGGGCCTGTTTTTGTGACGATGGGCATTTGGAAGCCAGTAACTTTGCAAGGCTGGAGTAAAGTCCGGCTGCTAAGTCACACAATTCATTCAAAACAAATTGATAGTCTCAAGGCTGATCTGGAGCTAGAACTGGAAATTGAAAGTACTTTGGATCGTGCATTTAAGTTGCAAGTCACTTTAAAAGGCTTCAAGCTCATTGACACATATGTTACTTTGAAAAAAGGAGTAAACGCAGTGAAAGTGCCCTTCCAGATAGAGAAGCCTGTGCGATGGTGGCCCAATGGTATGGGAAGTCAGCATTTATACATCCTTGATCTGCAGCTTTTTGATGGATCAGCTTCGTTTATAAAAAGAGAAATAAAAACCGGATTGCGTACCATAAATCTCGTGCAGGAACCGGATGAAATTGGTGAATCTTTTTATTTTGAAGTGAATGGACAGCCAGTATTTATCAAAGGGGCAAACTATATCCCTGAAGATAATTTCCCTGTAAGATATTCCCGCTCCAAAACGCGAAAGCTCCTTACTGACGCAGTCGCTGTGAACATGAATATGATCCGCGTCTGGGGAGGAGGCATCTACCCACATGATGATTTTTATGAGCTTTGCGATAGTTTAGGACTCATGGTTTGGCAAGATTTCATGTATGCCTGTACGATGTATCCTTACGACGAGTCATTTATGATAAATGCTGAAGAAGAAGCCATTCAACAGGTCAATAGATTAAGGAAACATCCTTCGCTGGCACTTTGGTGCGGCAACAATGAAATTTCTGAAGGATTTCATAACTGGGGTTGGGAACGCGACCTGAACTGGTCGAAGAAAGAAAGAGATGAAATCTGGAATGGTTATTTGAAGCTTTTTGAAGAAATATTGCCAAAAGTAGTAAACACCAGTGACCCATTTCGCCCTTATTGGCCCAGCTCTCCTTCAACAGGGTGGGGCAGGCCCGAGAGTCTCGCGCTAGGAGATGTTCACTACTGGGGAGTCTGGTGGGGTGAGGAGCCTTTTGAAATGTATGAGAAAAAAGTTGGTCGTTTCCACAGCGAATATGGTTTTCAGGCCATGCCCAACATTGAAAGTATTGCCAGATATGTAGCCGCTGATGAAAAATTTCTGAAATCGCCTATGCTTGAAGCCCATCAGAAACACCCACGTGGCACCGAACTTATCGAAACTTATATGCGACGTGACTTTCCTGTGCCTGACAGTCTTGAACAGTATATATATATGAGTCAGCTTTTGCAGGCCTTTGGTATTACAAAAGCCATCGAAGCCCACCGACGCAATATGCCGGTCACAATGGGAACCCTTTATTGGCAGCTAAACGACTGCTGGCCTGTGACTTCGTGGTCATCTATTGACTATTTCGGCAAATGGAAGGCTTTGTATTATAGCCTGAAGGATGCCTATGCTCCTGTGATGATTTCAGTTTCAAAAGAAAATGACAGTTTTAAAGTTTATGTTGTTAATGACAAGAATGAGCCGATGACGGCAAGACTGGAAATTGACCTGAAAGCGATGGATGGCAGCATACTGCGTTCATTTACCGAACCTGTGAAAATCAATGCAGGAACTTCAACCTTGGTAAAATCCATCTTAAAAAGCGAACTCCTTACTGCAGTTGACCCTCAAACGGCTTTTTTGCACCATCGCCTGATGATAAGAAATGAAAAAATCGCCGAAAAGCTTTACTATTTCGTTTCTCCAAAAGATTTGAAACTGGAAAAAGAGATACCGCAATTGCAATTTAAGGCAGGTAATAAAAGCATCCTTCTTGTCATTTCAAGTCATTCGTTGATAAAAAATCTAATGCTGAGATGCAACGATGTCGATGGAAGTTTTGAAGACAATTATTTTGATCTTATTCCGGGTGAAGAAAGAATTGTGAACTTTTATCCATCAGAAAACTACCCTGCTGATTCGCTTAAATTTGAAATGATGACCCTAAACGAAATCCTGCCTTAACATAAAACAAAACAGAAATGCCCGAATGCTTATTTTTGTGAGCTAAAAACTGGTTGAATCGTTTATGAAATTCACTTTTACGCAAAAATTACCTTTGTGAAAATCTTGTTGTTTGTCATAGGAAAAACGGATGAAACTTATCTTGAGGAGGGAATCCGGAAATTTGCTGACCGCATTGTTCATTATCTGCCTTTTGAAATGGTTGTTTTTCAAGATATTAAAAACAGACGTAGCCTTTCGCCTGATAAGCAAAAGAAACTTGAAGGTGAGGTGATTCTCTCCAAGCTTCAAAACGGCGATGAGGTATATCTACTCGATGAAAAAGGCAAACAGCCTTCATCGCGTGGGTTTGCTGAAATTCTTGAAAAACAAATGCTTTCAGGCCAGAAAAGACTGATTTTTATTGTTGGTGGCCCCTATGGTTTTTCGCCCGAAATGTATGCCAGAGCGCAAGGAAAACTCTCACTTTCGGCGATGACCTTTTCTCATCAAATGGTTCGCCTGATTTTTCTGGAGCAGCTTTACCGTGCGCTAACGATCATAAAAGGAGAGCAATATCACAATGATTGATTTGTGCGAATGCAAGTTTTCTCATCCAAATTTATTCAAATCTTCTCTGAGCTTCTTTATGGCGTGATCAATAACTTTCACTTCGCTCAGAAGCATTTTCTTCGCCAGATCAGCTGCTGAAGCATCTTCAGGAAGTGTAGTTCTTGCCATATGCACCAACTGAATTACTTCTTCACGGGCTGTCTTTGTCATTTGCCATGCGGTGTCACTTACAAAAAGCTGTTGCGAAAGATTGTGCTCAAATTCCTCTCTGATACTGCTTAAAATGCTTTGCGTCAAATCGTCAGCGTTGATGCATAATGGCAAGTGGCGCGACAAAAGAATGGAAGGCTGCATACGTTCCAGAAAAAGCACAAGGCGTTCACTGGCCTGCAAACGCAAAGGCAGTATGATTTTCATCCCCTCTTTCTGGCGTTCAGCATTTTTTTCATCCGAAAGATGTTTCATCTGCTTTTCAAAGCTTTCAAGCAAGGTTTGATTTGCTTTCAAAAATGATTGCATTATCAGATAAATCGTGGTTGGTAAAACGATAATTACCGAAACAGTCAGGATTATGACAAAAGATTCCATTTTACTTATTTGTGAAGGTTTTCAATTCAAAGATAGCGTTAAAGTGCTTCAAATAGTATGTGCATGTCAAATCTTTTAAATGAGAAAATTCAACCTGAAGAAGAATGGGTTTTCGAAGTGGGTTTTTAAGTGAAGTTCGCAGGAAATAGTTTAAAAAAACATGCAAAATTATTTTAAAGTAATGATAACCGGAAACGTTTGCAATTGTTTATTCTTTCACAACAAAATATTCAATATTTCCCTACTTTTGCAATTCTAAAAAAAATCGAAGTGGATAATAAACATGCATTATCAGCAAGGGTAAGGTCGCTCACAGAGTCGGCAACCCTCGAAATGACAAGAAAAAGCCGTGAATTGCGTGAGCAGGGAATCGATGTTATTACTTTAAGCATCGGGGAGCCTGACTTCAATACGCCAACTGCAGTAAAAAACGCAGCCATTCAGGCAATCAACGACAACTTAACACATTATCCACCTGTACCCGGTGTACCTGAGCTGCGCAAAGCAATTGCTGATAAGTTGTTGCGCGATAATCAGTTACAATACATGCCATCGCAGATAATCGTTTCAAACGGAGCCAAGCAGTCTATCATGAATGCGTTGTTCAGTCTTGTAAATGATGGTGAAGAGGTTTTGATTCCGGCACCTTTTTGGGTATCTTATCCTGAAATGGTAAAATTGGCCGGAGGCATACCCGTGGTCATTCCAACTACAGTTGAGCAGGATTTTAAAATCAGTCCTGAGCAATTGGAAGCGGCAATCAAGCCTGAAACGAAAGTTTTCATTTTCAGTTCACCTTGCAATCCGAGCGGCTCTGTTTATTCACACAACGAATTGAAAGCCTTAGCTGAAGTTTTTGCGCGGCATCCACAGGTATTTATCATCTCAGATGAAATTTATGAATACATCCGTTTTGATGGAAAGCACGAAAGTATAGCGCAGTTTAGTGAGATTTTTGAGCGTGTCATTCTTATCAACGGACTCTCAAAAGGTTTTGCTATGACCGGCTGGCGCGTTGGCTATATGGCCGCTAACCAATTGATTGCCGATGCGTGCAATATTATTCAAGGCCAATATACTTCCGGAAGTTGCACAATTTCGCAGGCTGCAGCCTTGGAAGCTGTCACAACAAAACCCGAGGAATCTGCTGAACTCATCGATATGGTCACCAAGTTTAAGCAAAGAAGACATCTGCTGTTTGACGGGCTTTCATCCATTGAAGGTGTTGTGCCGAATATGCCCGATGGCGCTTTTTATATGTTCCCTGACATAAGTTTTTATTTTGGGAAATCAAACGGACAAAGCACCATCAAAAACAGCTACGATCTTTGTCTTTACCTGCTTTCGGAGGCGCATGTAGCCCTTGTGAGCGGAGATGCTTTCGGAAGTGACAATTGTATTCGTTTCTCCTATGCCACAACACCTGAGCAAATTACTGAGGCTGTTAGCAGAATAAAAATGGCACTTGGCAAGCTCCACTAAAACATTTTTGGCAATTCAATCGTTTGATAAACATTATTTTTCTCTTTGAAGAAGATGCTGAACCCTGAACAAATAAAACAGCTTTTTGAACAGTTTCACAATTTGAAAATCATGATTGTTGGCGATGTCATGGTGGATGCTTATCTTTTTGGAAAAGTAGATCGCATTTCTCCTGAGGCTCCCGTACCGGTGGTTTCTGTAGTAAGCCGCAGCAGTCGTCTGGGTGGTGCAGCCAATGTTGCCCTCAACGTTCATGCACTTGGTGCGACACCGGTTTTGGTTTCTGTGATTGGAAACGATGGTAAGGGACATGAGTTTCTTCAACTGTTGGAACAAAATTCAATGCCTGAAAATGGCATTCTGATGAGCAAGGAACGAAAAACAACCACAAAATTTCGTGTGATAGGAAACAATGTTCAGATGTTGCGTGTTGATGAAGAAGTAACTTCGGACATATTGGAGGAAGAACAGAATTTATTGCTTGATAAGGTAGGCGCTATTTTGAAAAACGAAAAGATTGATGCGATTATTTTTCAGGATTATGATAAAGGTGTGCTCACAGAAACAATGATCAGCGGGATTATACAAATGGCTAAAGAAAATAATATTCCTGTGGCCGTAGATCCGAAAAAGAAACGTTTCCTTGCCTATAAAGGGGTGCAGCTTTTCAAACCAAATCTCAAGGAATTGCGCGATGGCCTCAATCTTAGTTTTAACACAGCCTCTTTTGAAGCGTTGGCAGGCGCTGTTGCATTGCTTCAACAAACTATAGACGCTAGAATAGTTTTGGTTACCTTGTCTGAAAAAGGTGTTTTTTACAGGGAACAGACTGCAATGAATAAGTTTACAGAAAATAAAATTTCGGCTCATTTGCGCACGATAGCAGATGTTTCAGGTGCCGGGGATACAGTAATCAGTGTGGCTGCAATGTGTATGGCACTTCAGCAGCCAACGGCGGTAATTGCCGAATTATCTAATCTTGCCGGCGGACTGGTATGTGAGGAAGTGGGCGTAGTTCCGGTAAATAAATCAAAGCTGCTCGATGAAATGTTAAAGCTTAATCAAATCGAAGGTCTTTAGGACAAAAAAAGCTTTTCTTTGCGGACGCAAAAAACCGTAGAGTACAATGTTAATCCAAGAGTTGCAGGAAAATAATATATCAAAAATGGGTAAGAAAGAAGAAGTACGTGTGATGTTCGATAATATTGCCGGAAAATATGATTTCCTGAATCATTTTTTATCTGCCGGAATCGATAAGCTTTGGCGTCGCAGACTTGTAAGGATGCTGATAAAAAGTAATCCGCAAAGCATCCTTGATGTTGCTACCGGCACGGCAGATTTGGCTATTGCCTTGTCAAAAAAGACCACATCACCGATCGAAGGAGTAGATATTTCGCAGGGGATGCTTGATGTTGGACATCAAAAGCTAAAACGAATGCATCTCGACAAACAGATTTGCTTAACACTGGCCGATTCTGAGCAGCTGCCTTTTGAGGCGGATCGCTTTGATGCCGCGATGGTAGCCTTTGGCGTACGCAATTTCGAAGATCTTGATAAAGGCCTTCAGGAAATGCAGCGTGTTTTGAAAAGAGGTGGCATGATTGCTGTTTTGGAGTTTTCCAGACCCAGATCATTTCCTGTCAAACAACTTTACAATTTTTATTTTAAAAATGTTCTTCCCGGGCTTGGTCGACTTGTTTCACGCGATAAGGGTGCCTACACCTATCTTCCTGAATCAGTGGGCGTTTTTCCAGATGGGGAAGACTTTTTAAAACGTCTTGAAGGTGCAGGTTTCAGTGGCACAAGTCAGAAAAGATTAACTTTTGGGATTGCTACAATATACACAGGATTTAAGGTTATGGGCTAGCCTTTTAACCGAAAAGCTTGCTTTTTTGCATGATATCAAATGGAATTGTTTTGGCTGCATTCATAATAATGTTTCAAAAACTTTTGAAGATTTATCTTTGTTATGGATTGAAACTCAATAAATGTTTGATTATAAAGTCAAATTTTGCGCATTGGTGCACTAAACTTTGAATATGGGCGTTTTTGATGAAATTAAACTACAAATACTTTGAAGCACGCCTTTGTTAAGACCCTTCTGGCACTCACTTTGATGTTGCTTGCAACGCAAACGCTCACTGCGCAGCGCAGGAAAGTGATGTTTTTGCCTAAATTTGATCAGGAACCTTATCATTTTGGATTTATTTTGGCTGCGAATCAAATGATGCTAACATGGAAGCCTGTCGATGACTATCAGGATATTTTATGGAATCCGAGCGATGTTCCTGATCTCACAATTCCTTTTGCACAATACTACAGGGTGCGAGAGATTACTTCCAGACCTGTACCTGGTTTTGCTGTTGGTATTGTTGGTGTTCTTAGGCTCGGTAATTATTTTGATCTTAAGTTGGTTCCTACCCTTGCTTTTGGTGAAAGATATATTGATTTTGGCATTAACAGTTACGATATCAATGGCTTTTTACTTGAGCCAGTAACTGTTCGGAAAAGCTTGCCATCCACAATGGTCGATTTTCCGTTGTATGTTAAATACAGGTCAAAGCGATACAATAATTTTGCTTCCTATATCATTGCCGGCGGCAAATACAGCATTGAAATGGCTTCGACAAAAAAGATCAATTCAGCCAACGGGCAATACCCTGTTAAAACTGACCGCAATGACTTTGCTGCAGAAGTTGGTGTAGGTTTTGACTTTTATACACCTTATTTTAAGTTTGGTGTAGAAACAAAAATGAGCTACGGTATCAAAAACATATTGATCAAAGACGGATTTCTATATAGTGAAGTTCTCGATCACCTGAACAATAAAGTATTTCAGCTCACTTTTACTTTCGAATAGAGTGGTTTTTGATTATTCAATTGGCTGAAAATAAATATCATAGATTTCGACATCTTGTTTTGCAATCTTTTTTTTTCAAAACATTTGCAGATATGGGAAAAAGAAGTAATTTTGCACCCACAATAAGAACTGAGGCTCCCATCGTCTAGCCCGGTCAGGACGCCAGGTTTTCATCCTGGTAACAGGGGTTCGAATCCCCTTGGGAGTACTACCAAACTAAAAACGTTGTAAAAGCGCTGACTCACAAAGTCGGCGCTTTTTTAATTTGATTATATTCCCTTTTCAAGAAGTCATCCCTGCTACGCTCAAGTTTTTGAAATGATCATAAATCATTCTGGATTATGTTTATTGTACCAAAGCTCAAAATTCTTTTTTTCTTTCTTTATACCTTTATGATGTTGTCATTTTAACGATTTATTTCCTTGAAAGGAAATAATGAGGAGAAGTCGCATTTCCCAGATTTGAAAACTAAAAGGATACACGGATTATTAAGAATTTTAGATTCTTGAAATGTATAAATTCGAATAATTCAAGGATTGGATTATCGCGGCATTGCTGATGTTCAATCTGCTATCAGTTTTATGAAAAATTGATTCTCATGGCAAACTAAAAAATGACTTTCTTGCAATGCAACAACAATGATAAAAGGTTTTTGACCTGTATAAGAAACAAGTGTTTCTTACTGATTATCAAAATACACTCTTGGTATCACAAACTCTCCCTTTACCCAAAATGTTGAGCTGTCACCGCAACATTCAACCAATTTGGTTCGAAATTGTCCAAAGAGATGATTTCTATCTATCCATGAAATCCGGAAATAGGCGTCCTTTACGTTGGTTCCAAGGTATCTGTGAAATGTATTAGGCTGATCTGTAGGTGTATAGTATTCAACATTGGCTCCGGATATACTCATCCATGGATTGCCATACCTGTAATTTGCCAATTGAAAGGAAAAAAGCGAATCTAATTCATCCTTGTAAAACATCACCTCAAAATAATCATCAGAAGCATTGTTGCGAAAGGAGAACCCTTTTCCAATCATATTTCCAAACCCGGAGGATGATGTTGGAGATAGTCTGATGTTTGGATTGGCAGGAGTGTAGAGGAGATCAGCGTTTTCAAATTCAACCTTGAAGTAGTATGACGAGTCCTCAGGTTCAAATGCTTCAATGGAGTAAAGTATGTAATGCTCTTTTTTTTCTGGTATACGCTCAACTTGATTTTCCTTTGTGCAGCCATTGGCAACCAACAGCAACACACATACAATCAGCATTGAATTTAAGAATGATGTTCTTTCTTTTTTCATGGAGGGTATTTTTTAATTTGAACGAAATCAAATGTATTCAAAAGTTTTCCAGCTATAAAATTAGATCATTTTGTATTTCAAACAGATAGTTATAACATATTTTTACTTCGCATTATTGTGTATTCATTACGCGGACTTGATTTCAAAGTGAAAATTATCATTTTTGCGGGATACCAAACTTCAGCGATGCTTGCCAAACAACAAGAATTCCATTCCCTTTTAATGCAAAGGATTATGATTCCTGCTAAATCAGTTGATATGATTTCAAGGCCTTTGCTCAGACAGGATATTTAATCTTTTTGATCAGACTGAAATAGTTTTTGAAGCACAAATAGGTAAGTTTTGCGTCTTCCATGGCGCTGTGGGTGTCGTTTTCTCTTTGCAAATTGAAAAATGCAGCAACAGCCTTCAAACTGTATGACGTCGGTCGCTTCACATTGTTGGTGTCAAAAATCTGATAAAAGATGTAGGATACACTCAGAAGGTCAATCAGCTTGAAGGAGAAAGGCCATTTCATGCGCTGATCGGTGTATTTTTGCTTGAGAAAATTGATGTCGTTGATAACACTTTGCCCACAAACAACAATATCGGTCAAAGGAATGGACTGATTTCTCTTCAAACTTTTTCTAATCCACTTCTCAAAATCTATCAGTGCATCATAGGATTGTGGAGCATCTTCGAGGTCATAGATAGAAATTCCATGAACTTCCTCAGCGTAAGAAGTGAAATTTTCTTCATTGTCTGGATAAACAAGCGTTTCATATTCTGAGATCGTGCGCCATTCGTCATCAGCCAAGACGGCGCCAATCTGTATGATGTCATGGTAATCTGTTTCACCTCCGGTCATTTCAAGGTCGAGAATAAGGTAGGGCATTTTTGAATTTTTGTTAGGTTTCGGTTTGATTCGCTTGTGAGTCATCAGTCCTGAATTATAAATCGTTTTTCTTTCGACTTTTTTGATGCAACAAAAATAGAATTTCATTCCTGAAAGCAGGGATATTTTTCAAAATTCTTCCAGACTTTAATTTCAAACAGCTTCTAATAATCAGTTGGTCAAAAAAATAGAGTTTTTCTTAGTTAAAATTGTTTTTTACCATTGAGTGAGTTTCTTTCAGTTGATCCTGTTAAAGTGTTATTTATTTATCAACTTCATAGTATTTATGCGCTTTTTAGCTTGACTTATTTGCTTTCAAAATCGTAAATTTGGATCTTCATTTTTATAGTTGCATTTACTGAAGTGTAGCTCCAAACCAAAAACATAAGTTATGCAAAACATTTTCAAATTTTGCGTAGTAAGAATTAGTTTTTTACTATGCCTGAATCTTGTTATCTCAAGTATGACATGGGCTCAGGAAACTGAACCAAACAACAATCCCTCTCAGGCCAATGTCTTCGCCTTGAATACATCTTTAAATGCTGAGATCGGTGTATTGAATGATGAGGACTGGTTTAAGATTACCACTCCGGAAGAAGGTGTTTTGAAGGTTGTCTCATCAGGAATCACATTAAATGACTTCTATATCACGCTTTATGATGTGAATGGAACTACATTGTTTGTTTCTGCCAATGTTTACCCTTTAGGCGATGTTGATTCTGTTTTTAAAACAAATATTCAGGCAGGAACTTATTATCTTAGAGTATATCCATTTGGCTCTAATACCGGTGGTTACACAATTACAAATAGTTTCACAGCTGCTTTGCTGCCCAATGATGCTGAACCAAATAATACATTTGAAAACGCACAGGTATTTCCACTAAACAGTCAGACAACAGGCCGCCTGAACTATGTGCTTCAAGGTGTGTTTGACAGTGAGGATTGGTTTAAAATTACAACTCCGGAAGAGGGTACTTTAAAGATTATTTCTCATTCGCCTGATAACAATGATTACTATATCAGGCTTGTGGATGTGAATGGCATAACAACTTTTGCCACCTCTAATGTTTATCCGCTCGGTGAGCTTGATTCAGTATATAAAACCAATCTGCAGGCTGGTACATATTATGTCAGGGTTTTTCCCTTTGGAGCTAATCATGGCTCCTATCATCTCAGAAATATTTTCACGCCCGCTCTTTTGCCGAATGATCCCGAGCCTAACAACACTGTTGAGGAAGCCAAAGAATTTCCCATAGATACGCAAATTACAGGTCGGCTTAATTATGTTTATGCAGGCGCTTTTGATCAAAACGATTGGTATTACATTGATATACCGGATGATGGGACACTTAAGGTGATTTCTGAATCTCCCGACATGAATGATTACTACATAAGACTGGTAGATGTGAATGGTTCCAGAATCCTGCATACAGCAAACGTTTATCCACTTACTGATATTGATTCCGTTTACCGGCATAATCTTCAGGCAGGCAGATATTTTGTTCAGGTCTATCCTTTTGGATCTAATCATGGCTCATATATTTTGAAAAGTAGTTTCACACCTGCATTATATGCATCAGATCCTGAGCCAAATAATTCTTTTGAAAATGCTGTTCCCATTTCGGCTGATACCGTTTTGACAGGCAGATTAAACTATGTGTATGACAATGTATATGATAATCAGGATTGGTTTGCTGTTACGATGCCACAAAATGGTGGGCTCAAAGTCACTACAAATTCGCCTGATAATTACGATTATTATTTGCGCATTATTGGCTCAAATGGAACAAGTGTCATCAGCAGTGTCAATGTCTATCAATACGCCACAAAATCTGTTTATGCATGGAATCTGATTGCAGGGAATACTTATTTTATCAAACTGGATCCTTTTTCAACAAATTTTGGCTCCTACAACCTTGCTGTTGAATTTCAGCCTGCTCCTCAACCGGCGTTTAAATTCAGTCAGCAGTTTATGAAGGTGCTTTTCAATAATGAAAGCAACTATGGTGTAAGCTATCAATGGAATTTCGGTGACGGAACAACTTCAACGCAGGTGAATCCTTCTCATACTTATAGTGGTCCTGGAGCTTATGAAGTCAGACTGACAGCTACCAATCCCAATGGAAGCAATGATTTTATCGATTTTGTTCAGTTTCGTGGCATTCAGAAAGTAGAAGGCACACACGGGGGAAATTCGCGGATTGTTACTGTTACCGTATTTGCCGGAGGTCTTGGAAGTGGAAGCGTTCCAAAACTTCGCAATGGTGCAGTCGAAATCGTAGGCACGAATATAGTCTTTCCAAAAACAGGACAGGTTCAGGCTGAATTTGACCTTAGCGATGCAGCATTAGGATTGTGGGATGTGGTCGTTCAAAATCCTGGCGAAACAGAAATGGTTTTAGCACAAGCATATACTGTTGAAGAAGCAACCGAGCCCGATGTTTTTGTGGAAATCAGTGGTCGTGATCGCGCACTATTCAACAGATGGTCAACCTATAACATCTATTTTGGCAACAGAGGCAACACTGATGCTTTCTATCAGATACTCTGGATCGCTGTACCTGACTCTGTCGAATTTAAGAATATAATTTTTGACGCAAGTCTATACAACGACCCTGAAGTGGAAGCTTATCTGCAAGGTGCGCCGCCCTATTGGGAAATAGATACTTTGGGAACAGAACCTTTTAATGGCAGATTGTACGGGATACCTTTTCAAAAAATTCCAGCAGGATATTCCTTTAACATTGAGCTGCGGATAAAAGCGGAACAAAACTTCCAAATTGTCGCTTTCTCAACAGCACCCTGGTTTGATCCGGATGATTTCCCGAAAACCATGTCATACAATGAATGTGTTGCCTGGGCGATGGCTACCATGATCCGTGATAAACTGATTGAACAACTTACAGGTCTTGTTCCCGGTGCAGATTGTATTTATGGCGGTGTTAAAACACTCTCGGAATTAACACTTGCCTATTCTGAGGATAAATTAACAGTTACTTCATTGGGCTGGGGTGTGAGTCAGGTAGTATGGACTTGTCTTAAGAATCTGGGCGAAAATATTCCTTTTGTCAAAGCCATGAAAATTTCCAAAGTGATGATTGATCTTACTGTGGATATTGTCAATGGGTACAATTCTGATGTAGAATGTCAAAAATACAAGATCAAAGCTGTTATTGTTAAGAATGTTACTGCTGCAAATTCGCTTGATCCGAATGAAATTGCTGGCCCAGCGGGATTTGGTGAAGCGCATCATATTGCTGAAAAAAATATGAATTACACAGTATATTTTGAAAATCAGAATACTGCTACTGCCAATGCTGTTGAAGTTTTCATTTATGATACGCTTAATATGAACTACTTCGAAATGAGTAGTTTCAAGTTTGGAAATATCTGGATTGGAGGCACAACCTATGAAGTTGTAAACGATGGTAATGGTTTTGCTCTCGATGTAGATATTCGTCCTGAAATAAACAGTATAGTTCGCGTTACCGGTCAGTTTAATCCTGAAAATGGTGTTGCTTACTGGCATTTCATGAGTCTTGATCCTGTTACAATGGATATCACGGAAGATCCAGAAGGTGGATTTCTGCCTCCGAATATTAATAAACCTGAAGGTGAAGGTTTTGTTTCTTATGTCGTAGATCTGAAAACTCCTTTCGAAAATCAGGATTTGATCGAAGCTAAAGCGACCATTGTTTTTGATTTCAATGAACCGATTCATACCAATACCTATCGAAATAGGATTGACCTCGCTGCACCCCAAAGCAGTGTTTATCAGATTCAGCCTTTCAACAGTGATTTGTATGAGGTTTTCTGGCAGGGAACAGATGAAGGTTCGGGGGTTTCCTACTTTAATATTTATATGGCTGAGGGCAACGGGCCTTTTACTTTGTGGAAAAACCACACCTCAAAACTGTCTGATACAATAAGAGCAAATCCGGAAACCTACTACCGCTTCTTTGCTCAGGCAGTGGATAAGCTCGGAAATGAAGAGGCTTACAAGGATTATGCAGAGCAGATTCTTGGGCTGGATGATGTAAGCAATCCTCAAATGGCTGTGCGCTTTGTTCCCAATCCAGCAGAGAAAGAAGTTACCGTACACTTCGTGCTTGATGCATCTTCGAAGGTTGATTTGATACTTTATTCACTGCTTGGACAGAAAGTTTTTGCTGTTCCGGAATCGGTACACAGCAGTGGTGAGAATGATATTAAACTTGATATCAGTCACTTGCAAAAAGGTGTTTATACTGTTGTTCTTCAAACAGTGAAGGGACAAAGCACAGCAAAACTTATTGTCAGATAATTGGAACAGCAATAGTTGATGCCGGAAGGTCCCGTTTTTTTAACCTGAAGTCAATTATTTCAATTAACAAACTGTTAAAGTGTGACCGGTGCAACAGTTTTGTTTGTGCCGTTCATATTGTTATTTACATATGTTTTATTTTTTTTTGGCTGCATTATAAAGATATCTTTACTTTTTATTTGATTCTTCGAGACCCCGAAAACATTTCACCCTCATTTGTGATTAATGGCTGGAGAAACAAAGAAATGAAATCAATTGGAGATGAATGATTTATAAGAAGTTTAGCAGATCAACAATGAGCTGTTCTCATTCTTTAAATCCTTAGAAGTAAACTATATGCAAATAAAGTCCAGATTAACAATAGAACTGTTTTACACCCTCGGATGTCAGAATTGTAAGGTGCTGCAACGAATGCTCGATGATGTTTTGCCGTCGTTTGGGGATACATTTACAGTGAAAAGGACTTTGGCAAATGGACCGGTCGGCTACGTCAGAACTTTGAAATTGGGGGTGTATGCTGTTCCTACATTGCTGATCGACAACAAGATTGTGTTCAGAAGTGTTCCAACTAAACAAGAACTTATCGAAATACTTCATCAATATTCAAACAATAAAAATTAAATGGAAAATAACAAAAAACTCAGATGTCCCCTTGGCGTACCAGGTGGAATTTTGGCTGTATTGATCAGTCTGGTTGGAATCGTTCTCAATGTTGTAACTTTTAGCCTTTTTGGGCTGATCATTTCAATCGCCTTATTGCTGGTGGCATTGCCTTTCATCAGAGTGACCATGATGGTGCATACTGCCAATGACCGCCTCGACGAAATAGAAAAGAAACTGGCGCAGAAATAGACCTTTTCAAGCAATTTTATTATTGAGTGGTAAGGCTTCACAATCCAATATGGAGCCAATCATCATGTTTTAAGCGTGAATTTGTTATGTTGTAAGATTGAATTTCTCGGTCATAAAGACAATGAAATGGGTTAATTTCCCTCTATTTGTATTTGTAAATATTTCAATTAATAATACTTGCAAGGTTGTAGTTGACGGGCTATGCTCTTCGGAAGGACAGCAAAAGGAAATTAAATTATGAACAAAGAAAAAGTTAAAATAGAAATCTGGAGCGACTTTGTTTGTCCGTTTTGCTATATCGGCAAAGCAAAAATGATGAATGCAATTTCAAAATTAGAGACTAAAAAGAAGGTCGAAATTATTTGGCATAGTTTTCAGCTTGATCCTGATTTCCCAAAAGAGATTGCAATCCCATCCACTTCGTATCTTATTCAGAGGAAAGGGTTTCCGGCTGGACAGATCAATGGGATGTATGCGCAGCTTAACGCTTTGGGTAAGATAAACAACATCGATTTTCAGTTCGAAAAAGCATTATCATTCAACACTTTCAATGCGCACAGATTATGGCAGTGGAGCAAGCAGTTCAGTAAGGAAAGCGAATTCAAGGAAGCAATCATGAAAGCGTATTTCACTGATGGCATCGATTTATCAAAAAAAGATAACCTTATTGATCTCATAGAAACGATCGGATTGAACAAATCTGAAGCCGTCAGGATACTTCATTCGAACGCTTTTTCACAGGAGGTGGAACAGGACATTTATCAGGCCAGACAAGTGGGTCTCAGAGGTGTTCCCTACTTTTTAATTGACGACAACAATGTGATTGCCGGTGCACAAGACGATAAAGTTTTTGAAGGCGTACTGCAATCTGCCTTGTCTGAGAGTTAGCTTTTCATACAAAGGAAAAGTTTTCTGACAGTGTGTTATTGCATTTTTTACGCTTTCTTGTCAAAAATTATGTAGGCCACAAACAATATTGAATAGACTGTCAGGTAGAAAAGGTAAAAATTTCTGAACTTTTTGTATTTCAGGTTTTCAGGATAGATGTTTCCAAAAAGGCCTTTGATTTCTTTCAGAAAAACCGGTTTGATGTTAATGATCCAGCTGTCAGTCTGATAAACTATTTTACGGAACTTACTTCTGTAGTATCCCAGTGGCAGGCCCCACACAACGAAAAGCAACAACCAGATATTTTTGAGGATGAATTCCATCGTGATTATTTTTTGGGAAACCAGGGAAAAAATGAATTTGTCTTTCGTATGTATTCCTGATATTGCGACTTTGTGTTGTTTAAAGTCTTTTCGAGCAACGAAACCCCTGATACCTTAAGAATCAGGAAAGTCATGATGACGGACCAATGATTTGCCAATAGCTTCCGGCAGAAATACTGAAAAGCGCAAAGGCCCACCAAACAGCCGAATCGCCAAAATAATTGGGGTGACGCGTATATTTCCAAAATCCGGTGTCGAGCACTTTCCCTTTGTTCTTTGGGTCTTTTTTAAATCGGGCTAACTGAAAATCGCCGCCTGCCTCAAAAGAAAAACCAACAAGCCATACCACTATTCCCAAATAATCCAGAAGATGAAGTTCATTCGATGGATTGCCTGCTATCACACCAAGCAAAGGCAGCGAAACAATCATGATGAGTGCGCCTTGCAGCAAAAAAACCTGAAAATAACTGAACCACCAATATCTTTCAGCACCATAATTGCGTCTGAATTCCTGATACCTGAAATCTTCGCCTTTGCCAATGTTTCTGTAAGCAAGATATGCAGTGAGCCTCAGCCCCCAGATAGTAACCAACGCAAGCATCAGCAGCTTTCTGTAGTTCATTTCACCGGAAGAATAAACATAAAATGCATTCACCACAACAAAGCCAAATCCCCAGAAGATATCTACAATACTGACATTTTTGATGATGACACTCCAAAGCCACAAAAGGGTTACAAGTACTAGAGTCATCAGCGATGCCTGTAAAAATAATGATATCATTTGTTCTCTTTTAAGGGTTGAATACGTAAAAAACAGCACATACGACATTCCTTGAAAATCATCCATGCTGACCCTGCATGTCAATCAATATAATACTTAACGTTATCAAATAGCTATAGTGTTGCAGACCAGCTAAATATTGCAATTCAATAACGACTTAATTTGATGAATAAAACATACTTCTGCCTTGTATTGTTCATTTATCAAGACATTTCCAGCGGAAATTTTTAGATAAAAGCAGAGCGATAGGCTTGAATGTTTTTTGGGTTATTTTAAAGGAGTAGAAAAGTTACTGACTATAAACTACTCATCGTCTTCAGTCATTTCTATAGGTTTGAAAAGATATCGCTCATCATAGTCGATTTGAAAATCGTTTAGCAACTCAATATATTCTTCAGTGAATGTTTTCTTATGATGATATTGTTGCTGATTTTTGATGTATTCGATCACATTGGGTAATTCTGATTTGCTGTATGAGAAAGCACCATAGCCTTCCTGCCAGGAAAAATTTCCCTGAACCAATTTGTGGTCATTAATCCAAATGGATGAAGAACCTTTGATATCCTGCAGCAAGTCTGAAATGGATTGGGTTGGTCTCATGCCGAAAAGAATGTGCAAATGATCAGGCCTTCCGTTGATTATTAACAGTTTGTGGTTGT
>JAUXMV010000029.1 GCA_030683155.1 Bacteroidales bacterium
ATGTAAGAATCAGTATGTCGCTCAATTCAGCAGCAACCCTTGCCATCTCAGGTCTTTTGGAGCGATCACGATCGCCTCCGGCACCTGCTACCGTAATAAGTTTTTCGTTGCGTGTACGTATTTCATTGATTGTTTTGAGAACATTCTCAAGTGCCTCGGGTGTATGTGCATAATCCACAATACCGACAATCTGATTAGAGGAGCGAACAAATTCAAAACGTCCCTCGGCACTTTCCAGCAAACTCATTTGCCGCAGTACCTCAAACTGATCTAAATTTAGCAGCATTGCAGTGCTGTAAATAGCCAAAAGATTGCTTGCATTGAACCGGCCAATAAGTCTTGTGAAAATCTCCTTTCCCTGAATATTCATCAGCAAACCTTCAAATTGGTTTTCGACGACTTTTGCTTTGAAATCGGCATCATTCAAAAGCCCGAAACTAAAAACCGAAGCTTTTGTGTTCTGAATCATAAACCTACCATTTTTGTCGTCGGCATTGATGAGGGCAAAAGCATCTTTTGGAAGGATGTCAAAAAATAATTTTTTCGCATCACGATATGCTGCAAAACTTCCATGATAATCGAGATGATCATGAGTTAGATTCGTAAAAATTCCACCGCTAAAATGCAATCCGAAAGTGCGCATCTGAGCCATCGCATGCGAGCTCACCTCCATAAATGCATAGGTGCATCCGGCAAGAACCATTTGCTGTAGCAACGAGTTCAAAGCAATCGGGTCAGGCGTGGTGTGCGTTGAAGGGATCTCTTTTTGTCCAATTTTATTGCTAATTGTTGATATCAGGCCAGTTGCATAACCTGAAAGCTCAAACAACTGATGAAGAAGCGTTGCAATGGTGGTCTTTCCATTTGTACCCGTGACACCCACTAAGATTAATTTCTTAGAAGGATGATCAAAAAAATTGGCTGCGGCCATAGCCAAACTATAAGCTGAATTTTCAACCTGAATAAATGTGCAGCTTGGTGGCAGAACTTCAGGTAAATGCTCGCAAAAAACAATCTCGCAGCCATTATTAATAGCTTCCTGAATAAAATTATGTCCATCAACAAGCTGACCTCTTACCGCAAAAAAGGCAGTGCCCGCTTGTGCTTTGCGTGAATCGAAAGTAATTGAATGCACTTCCTTTTCAGTAGATCCGGAAATGGATCGCACAGGACAATTGGTCAATATGTCGTATAATTTCTTTGCCATTACAAATTCAATAGCTTCAATTCAATTCTTTGACCTGCCGTGATGGGGTTCCCGGGCAAAACAGACTGCGAAATCACCTTGCCTTTCCCACTTATTACAGCCTTTAACCCCATATTTTCAAGCAGAAAAACAGCATCTCTTGCATTCATCCCCTTCACATCAGGAATAGTATTTTCCGCAAGTTTTACTTCCTCAAATTCAACACTTTCTCCGCTTGGATGCACCAAAGCCCATTCAGGCAGTTTGGTAGTTCTGCCCGATGGTACACCAAGGAGCGTATATAAACTTTTTGCATCCTCGGTAAAACATGGTCCATCAAAAGCAGGGATATTTGCCAGAAATGTTTTGTCTTCTTCAGCAACTCCGTCATGAATTCCTGGCCGGGTGGCGTATACTTTGTCTGCAATTTCCTTAAAAACAGGAGCCGCAACTGCGCCCCCATAAATCTTTCCGGCTGACGGGTTGCTGACAACAACAATGCAGCTGTATTTTGGATTTCCTGCAGGAAAATAGCCAGCAAAAGATGCATTATAATTTTGCTTGTTATAACCAGCTTTTCCGGAAGCGATTTGAGCAGTTCCAGTTTTTCCGGCAATTTTGTAAGGGCTGTTTTTCAGAGATCTTCCAGTACCGTTTTCCACGACTCCTTCCATCAGTTTTTTTACTGTATCAATTGTGCTTTTTGATGCGATAGATTTGTTAAGTACAACGGTTTCAAATCTTTTAATTACACTATTTCCCTGTCTGATCTCTTTCACAAAAAGCGGCTTTACCATTCGCCCGCCATTGGCAACAGCATTGAAAAATGTCAGCATCTGAAGAGGAGTCATTTGAATTTCATATCCAATCGACATCCATGGCAAGGATGTTCCATACCAGTTTTTCTTGTCAGAAGGATGTTTTATATAAGGTTTTCCTTCGCCGGCAATGTCCAGACCACTCATCTTATTCAGTGACATTGCGTGTAATTTATCTATAAACTTTTCGGGTTGATCCTTGTAAGCATTATAGACAAGCTTTGAAATAGCCACGTTTGAAGATTTTTCGAAAGCCTCCCTCACCGTAATACGTCCGTTCCGTATTGGATAAACATCTTTCATAGTGCGTGAAAAGTACTTCATCTGACCATTACCAATATTCATGCTGTCCGATGCACGCACTTTCTTATCTTCAAGCAAAACCATCAGTGCGGCAAGCTTAAATGTTGA
>JAUXMV010000038.1 GCA_030683155.1 Bacteroidales bacterium
CAATATTAGTCATATTTATATTGAACAATTGGTAATGCTAACAATATTTGTTTAACCTAGTTTGATCGATTAATTATTCAATAATAAAAAAGATAGCTTGCACATGTCATTGATAATGATTAATTTAGCGGTGTTAATCAATAAAATTGAAACATCACCAACTGGGTGCACAAGACTATCTTTTATGGCTGCTAAGATAACAAAAATAGGACAAACAAGCGACAAAATTTCTGCACGTGGGGGCCTCCCCTTATTCTTGCGTTATGTTGAGCAAATCGGCTTATATTCATTGATTTCTGGCGTGATTTTGCCACATATCTTTCAGGCAAACAAAGGGTTGCAGCTTCAATCCTTCCTCAAACAGATCATTGCTTTCTTTATCGATGGATCAAATATGGCCATAAGTGGATTCGACCAAAGCAAAAAGGATGATGCCTATGCCTCTTTGCTGGAGTGTGCGCCTAAACAATTGGCTTCATCACACCAAATAAAGCGCTATTTTCAGAAACTGTCTTTTATCAACAGCGTGATATTTAACTTTATACTTCATGAGCTTTTTATCTGGCGGCTTAAAATGACAGAACCCAGGATCATTGAGCTAGGTGTCGACACCATGGTTTTGGATAATGATGATGCCAAAAAAAGACAAGGCTGTGAAGTTACCTACAAAAATAAAAAAGGTTTTCAGCCTTTACACATCAGCTGGAAAATGTATTTGATTGACGTTTTCTTCAGAAAAGGCAGTGCCCATTCCAATCATGAAAACGATTATATTGAAAGGGTTGTTGCAATAGTTAAGTTAATCCGAAGCAGGTATAGTTCCCATGTACCGATCATCCTTTGTGGCGATAGCGGTTTTTGCGATCAGAAGGCTTTCAAGGTTTTCGAGGATGATTTATTTATTCATTACATCACCAACGGAAAATTGTATCCAAACACCAAAGAACATCTGCAGGGCGTTGATTTAGAAAGTGGTGGTACAATTGAAAAGGGTAAAGCCATCTGGAAATTTATCGAATTTGGGAATAAACTTGGTAGCTGGAAAAAGTTCCGCAGGTGTATTTTTACGCATCTTGAGCGTGACTACGATGGACAGTATGTAATGAATTTCGACAAGCCCGACAGTGTCATTTATACCAATATTGGCAATTGCCCCAAGGATGATCAAATGCTTCGTGATGCTGGTTTTGATCACTATTTTGAAGCGTCATTTATCGTGAAAAAATCGCATCAACGAGGAGCTGATGAGTTGATTCACCGCAGTATCAAAGATTTAGCCACAAAGGAGCAACTACCTTTTAAATCATTTGGCATGAACCGTGCCTACTATTTCATGCTGGTTATCACCCATTTCCTTTTTGAAACCTATAAGCAGGATGTAACGGTGCAGGTGATTCCAAGCAGCGTTTATCCAGAAACTTTCAGAAGAAAACTCATTGATTTTGCAGTCAAAATCGTTTCTCATGCCCGGCAAACTACGCTTAAAGTAACAACTTCAGTATATAATTCAATAAATATCAATTCATTATGGATATTATGTCAATCGCCTCCCAGAATTCAGAACACCTAAAACCAAACTGTCGCTTAAAACACCTGAAACCTTCACTGACAAAGGGATCGGCATGCCTACACCTTTCTAAAAACCTCAAAAACCAGCTTTTTTGATAAAAAACGTGATCAAAAAATAAGAATCAATTTTTAAAAACCAGCCCTAACCGATAAAAAACATGATTTTAAAATATATGTCGCACGACAAGGACAACCGAAGATGGGAATCGATCAATTTAGGTTTAAGTAAATACCTAATATAGGAAGGGTAAATAATTAATTTCTCTTTATGAATCCGAAGTGATGCATTTGTCGAAATTCAATGGAAGAAAAAAATTACAAGCATTTATCAAAGCAACTTGTAAAATCATCCCAGGGAGTCTGTTCCTTTGAACAGTGGATGAAACGCTCATTAAAAAGAACTCAAAAACCAAAGTTATAACACCCTTGCATCGGATCAAACCGCTTCATGATCAATATTTTTCGAAACACTTTGCACCTGCTGGGCTAAGAAGGTAGGCGCAAAGTTTTTTTTTCGGCAGTCCAATTCTTTTTATCGGGAAAGCTATGGTTAAAGAAATAATATTTTCTACTTTTAACCTTTAAAACTTATAAAACCATGGCTAAAAAGAAAACCACGAAAGAAGCGCCAATGCTGAGTCCTGAGAATTATATCCGACAGAATGCCAGAACTTTGCCAATCCACGAATGTTGGATTAGCAAGGCCTGGAAGGAAAATCAAATGGCACAAATACTTGTTGCGCGCAAGCATACCAACGAAAATATTACCCTTGGATTGTATCTTGTTGATTTAAACTGTCTGGGGGTGAAAGATGCTTTTTTCCAATTCAACATCAGCGAGTTTAGATATAAGGAGATTCTACAAAAGCAAAATCTTAACCAAGAACTCATTAAAACAGATTATGTTCTGGTGCATAACATCATCTTTGAGGCGGTTGAGTTTGCGGCACAATACGAGTTTCGTCCTTGTAAGGATTTCACATCAGTGGCAAAATATATTCTGGAAGATGATGAAGATGAAAGCATTGAGCTCATGGATATTCAATGTGGTAAAGACGGAAAACCCTTTTACATACAAGGCCCATTTGAGGATGTAAACCGCGCCAAACAAATTTTGGCGCAACTTGAAAGGATAGCCGGCAAAGGCAACTTTGAATTCATTTATGCATTAGATGCTGATGAGGTTGAAGACGAAGATTGGGATGAAGACGAAGATTGGGATGAGGATGAGGACGAAAATTGGGAAGATGAAGATGACTTTGATGATGATGATGAAGATAATGAACCCATAACATTTGTAAGGAATGAAGAGGTTGTAAAAAACAGTCAGACTTTTGAATTCATGATCAAACTGAAATATATAGAGCAGCCTGAGGTTTGGCGGCGGGTATCAGCCCCATCCTATTTCACATTCACTGAGTTTCACATCTTGATACAAGTCATTTTTGGATGGGATTCCAGTCATTTATATCAGTTCTCGGAAAATGGTTTCCGTTCCGATCATGTGATTACCGATATTTATGATGACATGGATAACGGATCTCAGGAAGTGACAGAAGCAAGTGAGGTTTTGCTTTCAGACATTTTTAAAAAGGAAAAACAAAAGTTCACCTACATTTATGATTTTGGCGATAGCTGGGAACATGATATTGTGTTAGAAAAAATCATTCCGGAAATCAGTGAAATGCCTGAGTTGCTTCAAGGTCTGGGAACTTGTCCGCCGGAAGACTGCGGAGGGCCTTTTGCCTATCAGGAAATAAAGCAGATTCTCGCTGACAAAAAACATCCGGAGCACAAAGAATATTATTCGTGGCTTGGTCTGGAAGAAAATGAAGTGTGGGACCCTGATGCCTTCAATCTTGAGGAGACACAATCCATGGTTGAGGATGTTTTTTCATAAAGCATGCTGTGGAAACTGCGCTTTGTAGCGTACCTAAAGCACGCCGGGATCTTGTGTTGGATGACTTTTTCTACCAATCTTACGTCCCTACGGGACTCACATATTTGGTATGAGAGCTGCCTATCATATCAATTTCTACCAATCTTACGTCCCTACGGGACTGGCTGAGAAAACATCCTCGCAGGAAGAGCACATCGGTAGAAAAAAAACAT
>JAUXMV010000047.1 GCA_030683155.1 Bacteroidales bacterium
AGGTATGAGTGCCTTTGCTTACTATTGACATCAGTTCCTCGTGCTCTTCTTTTGTTAAAGTGACTTTGTATTTTATCATGGCTTTTTTGCCGACAAATATACAAAATATATACGACAATATCAAGTTGACACGACACTAGGTGTTATTCTTTTTTACAATCCAACATGTTTTCATAACATTCAAACCAGACCTTAAATATATGATTTGGAGATTACTTTCGTTTGTCCCCTTACTCCTTTTCTGGATTATGATCTATGTTAAGATGAGAAGATTAACTACTTTGATATTAGTACATTGGTTTATGGACACATTTGCCCTTTTTTCAATATTATTGGGAACAAAATAAATTGATAAAAAAATGGAACCCAAATGCACGAAACGCCAACACAATGCATCTGAAAAAAGGTTTCAATCGTTATTCAAGCCATGCAGTTCACATAAACTTTCGTGTCGGCCAATGAGTATTAAGATGGGAACCACACCAAAACCATTTTTAATCCGATCGAGCTAACGCTGCCGTATCATCATAGCGCTGAATTTTTACAAATACACTCTTTTTTTAACAAATTGTAAAAATTATAGCCACTATTTTTGCAAATCAGTAAAATTAATTGACCTCTTGCCTTCAAACAGACTACAATACATCAATATTCAGATGAAATCATCAAGTAATTTCAGCATTTTCCCGGCTGAACCAAACTCTAACTGCCGTTCCCTTCGTCTCTATGTCTTTCAGTCGCCCTTTCGCTCAAGTCGCTAAAGTCGCTTCGTTCGCTAAAGTCACACCTAAAACCCCCGCTCAATCTCAGCCACCACTTTAAACAATTCCTTTTCAACTTCAAGCAGCTCTTGAATACTTTCGTAATAGAATGAAAGTTCTGTCAGATAGTTGATCAACGAAATTTCGCCTTTATCCAAAGCCGTTTTCAGCAGTTCAGCGTTGTTGTAGAGAAGTAATCCCGATCGGTAATCTGTTGCATTTTTCTTCAGGCTTACTGCTTTGGAGTGTAAGGCTTTGAGATGATTGTAATATTGCAATGCATGGTCTGCAGCCACACTTTCCATTGTAAGGGCATTTGATTTGGCTGCCTTTATCTTGTTTTTGTTTTCCCACAATGGAATTGCCATGCCGGCTGTTATCCCACGAAACTGCTCTCCCACAACCACTTCAGACATATATCCGGCCTCAAATTTGGGCAGATTAAGTGCTTTGTTCAGCTGAATGTTTCTCTGACTTATTTCAACTTCCTTGTTCAGCCACTCCAGAAAAGGATTGTTCCTGACTGACGATTGAAACCATTGATCAAAATCTTCTTTCATCGAAACCTCGGCAAAAACGCTCTCATCAAATGCAATTGCTTTTCCGCCGTTTAAGCGTGTCAGCTCTGCCAGCAAAGCAATTCTTTCTGTTTCATTCGACTCAACTGCTTTGGTCATTTTCAGCAAATATAACTGCGCCTTATTGAACTCAAGCACATTGATCCCGCCAAGTTCAAACTTTGTTTTGTAAGATTGCGCAATATTTTGGGCATGCTCAAAACGCTTTGCAAGTTCATACTTCAAGGCGTTGGTGTAAACCAGGTCATTGCAGATGAGCTTCGTTTCGTATAGAAGAGCCTTAAGACTCTTTTGATATTGAAGGTCGGCCTGATCGTTTTTCAATTCGGAAATCTGATTTCTGTAACCATAGGCCGTCGGGAAATCGAATCTTTGCCTGATGCTGAAGTCTGTTCTATTACCTATGACCACCGGATTACCCCATAGATAATTGAATTCAACTTCCGGGTTTTGAAGAAAAATACCTGTCTTGTTCAGGATTTTTTCTGATTCAGTATTTTTCCGTAAAGCTGACAATGTGGTATTATTCTGCTCCACCTCTTTGAGTACATTTTCTATCTGCGACTGTCCGAAAATAGTGAAAGTGAGCAAAAGTATTCCTGAAAATAAACTTATTCGTTTCATGACTTCTCTGTTTTGATGATTCCTTTTGCATTTAAAATGCTGTAAACGATGGGGACAATGTAGATGTTGAGCAGTGTTGAGGTGAGCAAACCACCTAAAATGACTTTTGCCATCGGACTTTGAATTTCATTGCCCGACAAATCGCCTTTCAATGCGAGAGGTATTAGTGCAAGTGCTGCCGTGAGCGCTGTCATAAGAATGGCGTTCAAACGGTCTGACGAACCTCTCGTTACTGTTTCATACAATCCAACACCTTTATCCTGAAGCCTTTGGTAATTCGAAATCAATAAAATCCCGTTTCGTGTGGCAATGCCAAAAAGGGTAATAAATCCAATTATAGACGGAATACTCAAAATGCCTGAGGTGAAATAAACTGAAAACACGCCGCCAATCAATGCCAGCGGAAGGTTGAGCAGAATGATGCCGGCGAGCTTGAAATTGCCGAACTCCATAAACAGAATCAGAAATATGATGATCAGGGCAATGATGGAGGTGAGCGTAAGGGTTTGAGAGGCTCTTGCTTCACTTTCAAACTGCCCGCCGTACTCAATTCTGTAGCCATCGGGCAACACCACATTTTGCTGTATATGTGCCTGAATTTCTTCCACTACGCTGCGCAAATCCCGTTCAGCAACATTGGCCGAAATCACAATTTTACGCTGCACATTTTCGCGGCTGATCGAACTTGGTCCTGAAACAGAAACAATGTCGGCTACCTGCTCCAAAGGAACTTTTTTGCCGTCATGTGTGTCAATCAGAGCGGCACACAATCCTTCAATCGTTTCTGTATAATCCTTGTTCAACCTTAAAACAAGGTCAAACCTTTGCTGTCCTTCGTAGATATCCGCCAGTTTTTCTCCGCCAAAAGAGATGTCAATAAAATTGTTGAATGCCTCAACGGTAATTCCGTGGTTGGCAAGCATCTCGCGGTTGGCGCGGATCTGTATCTGTGGAATCTCAATTTGCTGTTCCACATTCACATCCACAAGGCCTTCGATATCGGAGATCACATGACTGATTTCATTGCCTGTTGCAAACATTTTATTCAGGTCTGTGCCAAAAAGTTTGATGGCAATATTGGCTCTTGTTCCCGAAAGCATATGATCGATTCTGTGACCCAAAGGCTGTCCAACAGTGTAAGCGATGCCGGGAATCTGCGACAAAACTTCTCGCACTTCGGCCAAAAAAACTGCCTGAAGACGATCCTGCAATTCAAAATTAATATCCAGCTCAGCGCTGTTGGTGGCTTGCGAATGCTCGTCGAGTTCACCTCTTCCTGTCCTGCGGGCAGTGCTTATCACTTCGGGGATTTTCATCAGTTCCGACTCCACAAGATTGCCCAGCGTATTGCTTTCGTCCAGTGTTGCCCCGGGTTTTGTCATTACCGACAACGTAAGCGCGCCTTCATTGAACTCCGGCAAAAAGCTTCTTCCAAGGGAGGCAAACGCAAAAATGGACAGGATAAATAATCCTAGCGTTGAAAAAATCACCGCTTTCTTATGCTTCAACGACCATGAAAGAGAGCGCTCATAATAATGGGTTAACTTTCGGATCAGCCACTTATCTTTTTCGTTTCTGGACAGATACTTTTCGTCGGAAAGCATCATTTTTGCCAGCAGGGGAGTGAGTGTCATGGCTACTATCAGCGACACAAACAGTGAAACAACAAAGGAAATTCCCAGTGGTTGCAGCATACGCCCTTCCATGCCTGAAAGGAAAAACAATGGCAAAAATGCGACCATGATAATCAAAGTTGCGTTCAGGATGGATGCCCTGATTTCTTTTGAAGCTTCAAAAACTACCACAAAAGATGACAACCTTTCTTCCCTGGGCTTCAAGTGGTTTTGCCTGAGCCGTTTATAAACATTTTCTACATCAATAATGGCATCATCCACCAAAGAACCAATGGCAATGGCCATACCTCCAAGGCTCATGGTATTGATACTCATGCCAAATAATTTCATCACCAAAACGGCGCCAAGCAACGAAATCGGAATCGCAAGCAATGAAATGACGGTGGTACGGAAACTACCCAAAAAGAAAAACAGAATGATAACAACAAAAATGGCTCCTTCAATCAAAGCTGTCTGCACGTTGTTTATGGACGTCTCAATGAAATCAGCCTGTCTGAAAATTCTGGTATCTATCTGCACATCGGGCGGCAGGGTTTCTTTCAAAACAGCCAGATTCTCCTCAATGCGTTTCGTTACCTCTAAAGTATTGGCATTGGGCTGCTTGGAAACGGAAGCAATGATAGCTGGCTTGGCATTTTTGGAGGCTGCTCCCATTTTTGGTGCGCTGCCGATAACGACTTCTGCAACATCAAAAATTCTGACGGCTTTGCCATTGACAGATTTTATATAAGAATCGCCCAGTTCTTCCAGATCATAGGTGCGCGCAACACCACGGACGACGTATTCATTTCCGTGTTGCCGGATCACACCACCTGTCGAATTCTGACTGATTCCTTTGCAAACGGCTGCCAGCTCTTCCATCGAAACCTGATAATATTTCATCCTCTCCGGATTCGCCAACACCTGATATTGCTTGTAATCGCCTCCAATAATGGTCATTTGTGCAACGCCGCCTGTCGCCAATATCAGCGGTTTGATGTTCCATTCAGCGATTGTTCGCAAATCCATCATGCTTGTGCTGTCCGCCTGTATGCCAAGCAGCAAAATCTCTCCCATGATGCTTGTTTGGGGAGCCAGCATGGGCTGACCAACACCCAAAGGCATTTGCGCAGAAACACTTATCAGCTTCTCACTGACGATCTGCCGCGCCCTCAAAATGTCTGTTCCCCAGTCAAACTCCACCCAAACAAACGAGAAACCCTGCGAAGATGCCGACCGTACTCTTCTTACGTCGGTTGCACCATTCACGGCTGTTTCAATGGGAAAAGTAACCAGTCTTTCAACTTCTTCCGAAGCCATTCCGTGTGCATCCGTCATTACAACCACTGTTGGTGCAGTGAAATCGGGAAAAACATCCACATCCATATTCACAGCCGTACGCGTGCCAAAAATAATCAGCACCAGCGATGCAAGCAGGATGAGGTATTTATTTTTTAATGAAAACTTTATAATATTGTTCAGCATGACTCAATTTTTAATGGTTGTGACCTGCATGGGCATCTAAACTTCCCGTTGCCTGTGCCAGCTTGATGAAAATGGCGCCTTCAGTTACAACGCGCTCATCGCCGCTGATACCTTGCAATATTTCAAATTTCATTCCATCGGTCGCTCCCGGCTTCACTTCCCGTTTTTCAAAGAGCTCAGGAGTGATTTCAACGAAAACAAAGAAAATTCCCTGCTCTTCAAGCAAGGCTGTTTTTGGCACAGTCAGCGCCTCTGTATTGCTCGTCGTTTTCAGTAAAACTTCAACAAAACCACCTGAAATAAAGTTGCCGTTGTTTTCGATTTGTATTTTTACGGGAATCAAAAAATTATCTTTGCTCGTCGATTTTCCAAATGACAAAAACGAACCGTTCAATTCTTCAAGCGTATAGCTTTTGTTGTCGTGCAAAGTCCTGAGGTTTGCGGAGGTTACAGACCCAAGTACTGTGGCAAATTTTTGTTGCACCTCTGCACTTAGAATAAGTTTTTTATTTTGTGATATCACCAGTATGGGTTGTCCGGCCTCAACAAAAGAACCATTTCTCACATAAATATGCTTGATATAACCTGTCATTGGGCTTGAAACATTTTGTCCGCTGCCGGTGAAATTTCTGTTCAGATTGTCATAGAGTGCTTTAGCATTTTCGAATTCGTTTTTCGCAACGAGCAAGTCTTTCTCCGAAACAATCTTGTCTTTTGCCAGTTCCTCTGCCCTTTCGAAGTCTGATTTTGCCTTTTCAAAATTATTTTTAGCTTCGGCAATACGAACGGCTATGTTGTTGTCAGAAAAACCACTGCCTGAAACCGAAAACAATAGTTGTCCGCCCGAAACATCTTTTCCTTCAAGGATGTGGTTGCCATTCAACTTGATGATGCCGTTGGTTTTGGCGGAAACAATGATTTCATCTTCATGGGATGATTGTATCTGGGCTGTGGTTTTTATGATCTGACCAAAAGGCTCTTTCATTGGGAAATCTACCTTAAAATCAATTTTCCAGGATTGCTCTTTGGTAAAAGGAGTACTGTTTACCGCAGTTTTTTTCCTTGCTTCGGCATCATGCGCTGCATCATGCATATCCGCAAAAACTTTAATGTCATTTACGACAACCAAAGATTTTCCTTTTTCGGTTATGACTTCAAATTCCAACCGGCCATTGCCTTGCAGCTCGGGTGTTAAAGTGAATTTGTAGATGCCTGTTTTGGTGGGTTTTTCCAAGGTTTGACCAAAGGTTTTTCCACCAACAATCAAATTTGCAGTAACTGAACCGCCTTCAAGGGGTTTGAAATTCTCCAGCCATGTGAAATGTGCCAGAATGGTTGAACTGTTTCCTGCCACAAATGGATCAGCATCAGCAAACATTTCCAGGTCATCACTGTATGCTGTGAGTTGAAGTGTTACGTCATGGTCGTGCGTTTCATGAGTATGTTCATGTTGGTGGCAGCCAGCCGAAAACGCAAAGAGCATCAATATTAAAGTGATGTTTTTCATTTGAGCGATTTTTAAAAACAGGGCATTGTTGAACTTAAATTTGCTATTATCAAGACCTGAGTGTTGTTTATGAATGCTTATGTTGTTCATTGTTTCGTTAGTTATGTGATTTATTTACCTCTACTTTTTCTTAAAAACCCCCCTGAAAAGATTGATTTTACGATGATCCATTGATTGTATCCATTCAGGAAGCCATTAAAGTGACTAACATTAGTTTTATGTCAGACGCTTAACAAAAGTATAACGTATTTTCGTTTTTGTTTCGCAACTATTGGCAAAAAAACAGAGATTCCACTTAAATCAAAAAAGTATCTAAGGGAAATGGGGGAAAATTAAACGATCGGCGGGGCTCTTAAACCAATTCCATCATTGATGAAGCTTGCATAAAAATTGGGAGGGATTTCTGGAAATCTTTGCCAGATTCTAAAAAATATTTCGGCAATAAAATTATTGTCCTGACACAAAACCAAATGAAAATTATCTGGTGCTTCGTCTTTTGGGGCAATGCTTCGAAACTCACATCTGCTTATTTGGGCAGGTTGTTTCAGCCAGTAAATATCTTCGTGACCATGCTCATCATCGGACGCCGGAGTGTGATCATGCGGGATGTTTTGTGTGTGCAGATGAAAATGGAAAATACTTGTAATTCCGTCTACATGCTGATGTGGAACAGCCGTATTAACCAACAGAATTATGTTGGCAAAAAGCATGAATAGTAATGCGGCTTTTTTAGTTTTCATCCAAATCATATCGGGAGCAAAGATAAGAATTCAATCATATGCATATGTGCATCTGTTGCAAATTTTTGAAAAGAGACGAGAGGTATTTTTTACCGAACACCAATGATAGGTAACATGAAAAAATACTATGGGATTTTTCCTTTATCCTTCTTCTCCCCCAAAAATTTTATCTTTGCACAAACCAATCTGATCCACAATGAGTATTTATACTTCGTTTTCGAAAACTGCAAAAAAGATTGCCGTTTTGATTGATCCTGACAAAGCAGACGACGATGCCATTGAATCCCTTGCCAAAGATGCCGCAATTGCAAAAGTTGACTTCTTTTTTGTTGGCGGCTCATTACTCACAAACAACAATCTCGATAGCTGCATAAAATTGCTTAAAAAAAACGCACCGCAAATCCCTGTCGTTTTGTTTCCGGGCAATTCATATCAGATCAGTTCACACGCGGATGGATTTTTGTTTTTATCACTTATCTCCGGGCGTAATGCAGAAATGCTCATCGGCCGTCACGTGATTTCAGCTCCATACCTTAAGCTAAGCGGGCTCGAAATTATTTCTACCGGATACATGCTTATCGAAAGCGGTCGTCCGACTTCCGTAAGTTTTATGAGCAACAGCATGCCCATTCCTTCCGATAAAAACGATATAGCCATGTGTACAGCCATGGCAGGCGAAATGTTAGGTCTCAAACTCATTTTTATGGATGCAGGCTCCGGCGCCTTGCAGCATGTGCCTGAAAGCATGATTCAATCGGTTAAAAAAAGCATCGATGTGCCGCTGATTGTCGGAGGAGGCATTCGTACACCCGAACTTGCAGCCCGTCTTGCAAAAGCCGGTGCAGATATAGTCGTCATAGGAAATGCCATTGAAAAAGACCCTTCCCTACTGACTCAGTTTGCAGATGCTGTGCATAGTTGTCAGTGATTAATAAGTTTCTCTGCTTTCAATTGACATCTTGCGCTGACCCAATTCCTTTTCTCAATCCTGTTAAATCCTTTTCTTTGGTTTCTGCCGCCTTAAACTGATTTTTGAAACAGGGTTTCCTTCTTTTTGCTAATTTGCGCGCTCTAACAGCTTTAACAAAATCTTTGGTTTTGCTAAGTTGGCTGCACATTTAACAAGCATAATTAAAGTCTGTTACATAACAGAAATGAACCTACGATGAAAAACAGAATGCTATTTTTAATTGCCTTTTTGCTAGGCAGTATTGGTCTGAATTTAAAAGCTCAGGACAAACTTTTCACCCCTGAAGATGCCGCCGGCGTAAACCCTGCCCTTTTTGCTGCAGGCATGAGTCAGTTGCAATGGATGGCTAATCAGGATGTTTATACCTATGCAGAGGGAAATTTCATCCTTGCAGCAAATCCTAAAAAAAATGAAGCCGATACCATTTTGGATCTTTCAGTTATAAACAAAGGACTGATAAGCCTGAACACTGACAGTCTGAGAAGAATGCCTTCCATCCGCTGGATTGATGCTGAATCCGGTTATTTTTTGAATCAGAAAAAACTGTTCAGACTCAACCTCACTTCAAAGGACATAACGCTTATAACGAGCTTTCCGCAGGATGCAGAAAACATCGAAATCATGCTTCCGGCGCTGAATGCTGCTTACACCATCAAAAACAATCTTTTTTTGGCCGAAGGCGAAAAACACACCCAGATTACAGATGAAATTGATGGCATCATATGCGGCCAAAGTGTGCATCGTAATGAATTCGGTATTAGTGGCGGAATATTCTGGTCTCCCGACGGCGGAAAGATTGCTTTTTACCGCATGGACGAAAGCATGGTTACGCAATATCCGCTTGTCGATGTGAGCAAAAGAGTGGCTGAGCTCAAAAACGAGCGCTATCCTATGGCCGGCATGACAAGCCATGAAGTAACAATTGGCATCTATGACCTGAAAAGCCAATCTGTGGTTTTTTTGAAAACAGGGCTTCCTGCCGATCAATATCTCACATCAGTGAGTTGGCACCCTGAAAGTAAGGCTGTTTATACAGCTTTGCTGAGCCGCGATCAGAAACATATGAAACTGAACCAGTATGATGCAGCTTCAGGCGAGTTTGTAATAACCTTATTTGAAGAAAAAGAAGAGAAATATGTTGAGCCCTTAAACCCAATGTTTTTTGTTCCTCAAAGCAAAAATTCCTTCCTCTGGATTAGTCAGCGTGACGGTTTCAAGCACTTGTATCATTACCGTGCTGATGGACAACTCATCCGTCAACTCACATCAGGTGAATGGGTTGTGACAAGCTTTCTTGGTTTTGACCCTAAAGGAAGCAAAGCATTTTTCATGGCTACAAAAGAAAGTCCATTGGAGCAAAATGCCTACAGTGTTGACCTGAAATCAGGACGCATCGTCAGAATCACGCCTCAAAAAGGTGTTCACCGAACCAACATCAGTCATTCTGGATTGTATGCTTTAGACACCTACAGCAACGCCACTGTTCCCCGCGAAACCCATTTGCTCAATGCTGCCGGAAAGTCATTGAGATTACTCAAACAGGCCGAAAATCCTTTGAAAGATTATAAACTTGGTGAAACATCTGTCTTCACCATCGAAGCAACTGATGGCACGCCGCTTTTTTGCAGAATGATTAAGCCCATCGATTTTGATCCTGAAAAAAAGTATCCCGTTGTCGTTTATGTTTACGGTGGTCCCCACGCACAAATGATAACCGAAAGCTGGATGAACGGCGCCAATTATTACCTGAACTATCTGGCGCAAAAGGGCTACATCGTTTTCACACTCGACAACAGAGGCTCAGACAAGCGCGGAAGAGCATTTGAGCAGATTATCCACCGCAACCTTGGTAAAATAGAAGCCAAAGACCAGATGCAGGGAATCAGCTACCTCAAATCGCTTCCTTTTGTTGATGCAGAGCGCATCGGCGTTGATGGCTGGAGCTATGGCGGTTTCATGTCGATTCACCTGAAATTGAACTACCCTGAAACTTTCAAAGTTGCTGTGGCTGGCGGGCCTGTCACCGACTGGAAATACTACGAAGTGATGTATGGCGAACGTTATATGGACAGTCCGGAAAGTAATCCAGATGGATATCTTCAAACAAGTTTAATCAATCAGGCTCACAAGCTCGAAGGCAAATTGCTGATAATTCACGGCGACATGGATCCGGTTGTTGTTTGGCAACATAGTCTGTCTTTTCTCAAAAAATGTGTAGAAGAGGGGAAACTGCTTGATTATTTTGTTTATCCTGGCTACGAGCACAATGTGCGGGGCCGCGACAGGGCACATTTAATAAGAAAAATCACTTCCTACTTTGATGAGAATCTTTGATAATCTGCACTCATAAAACATTGTTTTTTAACCAATCAGTTATCTTTCTTTTTAGACTACATTCCCAATAGGGGAATATAGTCTCGTTTTCAACACCTCTGTTATATTCGAAAATTGACTACGGCCTTGTTTTTCAACGCTTTGCTTAAACGGTATTAAAATTGTTTATCTTTGATATGCATTCATAACTTTTCCAGTATATGTTAACAATAGATGAAGTACCCAAAGTTCCCGAAGTCGATGCCGCGGAAAAAACATTAAGTTTTCATATTCTTGTTGTTGACGATCTGAAGGTTAATTTCCTTTTGATCAAAGCCATGCTGGGAAAGATCAACGTGAATCTGGACTGGAGTGAAAACGGGTTTCAGGCAGTTGAGCACATTCAAAATGGGAACAAACCCGACCTTATACTGATGGATTACAATATGCCGGGAATGGATGGTCTGGAAGCAACACGTCTTATTAAAAATATCGCACCAAAAATCCCTGTTTTTTCATTAAGCACCTTTACAGAAAACCCGCTTTTCGATCGAAAAAACGCTCCCTTTGATGGCTATATACCCAAGCCGGTCGATCCTGTTTTACTCCATGAATTGATTACTGAAAAGCTTATCAGGAAACAAGTCTGATTTATGGTTTTTCGTTTTGATATTCAACTGATCAGTAAAAAAAACATTGTTCATTTACCAAAACCTGTTGGATAAGATTCAAATTCATTACCTTTGCCTCTACAACAGCTTATTATAACAATCAGGCTATGAATTTCAGAAAATGGTTTCCTTTTTTTTTATCGGGATTATTTCTCTTTTTATGGTTTCCGATAAATGTATTTTCTGACACTCCTCAAAAAGTTGACAGTTTGCGTGCAGCGCTTCAAAAACAAGAAGGCTTAGAAAAATTATACACCTATCAGAGATTAATCGCAAGCATCAGAAACATTGATCCTGCGCAAGGTATTGAAGTTTCCAAAAGTGCCTTAGCACTCGCAGATTCAATCAAAGAACCAATACTAAAAGCGAAAATCATCAACGAGCAGGGTGTGTGTTACCGCAAGCTCAATATTCCAGAAAACGCCCTCAAGCTTCATCTGGATGCGCTGGAAATTTTTGAAACCTTTCGCGACAGTTCAGGGATTTCATATACATTGGCCAATATTGGAAATGTTTATCATTTGTATCGGGAATTTGATAAAGCACTGGATTTTCATTTCAGATCGCTTTATTTAAAAGAGTATTTAAAAGATGAATCTCAGATAGCATATTCCCAAAATGCTATTGGCATGGTACTGGCCGATATGCAAGAATATGCAAGAGCCCTTGATTTTTATATCAGCGCCATGGCTATTCGTGAAAAAAACAATGAAAAACTTGAGGCAGCCAATGTGTATGCAAACATTGGAAAAGTGATGGTAAAACTTTCCCGCTTTGACGATGCTTTAGGATTTTTAAACAAGGCTTTGGGTGTATATTTAGAAACCAAAAGTGAGTATGGGCAGTCACTGGTACTTAATCAAATGGCCGAACTATTGTACCAGCATGGTGACATAGAAGAAGCAATGCAAAAGCTCAAAGAAGCTGAAAAAATTGCTCTTGAACAAGGAAATATATCAGTGCTTCATTTCAACTACAAGCTTCAGAAAGATGTGCTCAAAAAAAAGGGGCTCTTTGAAGACGCATTAAAAATGGCTGAAATAGCATCTGTTTATAAGGATTCACTTTTCAGTGAAAGACGCAACTATGAAATGTCAGAGCTTCAGGTACGTTATGAGACAAGACAACTTGACTCGGAAAATGAAATTCTCAAACTCAAGCTTAAGGAACAAGACTTCAGGTTTAAGAATCTGTTATTGGGCTCTTTCAGTATTATCCTGTTTCTCATTATCGGCTTCCTGATATGGCTCTTTTTTCAAAAAAGAAAAGAGGCCAACAGGCTTGAGAGCCTCAATCTGAGTCTGGAAAAACGTGTAGATGAACGTACTGAGGAGCTTAAGGTGAAAAGTGAGGCCTTGCAAATGGCTTTTAATTCGCTTAAACAAAGTGAAGAGAAATTACGCATTATTAGCGAGACATCGCCTTTTGGCATTGCAGTTACCGATAAAAACGGAAAGATAATCTTTTGCAATCAAAGTCTTCCTCTAACATCCGGACTTGAGAAAAGTGAATTCGAAAGTGGCATTTGGATGCAACATATACTTTTTGAAGATCGACAGCTCATTGAGCGGCTTTGGAAGAGCGGACATGCATTTGAGAAACCATTGCCCGATACCAGTTTCCGGATCAGAATTGAAAATGAAATAAGATGGATGCGCATGAAGGGCGGTCCGATGGCAGACGATAATGGGTTTTTAGGCCTCGTTGTTGTGATGGAAAACATCACCGAAAGCAAGAAATTTGAGCAAGATTTAATTAAGGCAAAAAACAAAGCAGAAGAATCAGACAAAATCAAGTCGGCATTTCTGGCAAATATGTCGCATGAAATCAGAACCCCAATGAACGCCATTCTGGGTTTTTCTGACTTGCTTTCTTCCGACGAATACACGGCAGAAGAAAAAGTTGAATTTGTGGATATGATTCGCTCAAGCGGAAAGCTTCTGCTCAATCTGATTAACGACATCATCGACATCTCAAAAATTGAAGCAGGTGAACTTAAAATTCACCACTCAACATTTCCATTGCAACCACAGCTTGATGAGCTATATTATACCTTCAGGCAACAGCTGGATATAGCTGGAAAATCAAATGTGAAACTCATACTTTCGCAGCGCGAGTCGTTTGACGGCGAAGAAATCACTACCGACAAACTGCGTTTGCAGCAAATTATGACCAATCTTCTCAGCAATGCCGTTAAGTTTACAAACGAAGGTCAGATTGAGTTTGGGGCAATCAGAGTAAGCAATAAATTTGAGTTTTTTGTGAAAGACACAGGTATTGGCATTCCTGAATCTAAACTCGATGTAATCTTCGAACGATTCCGTCAGGCCGATGACTCTCACACGCGCCTTTATGGAGGCACAGGCCTTGGACTCGCAATAACAAAGAACCTTACATTTTTGCTGGGTGGCGAAATCTGGGTAGAATCGGTTCAGAACAAAGGAACAGCTTTTTATCTGACTTTACAGGCAGAAAATAAAGATAGCAATAACACAGACAATACTTTGCCGGATTACACCAATAAGACTGTTCTTGTTGCAGAAGATGTAGACACCAATTTTCAGTTGATCAACAATATGCTAAAGAGGTCTAACATTAATGTTTTGCACGCAGTGAATGGCTTAATAGCACTGGATATGGCAATCGAACGCAATCCTGACCTCATTCTGATGGATATTCAAATGCCTGACTTGGACGGTCGTCAGGCACTTTTGCAACTCCGGGAAAGAAACTATAATAATCCGGTTATTGCTATTACAGCTTTTGCACTTGCAGGTGAAGGCGAAAGTTATTTAGATTTTGGCTTTGACTCTTACCTTAGTAAGCCGCTAGGATTAGACAAATTATACGGAATGCTAAGTCTTTTTTTGAATCACGAGAATCAGGAGACCCATAAATGACAATAAAGATGAATAAGGTGTGTAAGAACAATTGGAATGCTTTCAAAATTAAGAAAGCGCTTCTTTTAGCGTTTCTGTCACTTTCAATTATTGCTAATGCTCAACTTTTTGTCGAGTTGCCGGGAACTGGTCAGGGACTTGCCAACGCAAATGCTGTCTGGCTGAGCTCAGGAGGAAAACTTCATCCTTTAGCCAATGGCGAAACAAAAGCCGGAACGAACGCAACAAGAACACTTCTTTTCAGGCAAACTGCCAAAAACACCTTTGTTTCAGGCAAAACCTCTTTACCCGACATCATTCATGGAAGCATGGATGTGGCTGATTTTAATGGCGATGGCTATCAGGATGTACTTTTAAGTGGTATTGGCACAAACAATCAGCATATTGCAGGCATTTACCTGCAACAACCAAATGGAAGTTTTCAGCGCGCATCAGTGAATATTCCGGCATTGGTTGATGGCTCAGTGCAATTTGGCGATTTTGACCGCGATGGCGACCTCGATGTACTTGTTGCCGGCGTAGATGCAAATGGTCAGCTTCATACAAAAATACTACGGAACGAAAATGGCAGACTAACAGATATCAATGCAAGATTGCCTGGCATTCGTTTTGGAAAAGCCGTCTGGGGCGATGCCAATAACAATGAGTTTCTTGATCTGATAATAACCGGACAGTCTGCCGCAGGTCCGATAACAAAAGTCTTTATCAATACCCAGGGTGAATACCGGGAAGTTTCGCAAATGTTTACCGGCCTCAAACACAGCACCGCGGCCTGGGCAAATCTGAACAACGATGGCTACAGGGATTTCATTATTGCAGGTGAAACCAGAAACGGAATGCCTTATACAAGATATTTTACCGGTAGCAAAGAACTTCGCTTTACCGAAGGTCCTTCTCAAGGAATCAGACAGCTTATGAATGCTTCCATTGACGTTGGCGATTATAACAACGATAATTTTGAGGATTTCGTTATCACAGGAGAAAGTCTGGAAAGGCCCTATACAATTGTTTATGAAAATCTGAAAGGAAGAGGCTTTCGTGATTTGATGGCCGGACTTCCGGGTGTTGCAAACGGCGTTGCTATCTGGGGTGATTATGATCGCGATGGCGATCTCGACCTATTTATTGCCGGCGTTGATGTATGCTTTAATCTTATTGGAAGTGTTTACCGAAACACACTCGACCCAAAAGATGTGGAGGTTGAAGAGCTTTATGTTGAAACTATTCCAATGGAGCTGGCTTCAGGCCCTTATTATTATTTTCTTTTTTCTTCATGCTACTGCGACCCCGAGGGCACAGGGAAAAAAGCATATCATGGTTTTGTGAGCAATATTCATCAGGAAAAAAGGGATTTCGACCTTACCTATAAATTCAATCATTTGCTTATAAGCAGGTTTCCCGGCTGGAACTGGGCCGACAGAGGACATCGTACTTCCAATGCCTTTATTAGCATAAAGGATGCCGAGGAGGGCCGCAAAACAGTCATTGCAAGCTATATGCAGGACAAATACAAGGTGCATTACCTCAATTGGTGAGTGAAGTTTGTCTTTTGAATCACTGAGTTCTGCATACTATCCAATTGATTTTTCTTCATTTTTAACGAAATCTCTTGTCTAGGTTTGAATCATTTGTATTTGTAGATTTGCATTTGAACACCATCAATCCAAAATAGCAGCTGATGAATCTTGAAAGCAATAACCAACTGAGACTGGCAGCAGAATTTGTAAGATCAACCAACACAAATTTATTTCTTACAGGCCGTGCAGGAACAGGCAAAACAACTTTTCTACGCAATCTCAAAGAAATTACCTTTAAGCGATTTGTGGTCGTTGCGCCAACAGGTGTTGCAGCGATAAATGCCAGAGGTGTTACTATTCACAGCTTTTTTCAATTGCCTTTCGGACCACAGATTCCTGAAGAGCTTCAAAAACTCTACTCAGGTGAGCAAGTTGATGCCAAAGCATCTGCAGCACGTTTTCAAAGATTCACCCGCGAAAAAATCAATATAATACGCAGTCTTGACCTTCTTGTGATTGACGAGATAAGTATGGTTCGCGCCGATTTGCTTGATGCCATCGATGCTGTTTTACGCCGTTACAAAAATCGGTACCAGCCTTTTGGAGGTTTGCAGCTGCTTATGATTGGTGATCTGCAGCAACTGGCGCCAATTGCAAAAGATGATGAATGGGAAATGCTCCGTAAATACTATGATTCAGTCTATTTTTTCAGCAGCAATGCACTGAAACAGACTGATTATGTCAGCATTGAACTGAACCAGGTTTTCAGGCAATCAGATCCGCATTTCATTCAACTGCTCAACAAAGTGCGCGACAGTCAGCCCGACACCGAAACCATCGCTGAACTCAATAAAAGATATCTTCCGGATTTTGTTGCCACCGACCCTGAAGGATATATTACTCTTACAACTCATAACAATCAGGCGCACTTTATCAATCAGACCAAATTAGATAAACTGCCCGGTAAAGCACAGAAATTTACCGCAGAAACTTCAGGTGAATTTCCCGAATATAATTATCCTACCGATTTTGAACTTTTGCTCAAGGAAGGCGTACAGGTGATGTTTGTGAAAAACGATCCTTCACCGGCAAAACTATTTTTCAACGGTAAGATTGGCAAACTAATGGATATCGACACCGAAGATGAAACACTTACTGTTCAATGCCCTGAAGATGATGAACCTATCTATGTCAGCAGACTTGAATGGCAAAATACGAAATACAGCCTGAATGAAGAAAGTAAGGAAATTGAAGAAAGTGTGATTGGTACATTTAAGCAATATCCCCTGAAACTAGCATGGGCAATCACGATACATAAAAGTCAGGGTCTCACGTTTGACAAGGCTATAATCGACGCTCAGGCAGCGTTTACACACGGTCAGGTATATGTAGCACTTAGTCGTTGCAGCACTTTGGAAGGCATGGTATTTCGTTCAGCTATTCAGGCCAGCGCCATAAAAAGCAATGTGACCGTGAGCAGTTATCTGCAAAAAGTTGATGAAAATAGTCCTGACGAGAATAAACTTCTGGAGGCAAAAGCACGTTATCAAATGCAGCTTGTAAAAGAATTGTTCGATTTTTCTATTATCAACAGAAGACTCGATTATCTGCTAAAAATTTGCAATGAAAACAGCCAAAGCCTTGACCTGTCATTTATCGAAAACTACCGGTCAGTTTCGAAGAAACTGGCAGCTGAGTTTTTGGACCTTTCCAGAAAGTTCCATGTTCAAATACAAAATCTCGCACTTCAGCAACCAGATTTGGAGAATAATCTGGAATTGCAGGAACGCGTAAAAAAAGCTTCAGTGTATTTTAAGCCAAGGTTAAAATCATTGTATGAAGAAATGGATATGGCCATTGAAACAGACAATAAAGCTGTCAAAAAAAGTTTACAAGATGCTTTGGAAAGATTACTGAACGACGCTTCTGTAAAATTGGCCTGTTTAAAAGAAGGTGAGCAAGGGTTCAAAATAAGTTTCTATCTGGAGGTTCGGGCAAAAGCATCGATCGATGGCGCTGAAAAAAAGAAAAAAGTCACTAAAGACACCTATTCTTCCAAGAGTCAGTACAAAGAAATCCCTTTTTACAATGTTTTGAAAAAGTGGCGTGATAATCTGGCAGAAGAAGACGGAATAGAATACCATGAAATAATGCCTTTGAGGACGATGAAAGAAATTGCGCAGAAACTGCCTGCTTCACGCATCGAACTCTTAAAAGTTCATGGCATGGGTCGAACAAGGGTTAAAAAATATGGCAACGAAATTTTGGAACTAATCAAGTCTTTCAGCGAAACCAACGATCTGGATATTGAACCTGACTTTAGCCCCCTTCCGGTACAAAAACCAAAAATCGAGAAAGTGCCAAGCAGCAAACTGACTTTTGAACTCTTCAAGGAAGGCAAATCAATAGAAGAAATTGCCAAAATACGCGGCTTCGCGGTTTCCACGATCGAAAGCCATCTTGCGGATTATATTCGGTTGGGAGACCTGACACTGCAAGATGTGATGCCTGCAGAAAAAGCCAGACTTGTCATTGAATATTTCACTGATACGGAGGATTTGCGTTTTGGCCCTGCCAAACAAGTGCTGGGTGACGAAATTTCTTATGGTCAACTCAGGATGGTACTTGTGTATCTTCAGGCAAAAGGATTGTTGCCTATACCTGAACAACCAACTGATTGACAATTAGTTTAGCTTTTCAGAATGCATCAATCCATTTAAATCTGAATTGTTTTATATGTTGGTGCCAATGAAGTAAAATCGATTAAAAGTGTTTATAAGAGATCGTTATATTTCAGGTTTCCTGGCCACAAGGCCTTTAGAATGAAATTTTGAAAAGCAACAATTAAATCAGTCAGCACAAATAAAAAACATCTTCGATTTAATTGTAAAAATGTCAAAGATTTCTACTTTTGCAAAGAATTTTAAAGCGTAATTTTTACTGATTTACAGACGAAATTATTCTGAAAAAATTAATGAAAATCGGGGTGTAGCGCAGCCCGGTAGCGCGCGTCGTTCGGGACGACGAGGCCGGAGGTTCGAATCCTCTCACCCCGACAAAAATCCAGTCTCTGAGAGATTGGTTTTTTTATGTGTAATTGATACAAGGTAATTACTATTTCACCCCCTCAAGATCTTTCTCTTTTTGACTAATCAATGACACTTGTTGCTCAATAAGCGCAGATTGACGTTCCTGATTTTTGATATTTTGTTCGATTTTTTCCTTGTTGGATCGTATGGATTGATGTTCTGAATTTATTTTCTTTTGTAAAGATTTATTTTTTGAAACTAGTGTCATGTCAATCTATAATTGTCGGATATAGCCGAGCTAATTTAATTCGAGCATCTGTATTTGTAAACTGCCAGTTTATCTTAGCTGTTTTATTATTTCGATGGGTCTGCCATGCAGTAACTTCTTTCTCCATAA
>JAUXMV010000048.1 GCA_030683155.1 Bacteroidales bacterium
TCGGAAGGTGGGTCTTTCACTTGAAGAAATTACTGTTTCATAAGCAGTCTTTTTTTTTGACATAGAGTGAGAAGGGAGCAACTGACTCTGCCGAAAGCTTTCGGCACAGTAGGTCCCAGGTTCATTCCGAAATTTTTCGGAAGGTGGGTCTCAACCTGAAGAGATTTTGATGTATTCTTGGCAGTCTTTTTTAAAAACCTATGGAAGCATGTTGTTACATTCTTTATAGCAAACAAACCGGCAAGTATTATATCGGCGCTTGTCACAATAATTTGTCTGAAAGAATTAAAAAGCATAACCTTCATGAATATGGCAGTCATCGTTACACCGCCAATACAAACGATTGGGAATTGTATCTTGAGCTGCCAGCAATTGATTATCCGCATGCTATACGCCTTGAACGCCTTATTAAGTCAATGAAAAGCAGCAGATATATTGAAAACCTGAAGAAATATCCTGAGCTAATTCAAAAAATCTTTAATCAAACGCACAACTGACTCTGCCGAAAGCTTTCGGCACAGTAGGTCCCAGGTTCAAGTCCTGGTGGGCCCACTAAACAAAAAAGACTGTTTTATAGCAGTCTTTTTTTTTGACATAGAATGAAAAGGGAGCAACTGACTCTGCCGAAAGCTTTCGGCACAGTAGGTCTCAGGTTCATTCCGAAATTTTTCGCAAGGTGGGTCTTTCACTTGAAGAAATTACTGTTTCATAAGCAGTCTTTTTTTTTGACATAGAGTGAGAAGGGAGCAACTGACTCTGCCGAAAGCTTTCGGCACAGTAGGTCCCAGATTCATTCCGAAAGTTTTCGGAAGGTGGGCCTCAACCTGAAGAGATTTTGATGTATTCTTGGCAGTCTTTTTTAAAAACCTATGGAAGCATGTTGTTACATTCTTTATAGCAAGCAAACCGGCAAGTATTATACCGGCGCTTGTCACAATAATTTGTCTGAAAGAATTAAAAAGCATAACCTTCATGAATATGGCAGCCATCGGTATACCGCCACTACAAACGATTGGGAATTGTATCTTAAGCTGCCAGCAATTGATTATCCGCATGCTATACGCCTTGAACGCCTTATTAAGTCAATGAAAAGCAGCAGATATATTGAAAACTTGAAGAAATATCCTGAGCTAATTCAAAAAATCTTTAATCAAACGCGCAACTGACTCTGCCGAAAGCTTTCGGCACAGTAGGTCCCAGGTTCATTCCGAAAGTTTTCGGAAGGTGGGCCTTTCACTTGAAGAAAATACTGTTTTATAAGCAGTCTTTTTTTTTGACATAGAGTGAAAAGGGAGCAACTGACTCTGCCGAAAAGCTTTTTCCTTTTTTTGATAACCCTGAATTAGTCTGTTTTTTTATTGTAATCCGATAGAGATTTGTTTAATTTTGAGCATAGTTATGAAACAACAAAATTGCCCAATGAAACTACCGGTTATCAGTCTGTTTTTATCGATTATATCACTTTGTCTTCATGCTCAATCATGGAAAGTACATAGTATAATTGACACATTAAATTACACTCACAGTGCAAATCTGCTGCCTGTGCCTGACTATGGTATGCGGGTGATTTCGATTGATATGATTGGCAGCGACTCTGTTTATTTTCTGAATACTATGACGCGCCTCGTAACCTCATCATTGGCACTTATAAACCAACCCACTTTTTTGCAAAAACGAATAATTCTGAAATCGGATGGTTTGGTTGAACTCAACGATACCGCCACCTATCATTTTTATCCCGGTGCATCAGTGGGGCAAAGCTGGATATTTAATCCTGCAACCCAGCTTTCTGCTGAGGTTGTTGCAATGCAATCAACCGTACTTTTCGGATTGCCTGACTCTCTGAAAACAATCCTCCTTGGCACGGGCGATACCATTCAACTAAGTAAAAACTGGGGTATTTGCCGCTTTCCGGATTTCCTTTCACCCGGAAATTATTATACTTTAACAGGTATTGACAATCACCGTCTTGGATATTATTTGCCCCATAAACGCGATTTTATCCTGAACAATGAAGTGAGTGATAAATTTGGACACAGAATAATTTCATATGGTGATTCCGGTCCCGGAGGTTTATCCTGGCGCACCAACTACTACAATGATTACTTAATTGTTTCCAAAGCATTGGATTCCAATTCAGTGAGTTATACAACCAAAAGAATTTCATTCTCAGTATATTACCCTCCCAACATGGGGGAGCCACAAACCTCTCCTATAACTTTGGCAACTGTATATTTTTCCCATAATTTTAATTACAATCCCTTATATGATGGCTATCCGAATGAATACTTCTATGACAACAATTTTGGCTATCCGCGATACTTTATTATCAAGATTGGAATACACCAGGCAACCGGCCAAGTAACAAAATACACAAACTGCAGACCATTCAATATTTTCCGAAACGATTCTCTTATCTACCAGTCATTTGATCCCGTGATCGGTACAGAAAATCCGGTAAATCTTCTGGAACACCTCATCATTCCCGGAATTCCGATTAACATTTATCCCAAAGAACAAGGTGGTAACAATTTAACTTATAGAAGTTTAGGGGGCTTTCAAAACAAGTTTGGGTCAAATTACTCCTGGATAGGAAATCCCAGCAGTAGTGAGCAATGGCCTCTGATCAAATCGAACGATACGCTGAATTTTATGGTAAATTCAAACAACGAAAGCACTACCGAATCCATTTGGGTCAGGGCAAAGGAATATGAGAACGGCGATACAACATTCTATCTGAATACTTTCATAAAACCCCTCCCCGACAACAGATTTCTCATCAATCAAGCAGGGAATTTTGGTCGGAGTTTTGTTAAAAAAGGCAATCAGGAATACCTTCTCAATATGGGTGATGAAAGTAATCAATGGAATAAAATTCCATTCTATCCAAGCGCTACAGCAGGTTTCTTATGGGTTACAGATTCGGCAAGCGGAAATGTGGCCTATGTTAAAGGTATCACCTTTGCAAACATGTTTGGCAAGCCTGACTATATAAAGACTTTCATACTTGCCGATGGTAGTCGGCTCAGGTTGAGCAGGAACTGGGGCATACTCGAAGATTCCTTGTTTTTAAATAATTCATCAGTAGCCCGTCTTCTTAACCCAGTTGTGTACAACCCCGATGCCCAGGCTCCATTCATTCATAAACTTGCTGACGGAATGGAAGTTGGCGATGTGTTTAGAACCAGGTCGGGAATAAAACATCAGGATGGTACTGACGTTTTCAAGATCACACAAGCCATTAACAAACAATTTGAAATTAAAGAAAAGTTTGTGACCGACACATTGATTAGTTATGTTGTTCAGGGTGCCTTGTGGGAGGAACCTTACGAAAATCAGATGGACTTCTTACCTTACCAGGACACACTGAAATTCGACCTAAGAACTCCTGATGTATTCAAATTCAGAGGACTCAACCGTATGCTTTTCAGGTTATGCCCGGATACTATCACAACAGTTTTCGGAAGAAAGAATTATATACATGTGGTTGAAGAATATTGGAACGATTCGCTTCAACGCAAGGGCTGTCGTCTTGTTCCATGGCTTTATGGCAGTTTGGACAACGACACACTGAATTTTGCCCAGACAAATCCAGGAGATCTTGTGTCAAGTCGTTTTCACCACATTGCAGGCTTTCCGCTGTGGGAATATGCAGAGGTAAAAGCAGCCACTACAACCACTCCTTCAAGCATGGATTTTTATGAAATGGTTGCCTGGGCGACAGTTCTAGATTCACATGGTGAGTTGGTTGCTTATCCATCAGGTATTTCAGATCAGTATGAGAAACTACAAGTCTATCCTAACCCTTTTTTGGAAGGCTTTACAGTGAAACTAGAACAGAATAGACGCATTGACAGATGCGAGCTATGGAATAGCAAAGGAGCGAAAGTATTACTTTTGGAAGATCAGGCAAGCAGCTTATTTATAAGCACCTTGCATTTTCCTGCAGGTGTTTACATGCTTCGGGTGTATTCCGGATCAAAATACCACACACAAAAACTAATTAAGAAACAATAACATCTGACAAATCATAACCAATGATTAGAAAACTATTGTTATCAGGGATATTGCTGGCCTTATTTCTTCCATTTCAAACCGCAGCTCAGGCGATTATTGGATATTCGGCAGGAGCTGAATATGAACATTATGGAAACCAGTACTGTAATGGAATGGTCAAAACCTGGTCCGGAGGTTATTTGTTAACAGGCTCTACTGACAGGCTTTGGTTTCCCTGGGAGCCAAAGAGTGAAACAGCTACGATAATACCAAAGGATTTAATCCTTGTACGTTTCAATGAACAACATGAATATGGCTGGAAAGTCAGATTTGGTGGTGAAGCTGATGATGAAGGTCTTGGAATCATCCACCATTCCAACGATGGGATTTATGTTGCCGGCTATACCAAATCATTTGCCGGAGATGTTTCTGGTAACCATGGAGGTAGCGATTTTTGGCTCATTAAAACAAATCCATCGAATCTGGCTTGGCAAAAATGCTTCGGAGGAAGCAATGATGACGTAGCAAACACGATAATAGAAACCCCTGATGGAGGTCTTTTACTGGCAGGTTATACCAACTCGGCAGATGGTGACGTAAGCATACACCATGGGCAGGAGGATGTTTGGGTGGTCAAAACGGATGCAGATGGCAATCTAGAATGGGAGAAAAGTTATGGTGGCAGCGGGGATGAACGTGCTTTAAAAATAGTTTCAACAGCCGATGGTGGCTTTATCATCGCAGGTTACACTACATCTTCCGATGGATTGCCGGATAATAACTTTGGTGACAAGGATGCCTGGCTGATAAAAGTGGCATCAAACGGCGAGGTTCAATGGCAGAAAACATATGGTGGATCCAATGAAGATACTGCAAACGATGTGATTGAAAAAGCCAATGGTGGATATACCTTTATTGGTACATCCTCATCTGATGACAAAGGCATTTCAGTAATCTCTCAAAGCAAGGACATTTGGATAGTAGACACTGACCATCAGGGAAATATCAACTGGCAGAAAACTTTTGGAGGTGTTTGGGACGATTACGGAATCGCGCTACGGCAAAAAACAAATGGTAACTACATTCTTACAGGTAATTTGAAAAGGATTATTGAGACCAACGTACAATCAGATATTTGGGTATTGGAATTGGATCATATTGGGGAGCAGCTTTATGAAGGTACACTTGGTTACTACTTTGACGACAGTGCAGCTTCAATACTATGGATAAATGATGAAAACTGGATGATTGCAGGAACTATAACCCGCTCTAATTATGCCAATGTTGGCTATTATAAGCCCTGTTACACTTTGCCGACCGATATTACGATCGATCCTGTCTACTTTTGTACTTTCACAACCCTTTCAAGTACCACAGAATATGACCAATATCTTTGGGATACCGGTGAGACAACCCGCGATAATGTAGTAAACTTTCAAGGACTGTATTCTATGTATGGCACTTTAAATGGCTGTACCAGCCGGTTCGATGTTATCGTTCCGGAACGTCACCCATATGTCAATGGGCCGGTAATTTATCCAATCATCGATTTTTATAACTGTGATTCTGCTGTAATTACGGTTGATCGGGATAAATATCGATTTGTTTATTGGGATCCACAAGAATATACCGGTTGGTTTTATCATGCACCATGGGGAGCTTCGGTATACGTAAGAACGCTGGATCGCGGAGGGTGCAGATCAATAAAGATATTTACATTACCTGAGGAACCTTTTGATTTTTTTCAGTCAGCAAGTTTTGTTACCACAGATCAGGAAACCCAAAAGAACATCTTGGTTTTTCCTGATATCCTTGAACCGCATATCATTCAAACAGACGTCCATCGTTCATATGACCTAGATGGTAGCTTTGAATGGGTTGGTCAGCTAGACCCGGAACAAAAGTATTTGGTTGATCTCAACTCTGGAGATACAAATGCTGTCATGTATTATAAAGTCACAGCAAATGATATTTGCGGAAGGGTGGCCGAAAGTCCTGTTCAGTATCTTTCAGTGGCTTTGAAGGGGGCTAAAAATGCGGATGGAACGGTGAGTCTTTCATGGAACAGACCCGCCAATTCCTGTATTTCACGCATTGAATTATTCCGGTCAGTGAATGGCTTTGAACCGCTGTTTTTATTGGATTTTCCTGCCCATGTTCAGAACGTTTCAGATCCGTTGCCTCCTTCAGGAATTTTGAGTTATTATCTCCGGATGACTTTGTCGGAAGAGTGCCAAAGACATACTTCCAGCTTTAATTATGCTTTTTCAAACAAGTTTGATGTTAGCACCCTTGGAGAAGGAGAAATAGCATTCCCACTGACCGTTGCATATCCGAATCCTTTTACCGACATTTTGAACCTGGCTTTTATCAACCTTAATCCGTCAGGTATGGTCAAGCTATATGATCAAATGGGAAACATGGTTTTTACCGCCAATATACCCAATGCAAAGAAGACCAGTTTTCATCTGAGCCATCTCCCGACAGGGGTATACTTTTTACAGTATATTTTTGGGCAACACCAGCAAACCTTAAAAATTTTGAAGATGAATCAGCAAAAGCAATGATTTCAAAAAGTGATTAAAAGGAAAAATGGCAATTTCTATAACCCCTAAAAAACCGCCCTCGCAATTCTTACAATGTTATCAGCCCTTCCCATCGTGTAGAAGTGAATGGCCGGACTGTTTCTGATCACAAGTTCTTTGCTCTGGGAAATAGCCCACTCTGCTCCAACTTCTCTTACTTGCTGGTTGTTAGCGCATTTCTGCACTTCCTTCACAAGATCATCAGGCAAATCGATGTTAAAAGTCTGTGGCAAAGTATTCAACTGACCTAATGAAGAGATTGGTTTTAACCCCGGAATGATCGGAACAGTTATGCCAAATGCGCGACAACGATCAACAAATTCAAAGAATTTTGTGTTGTCGAAAAACATTTGTGTGACAATGAATTCAGCACCGGCGTCAATTTTCATTTTTAGGAATTTCAGGTCACTTTCCATATTTGGGGCCTCAATATGTTTTTCCGGATAGCCCGCGACGCCAATGCTAAAGTCGGTTGGTGTCGAGTTGAGCAGATCTTCTTCAAGATAAATACCTTTGTTGAGATCACCGATTTGCTTCACCAGATCGAGGGCATGACTGTGTCCACCCGGTTCAGCCTGAAAATATTTCATCGAAGGCTGTGCATCGCCGCGCACTACAAGCAGGTTTTTGATGCCAAGAAAGTGCAGGTCGATCAGGGCATTTTCTGTTTCCTCTCTGGTAAATCCGCCACAGATAATATGTGGAACAACGTTCACGCCATAACGATACATGATTGCGGCAGCGATACCAACTGTTCCCGGTCTTTTTCGAATGGTCTTCTTTTCTATAAGCCCGCTGGGGAGCGTTTTATAAACAAATTCTTCCTGATGGTAAGTCACATTGACAAAAGCTGGTTTGAGCTCCATCAGAGGATCGATAGTGTTCTGAATATTTTCAATATTCTGACCTTTCAACGGTGGAAGCAGCTCGAATGAAAACAAAGTTTTTTTTGCCGCCGCGATATGTTCGTTTACTTTAAGCAGATTGTTCATTTTATGTATTATGACTTTAAGTTGCTCTATATGTGTGTGTTGGAAAACTTTTGTTTCATTTATCTATAGTTCAGGTTGGCATTTAAAAGCCTTTCAGTTTCTGAATTACTCATCTTTTTTCTTTTTGCGTAGTCGTTGATCTGATCAGCACCAATTTTTCCAATGTTGAAATACTGGGCGTCAGGATGGGCGAAGTAGAATCCGCTTACAGCTGCAGGCGGTGTCATCGCAAAGTTTTCAGTCAGTTGGACGCCGGTATGTTTTTCTGCATCAAGAAGTTGGAAAATTACTTCTTTTTCAGAGTGTTCCGGACAAGCTGGATAGCCCGGAGCAGGCCGGATGCCCTGATAACCCTCAGATAACATTTCTTCCAGTGTAAGTTGTTCGTCTGGAGCATATCCCCAGATTTCACGACGGACTTTATGATGGAGAAACTCTGCAAAAGCCTCAGCCAGTCTGTCGGCAAGCACTTTCACCATGATGGCATTGTAATCATCGTTTTGCTTTTCGTAAGTCTTTGAAAGTGTTTCCGCCCCATGACCTGCAGTAACAACAAAAGCACCCAGATAATCGGTTATTTTGGTTGATGTCGGCGCAATGAAATCAGATAGGGAAAGATTGGGAATACCGTCTTTCTTTTCTTGTTGGTTACGCAAAAATTCAAAACGGAATTTTTCGGTCTTGCTATCTTTTTCATCATAAACGATGATGGTTTCGGCGTCTGAGTTTGCCGGAAAGATACCTGCTACTCCGCTGGCTTTGAGGGATTTGTTTTTCACAATTTCATCCAGCAATTGCCTTGCATCAGCATAAAGTTTCTTTGCTTCTTCACCTTTGGCTGGATCATCAAATATCTGGGGGTATTTTCCGCTTAGACGCCACGAATGGAAGAAAAATGTCCAGTCGATAAAAGGAACCAATTCTGCAAGTGGTTGATCGTCGATCACGAAAATTCCCGTTTGTTTTGGTTTGAATACAGTCGAAGCATCAAAACCGGCATTAAAGCGGTTGCGCTTTGCTTCGGCGAAATTCAGATAGCGGTCTTCGCTCTGACTGTTGCGGTATTTTTGCGTCAGTTTTTCATAGCGGTCTTTCATTTGTTCGATGTAGGCGTTTCGCTTTTCCATTGGGGAAAGCAGCTCTGCAATAACGGATGTCACCTTTGATGCATCGCGCACATGGATGACAGGGTTGCTGTAGGAAGGGGCAATTTTCACAGCGGTATGAATCTCAGAAGTTGTTGCTCCGCCTATCAAAATTGGCCAGTGCAAGTTGAGGCGCTCCATCTCCGAAGCCACATGCACCATTTCTTCCAATGAAGGTGTGATAAGACCGCTAAGACCTATAATATCAACCTGTTGTTCTTTTGCTGTTTGCAGAATCCTCTCTACAGGAACCATCACTCCCAGATCAATAACCTCAAAATTGTTACACGCAAGTACCACCCCAACAATATTTTTACCGATATCATGCACATCGCCTTTCACCGTTGCTAAAAGCACTTTACCTGCGGAAGAGGTGCCTGAAATTTTTTCCGCTTCTATATAAGGTAGAAGCACTGCAACAGCTTTTTTCATCACCCTGGCGCTTTTCACTACCTGTGGAAGGAACATTTTTCCGGAGCCGAAAAGATCTCCGACAACGTTCATCCCGTTCATAAGCGGACCTTCAATAACATCCATGGCACGCGGGAATAGGAGGCGCGCTTCCAACACATCTGACTCAATGTAATCAGTGATTCCTTTCACCAGCGAATGTTTTAATCGTTCTTCCACATTGGTACCGCGCCATTCGTCGGCAACCTCTTCTTTTTTACCCTTTGATTTAACATTTTCCGCATAATGCAAAAGCCTTTCCGTGGCATCGCTTCTTCGGTTTAAAACAAGATCTTCTGTTAATTCTAGAAGTTCTTTAGGTATTTCATCATAAATCTGAAGCATGCCTGGATTCACAATACCCATATCCATGCCTGCTTTGATGGCATGATACAGAAAAACAGAATGGATGGCTTCTCTTACAGTATCATTACCCCTGAAGGAGAATGAAAGATTGCTCACCCCTCCGCTGACTTTTGCGTGGGGAAGGTTTTCCTTGATCCATATTGTGGCATTGATATAATCCACAGCATAGTTGTTATGTTCCTCTATTCCAGTGCCGATAGCAAGAATGTTTGGATCGAAAATAATGTCTTCAGCTGGAAAACCGACTTCTTGGGTAAGTATATCGTATGCTTTTTTGCAGATTTGGATTTTTCGTTCAAATGAAGCAGCCTGGCCTTCTTCGTCAAAAGCCATCACAACAACGGCTGCACCATATTTGCGAATAAGCCGCGCCTGAGCACGGAAGGCTTCTTCCCCTTCTTTCATGCTGATCGAATTGACAACCGCTTTTCCCTGAAGGCATTTCAATCCGGCTTCGATAACATCAAAACGCGATGAGTCGATCATGATTGGAAGTCTTGAAATATCGGGATCTGACATCAGCATATGCAGAAAACGGGTCATTTCAGTTTTAGCGTCGAGCATGCCATCATCCATATTCACGTCGATCATCTGTGCGCCGCCTTCCACCTGATGCCGGGCGATACTCAAGGCTTCCTCATATTTTTTTTCGCGGATTAGTCTGGCAAAACGTATGGAACCGCTAACATTTGTGCGTTCACCTATGTTGATGAAATTGCTTTCACGGCTTATTTTTAAAGGCTCCAAACCCGTCACGATTGTTTCAGCTTTGTGGGCTGGCACCTTTCTTAAACCTGATTTCTTTGCCAGCGCTGCAAATTCTCTTATGTGGTCTGGAGTGGTGCCGCAACATCCGCCAACAATATTCAAAAATCCATGGGAAAGAAAATCATGCACATGTCCGGCCATCACAGCGGGAGTCTCGTCATATTCTCCCAATTGATTTGGCAGTCCGGCATTGGGATAGGCACTTACCGGGAAATGTGCATTTTGAGATAATTCTTCAATATAAGGTCTCATTTCTTTAGCGCCAAGCGCACAATTAAGGCCAATGCTCAGCAGCTCGAGATGCGAAACGGAATGCAGAAATGCTTTTACAGTTTGTCCTGACAATGTTCGTCCGCTGGCATCGGTAATTGTTCCTGAGACCATCACAGGAATTTTTTCTCCTTTTTCTTCCTGCAGTTGCAGAATGGCAAACAGTGCCGCTTTTGCGTTAAGCGTATCAAAAATGGTTTCGACAATCAAAATTTCAGCACCACCTTCAAGCAGCGCGCTTGCCTGCTCATAATAGTTTTGGACAAGGTCGTCGTAACTTATGGCCCTGTAACCGGGGTCGTTTACATCGGGTGACATGGATGCCGTTTTGTTGGTCGGACCGATGGCGCCAGCTACATATCGTGGTTTATGTGGATCCAGGGCAGTGAATTCATCTGCCGCTTGTCGGGCCAGCCGTGCAGCTTCCCGATTGATAGCCGGCACAAAATTTTCGGTATGATAATCCGATTGCGATATGCGTGTTCCATTGAAAGTGTTGGTTTCAATGATATCGGCACCGGCTTCAAGATATTGTCTGTGGATATCAAGAATTATGTGGGGTTGTGTAAGGCTTAGAAGGTCGTTATTGCCTTTCAGGTCAGAAGCATGATCGGCAAAGATGCTTCCACGGTAGTCTTCTTCACTAAGTTTATAGCGTTGAATCATCGTTCCCATCGCGCCATCAAGCACCAGCACTCTTTCGTTAAGCAATTCCCTTATGGGAGGTTTTTGTAATTTCATACAAGAAAAATTATTACAAATCAAGCGAATAAACAGTTAAATTGTTCACGGTCAATACATGAAAACACACATTTCGTGATGATGACTGTAGAATTGCATTGTTTGCATTAGGTTAACACTTTTAATTTATCATCTCCCGGTTTCCCGGGATTAGGTCTTAGCACCACTCCCTGCCGGGAAGGTTGCTAGAGCTTCACAGAGCCTAATCTCTCCACTCTTCTTTATAAATCAAAGGCCTTTTTTAAGGAAGGACAATTGATATATGCCGCACAAAACTACAATTTTTTTTGAAATAGGAGGTTTTGGTAAAATTTTTTGCTTCTGGGCTAAATCTTATTTTGAGGCGCTAGGCATAAAATTGACTAAGTCTAAAGAAGAAGAAATCTTATCTTTGTTTATATAATTAAAAGGCTGAGCGTATCTTATGTTTTGAATTTTAGCCCTTTAGCTTTTTACTTATTGTTGATTGACTGTTGGTGGTCTGAGGTTGGGTTCATTAATTTAATTAAGATTCAATCCATCAGGGCGGACATGCTTTCAATCAGGTAAAGAATGGCTTTGTTCGTCGTAACGAATTTATACGGATAGGTTTAAGGATTTTTGTTTTGGTATGAGGGAGTCCAAGTATCAAGTCTATACGATTGGAAATCTTGCTAGCAGTGATATTAACTAAATTAGGGGAAATACTTGTAAATGTTTGACCTATGATCAAAAGCAGCAAATATTACTGTGTTATTTTTGAATACTAATCCTATACGGTAATCTCCGATTTTTAGTCTGTAGAAATTATTATGACCTTTGAGCTTTTTAATGCTTTTAATTTCTGAGAAACGCCCTGCTTTCAAAATGCCATCTATTACTTTTGAAAGTCTGACCAAAATAGAATAGTCCTGACATTTCTCAATTTGTTTTCCAAATTTTTTTGTGAGCTCAATTTCCATGTTTATTTATTCTCTGCCAAAGATTTGAGAAACCTGATTTTTTCTTCTTCAACCATCAAGCCAGACTCTAATCCCTCTTTAATAGAATAAACAAGACCAATTTCTTCCGCTTCTTCAGAAGTGATTCTTTTTGCTTTGAAATCCAGCTTGTTTGCAAGTTCCATAAGTAACTTTGCATTTGATTTTGAGTTTCCTTTCAATATTATTGTGTCCATTATTACGGTATTAATATGTTAGTCATTGTGAAAACAAATATATAACATTTTTGTCATTTTTGAAAAGATAAAGACATAAAAGCAATCTGAAAACAAAGTGAAATACGAACAACGATGACCACAACCTAAAACATTTTCAGTCTCCACTTGTTCTGATTTAGAATTAATGCGTAATTTTGCAACCCTTTAAATTATAGATATATTATGAGTCAAACAATAGTTGAAAACACGCTCCAATACAAGGTTGCAGACATAAATCTTGCTGATTGGGGACGTAAAGAAATAGAAGTCGCTGAAAAAGAAATGCCAGGTTTGATGGCGCTCCGTGCCAGATTTGGCAAGGAAAAACCGCTCAAAGGAGCACGTGTAACGGGTTCGCTGCACATGACAATTCAGACGGCCGTTCTTATCGAAACCCTCGTTGAGCTTGGTGCTGATGTGCGCTGGGCTAGTTGCAATATTTTTTCAACGCAGGATCATGCTGCCGCCGCTATTGCTGCTACCGGTATCCCGGTTTTTGCATGGAAAGGTGAAACCCTCGACGAATATTGGTGGTGTACAAAACAAGCCCTCACATTTGAGGATGGAAATGGTCCACACCTTATCGTTGATGATGGTGGAGATGCAACTTTAATGATCCACAAAGGTTTTGAGATTGAAAAAAACCCTTCTTTGCTAGGTCAAAACGTTGATAATGCAGAAGAAACTGCCTTGATGAAATCACTGGCTGAGACTTTTACTGAAGATACGCGCCACTGGCATCGCACCGTTGAAAGCTGGGCAGGTGTTTCTGAAGAAACCACTACCGGAGTACATCGCTTGTATCAGATGAAAGAGGCTGGAAAGTTACTTGTTCCAGCAATCAATGTAAATGACTCTGTTACAAAATCAAAATTTGACAATCTTTATGGCTGTCGCGAATCACTTGCTGACGGTATCAAGCGAGCTACAGATGTAATGCTTGCCGGTAAAGTTTGCGTCGTTTTGGGCTATGGCGATGTAGGCAAAGGTTCTGCGAAATCTTTGCGTGCTTATGGTGCTCGTGTAATTGTTACCGAGATCGATCCAATCTGTGCATTGCAGGCTGCCATGGAAGGTTTTGAAGTCACAACCATTGAAGATGCATTAAAAATCGGAAATATCTATGTCACTGCTACAGGAAACAAAGATGTGATCACCTTCGAACATATGCAGCAAATGAAAGATCAGAGTATTGTTTGCAATATCGGACATTTCGACAACGAAATTCAGGTGAGTAAACTAGATAAAGATCCAAGCGTGAAAAAGCTTACTATAAAACCACAGGTTGACAAATACACTTTTCCTGCAGGAAATGCAATCTTTATGTTGGCTGAAGGTCGTCTTGTGAATCTTGGCTGCGCTACAGGACATCCAAGTTTTGTGATGAGTAACTCCTTCACAAATCAAACCCTTGCACAGATTGACCTCTGGAAAAACAGGGGAAAATATCAGGTTGACGTCTATCGTTTGCCAAAACATCTGGATGAAGAAGTTGCCCGTTTACACCTCGAGCAAGTTGGCGTAAAGCTTACAAAACTTACAAAAGAACAGTCTGATTATATCAACGTCCCTGTTGAAGGGCCTTACAAACCTGATCATTACAGATACTAGAAATTCCTGTTTATTCAGAACTGAATTCAATAAAAAGCAAAGAGGCTGTTTCAGATCGAAGCAGCCTCTTTTTCTTTATTGAAAGTCCGGATTAGGGCTATCTGAGTACGAGCTTTTTAACTTCCTTCTTTTCTGTTGTCTGAATCATCAGCATATACATTCCTTTTGGATGGCTCGAAAGATCAAGTCTTGCGGATTGTCCGTTCCACTCAAACTGATCCATGAGATTGCCGGTCAATGAATAAAGTTTTATAGTTGAAGCTTTGTAAACCTCAGTGCCGGTTACAGAAACCTCAATCAATCCGGTGCTGGGATTGGGATAAACGATGAACTCCGAAGCAGCCAGTTTTTCACCCATTCCAACGATAGGATTGGTAGCAAAAACAACCAGATTACAGGCTACATCAAGCACAGGATTATAACCATCATTGCAGTCGGAGCATGTTACACCGGTTACACAGTTGGGATGATTCGGATGACAGAGATCAACATATTGCTCATAGAACTTGTATTGAAGCGTGAAATTTCCATTGGAAACATAAGGGGTCATATTGAAATCAAACCATGGAGCAATGGCGCCCGGACACCATCCTGCACGGTTGTGATACCATGTTCCACTTTGTGGTTGACAACCATCCGGATTTGGATTGCATACATTCCAATTGTGTTGGGTAAAAGTTTGCGCCCCATTTACCCATAAATGATGGGTTGCATTGTAAAACTCAGCTGCATTTCCTGTATTAAGGTTGCCCCAGCCATGTCCTGTCGAAACCAGCTTCAACTTTGAAGCAACGGCATTGTCAGGGAACTCAAAAGCATAGTTTTCAACTGGTTGAAGGTTGGCATAATCACCAAATGGATATACGTCTTTCCACACTTCATACACCGAGCTGTAAAGATAGGTTGGAGTTCCCTGCCGGTAATTGAGGGTTAATTTATATTTGAAACCATTATCAAGCGTTTCGCAGTTGAACCGGAAACTTACTTTTCCTTGCAGTAATGACATATAATCTGTGAGGTCAATTGTATGTGAACAGGCTACCCCATAAGGAGTTATGTAACGGATAATTTCGAACCAACGGCCATCAATGCCTCTGGCATCAACACTGGCTTTACGATCCCATTCGCCACAACCTCCGGGTGGGCAGGTTACTTGGAGCGTTGCTGTAATCTGGTCGAAGGCTCCAAGATAGGAAGGCAATTCTGCTTCCACAGTTTGGGTAACATTGCTCGGACTGATCCATACGTCTTCAGCTGCAACAACCGACATATTTGAAGCATCTGCAATAACATTGATGTTAACGTTTTGTGTAGCCGAAGTACCGAAATTATTGGTTGAAACGATTGTTAAAACATGGTTTCCATGTGAAGGAGGCGTCCACCATGCAGTGTAAAAACCTTTATTGTATAAATCCTGAGCCGGAATATTTTGTCCATTGATCTGAAACATGACATTTTGAACGGAAAATAATTCAGGATAACCGATGCTCGACCTCACAGAAAGCTGTACAGGGGATAGTGATGGCATATACAAATTTCCGGGAAGTGGGTGGCGCGCATCAATTTCAGGAACGAAAGTGGCAGGATTCAAAACCATGAAACTGTTATCGATGGGAACCGCCGGATCATATTGGTCGTTACCGGCTTGTGTTGCTCTCACTGTAACCTGACCGGCTTGTCCCGTAAGGGTAATGGTGTTTCCATTGATGGTGGCCGGACCGGAAACAATTTCAAAACTGACAGGCAGACCTGAAGTGGCTGATGCTTCGATGGTAAATGGCTGATCTGTTGTAAGTCGATTTGCAATCTGTGGAAACGAGATGGCTTGATAACCGGCGTCGAGTGTTCCATTGAAATTGGAAGTTTCGCCTGTCATGGCAAAATTCATCAAATCTGCATCGCGTTCTCCATTGCCTATTTCGCAAATGAGTTTTGTGATGCTGGTATTGTCACCTCCGGGTTCACCCTGATTAAATTTGTAATACAAATGAAGATCTGGTTCATTTCCTGTGGGTTCTGTTTCCATCATGGCCTGAATTTCGGCTTGTGTAAGTGCCTTTTTCCAAACAGTGACTTCATCAATTCTGCCGCCATAAACAAAATTGAAGCCCCCTAAAAGGCTCTTTCCGATTCCAAAAGGCACATTTTCGCCAAGAAATATGCCGGATGCGGCTGCACTGCCTCTGAGAATGCCATTCACATAAAGTTTGACTGTATTCACGTCAAAAACCCATGCGATGTGTTGCCAAACCTGCGGTATTGCTGTATTGGCAGGTGAAACGTATTGGTGCAAGCCTGTTGTGGTAAGCACGCGGCATTCCATCACGCCATTGTTCAGCTGAATCAGATAAAACTCAGCTGTACCGGAACCGGATCTGAAACCCATATATCCTTGCCCATAAGCAAGTGCGTCGGTGTAAAACCAACCTGTCATCGTCAATTGGTTGGTGTTTGAAAAGTATTGCGAAGCATTCGGTAAAATCGCAAAATCATCAACTCTGTCGAAATGCAGATACTGATTTGACTGTGCATTCAATAGCACAGGCTGCAGAAAAAACAAAACAACGAGAAGTGCAAACAATTTTGAGTAGATTTTTTTCATAATGTTTTTGTTTTTAGGGTTACTATTTCATTCTTATTTAGAATTTTAATTGAATTATATGCTATCAGGGAACCCACCATAATTTCACCTCAGGGGCATCTCCGCCTTGCTGAGATACTGCTGCTGACATGCTAACACTGTTGTAGGCTGCTTCAGAAGGTGGATAAGGAAGGCGAAAATGGCTTAAAGCTATTCCGTTGTTTGGTGTTAATTTGGTTCTGCGCGCTAAAGCATATGCTTCCGATGGTTGCCTGAAAGCGTCGAGCCACCATTGCGTATAAATAAACCCCAGCTTTTGTTCTTCAGATGTTGCATTCCAAAAGCCAAACTGCATTTGCACAGATACGGCAGTGAGGTTGCCGGGAATAGGAATCGTTTCCGGGAAAGTCATTGAGGAAGAGGGTAATTTTGAGTTTCGGGCTACTTGCATCCACCATTCAACCGAGGAATTGATTCCATTTAAATATTCAATTTCTGCCTGAACCTTATCAACTCCTACGCCAATACCACGAAAATATGCCTCTGCCAGAAGGAAATGAGTTTCTGCTCCGGTAATGAGAATGATGGGCATAAAGTCTTCATCACGCACAACGAAATAGTTGAATGGTGAATAGATGCATGTTTCGCCTTTTATTTGAAATGCTCCAAGTTGGTCGCGATGCGAGCCGTATGGTATTCCGCCTGAAGATGGCGTGTTGATATCAGGCAACTGAGGGTAGGGTCTCCACTTGTTGGCGTTGTTGGTTTCAAAAAAGATATAAGCCCTGGGATCAAAAATGCCGCTTCCATCGATGCTGTCGTGGCGCGAAAGTTGACGCCAGACAGTAGAGCCCATGCGCAGATTGTTGTGTTCGCGGAACGACCAGTTAAGGCCTTCATTCTTGAAACCCATCGCTGATGGCCACAAACAAGCGCTTTCCAAAACAGGATTGATAAAATCATATCCCAGAATAACGGGTAGATTGTTATCAACGATTTCTTTGATGATATTGCCGGCAAGCTCAGGTTCTTTTTCTGACATACGCATGGCATGCCTGAGACGTAGTGAATTGGCAAGTTTTCGCCATTTCAGCATGTTGCCGTTAAATAGTTTATCAAAGCCGATAAAAGTGCCATAAGCACCTGTAAGTGGTACAGTAAGACTGATATTCTCTTCTGCCCATTTAAGATCTTCCAAAAGTTGAAGATAGATTTCCCGTTGAGAATCATAGCCCGGACGAAGCAGGCTCAGGTCCTGAAAACCATATCCGGCCTTGCTGAAAGGGATGTCGCCAAATAAGTCTGTCACTTTGAAAGTTTTAAGTGCCAGCGTGATTTTGAGTATCGCCTGCATGTTTATCACAGCGGGAGAAGCTTCATAGGATTTGAGCCTTCTTTCGAGCTCCCTTATTTCTGGTAAAGTGCCATAATAATTTGTCCAGATGCTTTCTGTTCCAATGGTATAATTACCCCATGCTTCTTTTGTGAGGGCAGCCAGTTGCGTTTGTTTATAAAGGATTTCATTGTGGATGTAGAATTGTTCATCACCCGTTGGAATCATTGATTGAATCACATTGTTGAAAAGCGATCCGTCACTGGCAGTTGTAAATCCATGCGGATTGGTATTTATGTCATCAAAATTTTTGGTGCAGGAAGTCAGAAGCATCAAACTTATCGCAATAATTCCAAAAATAAACTTTAATGTTTTCATTACTTTTTTCATTTTTGTCGATTAAAATCCAGCACTCAAACCAAATACAAATGACCTTGTTCCGGGGTATGATGCCCACTCAAAACCCTGGGCATTACCGGCTCCCATAATTCCTTCCGGATTAATTTTATCGGGTAATGTGGTATAAATGTAAAATAAATCACGTCCGGTAACCGAAAGGGTGAGGTTTTGAAACACTTTTGTTTTATCTGTGATTTTCTTGGGGATAGTGTAGGACATTGAGATTTCGCGCATTTTAACCCATGTATTTTCAAGGATTCCCGGCATGGAAACGAACTTTCCCCAACCACCTGCATTGGGCAAGTATTTGTAATAATAATGCACCACAGTTGTGTTGGGTGTTCCATCTTCATGTACACCAGGCAAAATGACTCCAATGTTGCTGGTGTTTCCAGCCGGATCGGTATAAGGCAAGCCTCCACCTTCGCGCTCAATCAGTGTTTCAGGACTTTGACCTGTCTGCAGTGAAATAACATACGAACCACTGTAAATATCCCCACCCCATTTGGTGTCGATAAGCATGCTCAATTTGAGCCCTTTATAAGTAATCATGGCGTTCCAGCCTGCGATAAAATCAGGTGAAGCATTTCCTATTGGCACGCGGCTGTCTGTTATCAGGTATTTTGTTCCTTCAGCATTTAAAACCCGGTTGCCATTATCATCGTAAATATAGTCGTACCCACTGATTGTTCCAAAGTCATCGCCGGCTTCAAGCACCATTGCCGGGCCATTCAAGCCCCAGATATCAGCCAGAAGATAAGTCTCTGCATTGCTGCCAAGGCTAACGACCTTATTTCTGTTTCGCGCGATATTAAATCCGCTTCTGATGGTAAGATGTTTTGTTCTGACGGGCACCGTATTCAGGATTATTTCGAATCCTCTGTTGGATAAAACACCTTCATTGGTCATAATATTTGATGCACCGGAGGATGTTGGTATGGGAAGGTTTGGAATAATCTGATCAAAGGAATAGAGGTAATAATAGGTGAAGTCAAAATCGATTCTGTTGTCAAAGAATCCAAAGTTAACACCTGTTTCATAAGCATTTACGCGCTGTGGTTTCAAGAGAATCGGCGGAATAGTGGAAGGAAATCCGGAGGTCTGTTGTCCGCCAAATCTGCCTGTATTGTAATAAAATGAAAGGAGATATGGTTCTGTATCTGTTGCTGTTTGGGCTAAACCTCCTCTGATTTTCATAAAGTTCATCCATGGAATTTTGTCTTCGAAATTGAATATTTCCGAAGGGATAAAACTTAAAGAAAGGGAAGGATAGAAGTATGAGTTTGCGCCGGAAGGAAGGGTAGATGACCAGTCGTTTCGACCTGTTAGCTCAAGGAAAAGATAATTGGCATAAGATAGGTTAAGGAAGGAATAGACTGAATTGTTGCGTTTGCGTAAGATACCTTCGCCCGGAATCATTGAGCCCGCTGAATTGCCTAGCTGCTCCACGATGGTGTTGTTGTTGGCATCGGTAGAGAAAATATTGTCAGTATAATTAAAGAAGGTGTACATATTGGGATAATACCATGTGCCTGAATGTCCGTTTATGAAGTAATAATCCTGATTCCAGCGACTGGCGCCGGCTGTGAGCCTGACATCAAATAATGAATTCAGTACTTTATCCTTGAATGCAGTAACAGTGAAGTCGTAGTTGTCACCAATATTCCTTGAAAGGCCGTTGCTGTAGTATCCGTTCTGAAGTCCGATCACATCAATGGGTTTGTTTCTTGTTTCAAATTGCTCGATGGTAAAATCGCGTCCGACCCTTCCCTGAGCACTTATTCCCGGAGCGATGTCGTATGTTAAAGTTAGTGCTGCCGTGTATTTGTCTCTGTTGAGGGTGGTGTTATTGTTGTAATATCCCCACCAAAGTGTCGGACTCACATAATAAAATGGATACCCTTCCTGTGGGTTTTGGGAGCCATCTGAATTCTGGTAATTCTGCTTATCGATACCCTGATAACTTCGGGGCCATGAATAGAGCAAGCCTTTGTTGAAAGAATTTGCATCTTCACCAAGCATCGGACTGTTTAATCTTTGAAAATTGATAAAAGACACAGTGACATCAGTTTTCAGCTTTTCGCTGATGTTCAGGTTGGCTCCAAGATTTATCGTTGTGCGGTTGAAATTGCTGTTGTCAACGATGGGTTTATTGTCCTGACGTGTTAACGAAACCCTCATCGTGCCTTTATCGTTTCCTCCGGTGGCCGAAACATTGTGGGTTACGGTATATCCGTTTTGGTAAGGAATTTTAAGGTTGTCAGGCTGTGGTGACCATGATCTCATTTTGCCATCCCACCATTTCACCATCTGACCATCCATTTTTGGCCCCCATGAAACGGCTGAGCCATAATATCCAAATTCAGCACTGGTGCTTGAGGTTTCGCCCTGCTGATTGATGATAAGATTTTCGTTCCCATAAATACCGGGATACAGCAGTGTGTCGCCTGACATTGGAAAAGTCGGCGGCGTAAAAGAAATCGGACCTCCATGACCAAAAACATTCTGCACTTCGCGGTATCGGTAAGGGTTGGTCGTTTTGTAATCAACATTATAGGTTATTCCGATTCCTTTTTGTTTGTTACCGCGTTTGGTGGTGATAAACAAAACCCCGTTGGCACCCCTTGAGCCGTAAAGTGCTGATGCTGCGCCACCCTTCATGAGTGTCATGTTTTCAATGTCGTAGGCGTTCAGGTCGTTTATCACACTTCCCCAGTCGACACCTCTGCCAATGTTTGTAAGCCCCGGAATGTTTTCCATCGGGATATTGTCAACCACAATCAATGGCTGGTTGTCGGTTCCAATGTTGTTATTTCCTCTTATAACGATTCTTGTCGAGCCACTGTCGACGCCATCCGACTGGGAAATCTGCACTCCTGCCGAACGTCCTGAAAGCGCATTTAAAACATTTGGTGCTTTTGAATCGACTATCACAGAGGATTCTACTTTTTCTGTGGAATAGCCAATTTCACGCTTTTGGCGACTGATACCCAAAGCAGTTACAACCACTTCTTCAAGCTCTTTGGCACTTTCCCTGAGTTTTATGTTAATTATTGACTTTCCTTCAACAGGTATTTCTATAGTTTCATAACCCACAAAACTTACCACAAGCACTGATTCAGGCCTGGCGCCGGAAATAGTAAATTTGCCGTCAAAGTCGGTTACAGCGCCAATTAGTGTTCCCTTTATCTGCACCGTGACACCGATCAGGGGGAGGCCATCTTCGGCAGCGGTTATGCTTCCTCTGATGGTTAAATCCTGCGCAACAAGCACTCGGATAATAAGCAAAAAGAAAGCGAATGTGAGTAAGATATTTTTCATATACCTTCAATTTGACATTTTGTTATATCTCCCAAAAATACAAAAAGAATCAAATGTGTAAAACGATTTAGATTATTATTAAAAAAACTTTAAAAAGAGTGATTTTATGAATTGGTTCATTTTCCAAAAACAATTTGCACATTTTTTAACTAAATCTTTGTTTGATGTGTTGAGGGGTGTTTTTGATCCGAAAACTTTCGGATTCTGAAAGTATTATCTCTTTTGAGCAATTCTGTGATTCCTTGGGTAACTTTGTGATATAGCTATTGCACAGAACGTCAACAAGAAGGCCTAAGTTTCTCATAGAATAGCCAATGCCAATTGTTTATATAGAAGTTAAGCTTTAACAAGGTAATTGGATCGAATTGTTAATCGAAAAAAAGGTGATAGTAGAAATAAAATAATTGAGGCGTTTTGCGATTTTGGTACTGCTCAGGTTCTTACTTAATAAAAACCAGGCTTTTATCAAACTGGTTTGCTTAACTTTTTTTTCAGACTACCTTCATAAAAATGGCGTTAAAAGTCTCATAATTTGAAGGCAGCACATAAAATAAGATTTAGCCGTTTTTCTGCAAGCACCTGAAAATAAAACTGGCCAAATATATTAACTTTGCATTTGAATGACAGAATTAGCAGACATATCGTATCATTTTTTAATCACAATAGGAGTAATTGGAATAATTCTAATGTTGATTATAGTTTACTTATTTGTTAAACTTACAATATCAGAGAAAAAAAGAAAGGAATCAGACGAAAGGTTCCAGCTACTTGAGACTAAAATCAACAATCTTGAATTGCAAACTCTTGAATCTAAACTCAATCCACACCTTTTCAAGAACATTCTTAATTCAATACAGTCACACGCTTACCAAACATATTATTCTCTTGACAAACTGGCTAATGTATTGGATTACATACTTTATGATAGTAGAAGCAAGTATGTTACTCCAAAGGAAGAAATAGATTTCGCATTAAATTTGATTGAAATTAATAAAATAAAGGTCAGTCCTCTTTTTGAGCTAAAAGTAAAATCAATAGTCAATGAAACTGAACCTATGTATGAACAAAAAGTATTGGCACCTTTGATTTCGATAGATTTGATTGAAAACGCTTTTAAGCACGCAGATCTTCAAAGTGCTGATTCTTTTATATCAATTGTGTTTGAGTTTAAGGAAAATACATTTTATTTGACCGTTTCTAATAAAATATCTGGTCGAAGCCCAATGAGGAAAGAAAAGGGCGGAATTGGTATTGATACCCTTAAACAACGATTACAAATTATTTATAAAGATAATTTCAAGCTTGAAAGTTTTGCGGAAGCTGAAGTCTATACAACACATTTAAAAATTAATTTACTTGAACACAAAGCTAAAATGTTTACTGCTCGATGATGAGCTGCCGGGTTTAACGTACCTTAAAATGCTCTGTGACCAGCTTCCGGAATTGGAAGTTGTAAGGGCTTTTAACAGCCCTACTATTTTTTTAGCTGAGTTACCGAATCTTGATTTCGACCTTTGTATTCTGGATATTGAAATGCCCGAAATGAATGGCTTACAGGTTGCAAACTTATTAAATGGGAAACCTGTTATTTTCACTACAGCATATAAAGAATATGCCGCAGATGCCTTTGACCTTAACGCAATAGACTATATCAAAAAGCCTATCAAGATTGACCGACTAAAACAAGCTATTGAAAAGGCGAAAAACCATATTGGCAGCTCAGTATACCAAAAAAAACGAACTTTTATTCAGCTTACTACCAACAAAGGAAAAGCTATACTCTTTTTTGATAAAATTGCCCTCATAAGAACATCTGAAAACGATAGTAGAGACAAGGTTGCCCGACTTTTTAGTGGTGAAGAATTTGTGCTGAAAAATATAACTTTTGAAAAGTTGACTGAATTTCTACCATCCTCTGAGTTTTGCAGAGTGAACAAAAAAGAAATTATTTCTATCAAAGCGGTTCAGGTCTTTTCATTTGATGAAATAATTACAAATTTAGTTTCAGACCAAGGCAAAAACATTAAGCTCACTTTAAGCGAGAACTACCGAAACGATTTTCTGCAAAAGCTCAAAAGCTGATACTTTACATTTTTTCCCGATCTGGTTACATTTCATCCACTTTTCAATTCATCCTTGAATTTTCCCTCTATTATATTTTCCAACTTTGTTATATAAAATCACTTTATTATGGATGCAATTATCAATGTTGGGTCGATTTGGGAATCGAAAAGATTGCAAGAAAATTTTTTTCAAAACATCTTTTCTTCAGCCAAACAAAAATCTAAGAAGATTGCTACACCCGCTATAATTAATGAAAAATGCAATGGAGTAACCCTCGGAAACTTTTTCATTAAATCATTGATTTTTTCAACAGACATGGCGCTGATTGAAAACAATGATTCTGATGCCATTTTAGCAGTGTACCCATTCCCTCCTTCAACAAAAATTATGAAAGGGTTAATTGAGTTCTCAGAAAAACCAGTAATATGTGGTGTAGGAGGAGGATTAACACAAGGTAAAGTTTCGTTAGAAATGGCTGTTGCTGCCGAAAGTATGGGAGCCGCTGCAATCATTGTAAATCAACCTTTTAAGAACAAGCATATTGAAACAATTAAACGGAAAATTAGCATTCCCATTATTTCAAGCGTTTCCATTATGGAATTCTCTTTCCGTGACAGAGTTAATGCAGGGGTTGATGTTTTTCACGTAACAGGTGGTTCTAACACAGCTTCCATTATAGAACATATAAAGTATGCAACACCTTGTTATCCCATAATTGCCACTGGTGGTAAAACCATTGAGAATATCCAGACATCCATTCATGCAGGAGCAGATGCCATTGTACTTACACCACCATCAAGCGGGGAATTATTTAAAACAATAATGAATCAATACAGAACGGGATACAACAAGCTGAAAAACCGCTTGAAACCATTTAATTAAACCCGCTTGAAACAAATGTTAAGGAAGTAAATGGAGAATTACTTAGAGAATTGAATTATAAACAACACCAAACCATCATGTTAGTCACACGCAATGTAGTAAAAACCATGATGATAGACGATCGGATTGTTGAGCTTAATGTTAAAGAGTCAGCTATTGCCGGAATAGAGATAGAAGTGATTTTTTGATTCTTCCATAGCCATGCCAAGCTTGTGGAGGAGGTAAAGTTTAACCGATTACAAAATCAAACTCTGAAGCATTAGGAATCCTATTGTAGCACGAAGATTTACTAGAAGAAGAAACAGTTTAGTTTGAATCAAATAGTTTAGTCAAATGGGATGCAGAATTATTACATACAGTATGGCAAGTCTTGTTGTTTTGCTTGGTGCTTGTGCAAGTCCCAAAGGGGAAAAGGAAAATGATGCTAATTTGTACAGCACTTGGCAACTGGATGAAAAATCACATCAAGCTATAGTCAATCATTGCGTGGAAACTGAATTTGCAGACAGTCCGGCTATATTCATATTGCAAAGAAAAGAAAACGAACTGATATTACAGTTTAAAGGACAGCCCCACGTTTGGATAGCACCGGCTGATAAGAGATACTTTAATTCAAGCCAACTGTTAAAATCTTCTGTGGCTGGCAGGTTATGTAATTATCAAACAGAAATTAGCATCAATTTCAGATTGACTGGTAGTGACCAAAAAAGAATACAGGGCACTTGGAGGGCTCCAAGGTGTCCTTATTGTACGAAAGTGTATTTTAATGCTAACAGAATTAATTAACCAAATCATCATTATATCAAAAACAACTTTTTATGAGTGAGATTACTTTGCCGATAAACGACAATGTATTATTGTTTTTTGCATTGCTTTTTATAATACTGATAGCACCAGTACTTTCCCGACAGATTAAATTGCCTGGAATTGTTGGGATTATCATTGCAGGCGTTATTGTTGGTCCGAATGGATTGAACATTATCGCTATGTCGTCTGCAATTGAACTGCTGGGAGCAATAGGGTTGCTTTATATAATGCTTCTGGCAGGCTTAGATATAAATTTATTGGACTTTAAACGTAATAAGAATCAAAGTCTGATATTTGGTATTCTCACATTTATTATCCCGCAGGTTGTTGGAACAGCTTTGTTCAGGCTACTGGGATTTTCATGGTCTGCATCAGTATTAATTGCCAGCATGTTTGCTTCTCATACACTTGTTGGTTATCCAATAATCACAAAACTTGGAATAACACGTAATAGGGCAGTTATTACTACTGTTGGAGGAACAATTTTTGCTGATACACTTGCACTTTTGGTTTTGGCTGTTGTAGCCCGTTCTGTTAATGGAGGTCTCGACTTCAATTTTTGGATTACACTGACCATCCTTTCTGCCGTTTATTTGTTTCTGGTTGTATATATGTTGCCAATTTTAGGACGGTTTTTCTTTCGGTTTGTTGATGATGGGATTGTTCAATTTCACTTTGTTCTTGGAGTAGCCTTTTTATGTTCATTTCTTGCCAGAGCAATTGGGATTGAACCAATAGTAGGTGCATTTTTGGCCGGAATCATTTTAAACAAAATGGTTCCGGCATCGAGCCAGTTGATGAACAGGGTTCAGTTTGCAGGTAATTCTCTGTTTATTCCCTTTTTTCTGCTTTATATTGGGATGATTGTGGATGTGGAAATTCTTGTTAAGTCGCCATCGTCCTGGATTGTTATGGCAATAATGCTGGCTACTAATGTGATAACCAAACTTGCCTCATCGCAAATAACACAAAAGATTTTCAAATTTTCAAAAGCTGAAGGGTGGATAATTTTTGGACTGAGTACAACGGAGGCAGCAGCCACTCTGGCAGCGACGCTTGTTGGATTAAGACTTGGAATTATTGGCGACGAAATACTTAATGGAGTGGTTCTGATGATTTTGGTAACATGCATTATTGGCCCTTGGATTGTCGAACATTTTGGGCGTAAAATTGCGTTGGAGACAAAATTTGAGAAAATTGAAAATACAAGAGTACCTCATATTCTTGTGCCACTTTCAAATCCGGCAACTTCGAATAATTTACTTTCAATAGCGCTGGCAATAAATGAACAGACATTTAGCAAAATTTCTGTTCTTTCGGTCGTCACAAAACAAGCTCAACTTGATGAGGAAATGGAGAAAGCAAACGCCTTATTAAAAGGGGGCACTGATTATGCAATTTCAGCAGGCGTAAATATCAACCCTTTGAAAAGAATAGATATTAATGTAGCAAATGGTATTGCTCATGCAGCCCTGGAAGAGAATGCCGATTTAATAATAATTGGGTGGAATGGAAAAATCAGTGCCCAAGAACGAATTTTTGGCAGTGTTCTGGATCACCTTTTAGAGCAAAGTCCACAAGCTGTTTTAGTTAGTAAACTTGAAAAATCAATTATGAGCAATTCGAGGATTGTTGCACTTCTGCCATTATCATCGATTAATGAGCCTGGTTTTTTTGCAACCCTGAATATAATTTTTGGTTTATCAAAAAGCCTGAATTGTCCAATTCATCTATCAGTGGAACACGAATCTATGGTTATTGTTAAATCTTTGTTAAAAGAAAGTCAATTCGATGTTGAAATAAATTATCAAATAGCATCTGAAGACAATGATCATTTCAGACACTTTTCGTCATTAATTAAAAAAGATGATTTTATTATTGCATTTGGAGCCCGTCGCAAAACAATAAGCTGGATACCTTCTGTTGACAAAATCCCCCAAAAAATAGCTGCTCAGTTTGGGGATTACAATTTTATAATTGCATACCCGGGAATTTCCTATGAGAAAACATGAAATTGATTAATAGCTTGGATGCTATTGTGAAGAATTCTCAAGGCTATAAATCCAGCGAGTACATTCTTTTGTATTTTTGCGTGATTTTGTATCTGAAGAGATGAAAAAATTTAAAAATATCTTTTTCTATATAGGAATTATCGGCGGATTTTCTGCCTTAATGTATTGGATTGTTTTGATGGGTTCAAAAATGGAAAACGGTCTAAAAGCAGAAATTTCAGCTTCAGAAACTAATGCATGGGATCAGTTTATATATTCTTTGCACTACAATTTGGAGCATCCATTGGCTGTGCTATTGGCACAAATTGTCACCATCATTTTTGTAGCGCGTCTTTTGGGTTGGTTATGTAAAAAAATAGGCCAGCCAATGGTCATTGGAGAGATTGTCGCAGGAATTATTCTTGGCCCTTCTTTGATCGGGTTTTATTTTCCGGAATTTTCAACAGCATTATTTCCAGACCACTCTTTAGGAAATCTACAATTTATAAGCCAAATCGGCCTGATCTTGTTTATGTTTATTATCGGCATGGAACTGGACTTAAAGGTACTTAGAACGAAAGCTCATGATGCAATAGTTATCAGTCATGCAAGTATTATTATTCCCTTTGCTCTGGGCATGGGATTGGCATATTTCATTTATGGTTCATTTGCTCCGGAAGGCGTTCCGTTTTCTTCTTTCGGATTGTTTATGGGTATTTCAATGAGCGTAACTGCATTTCCTGTTCTTGCCCGCATTATTCAAGAGCGTGGAATCCATAAAACCCGGATAGGAACAATTGTTATTACTTGTGCAGCTGCTGATGATATTACCGCTTGGTCGTTATTGGCGGCTATTATTGCTATTGTGAAAGCAGGTTCTTTCGTCAGTTCAATTTACACCATTTTGTTAGCAGTAGGATATGTACTTTTTATGATAAAAATAGTAAGGCCTTTTCTAAGACGTGTGGGAAATCTGCATTCATCCAGAGAAAACCTGAGCAAGCCTATTGTTGCTATCTTTTTTCTTACACTTATTCTTTCAGCATATGCATCTGAAGTTATTGGTATTCACGCTTTGTTTGGAGCTTTTATGGCAGGTGCAATTATGCCCGAAAACGCGAAATTCAGAAGTATTTTTATTGAGAAAGTAGAAGATGTTGCTTTGGTTCTTTTATTGCCCTTGTTTTTTGTATACACCGGTTTGCGGACTCAAATCGGATTACTTAACGACATATATCTGTGGAAAGTTACTGGCATGATTATCCTTGTTGCAGTTACAGGTAAATTTATCGGAAGTGCATTGGCTGCCAAATATGTTGGTCAAAGCTGGAAAGATAGTTTAACCATTGGCGCATTGATGAATACACGTGGTTTAATGGAGTTGGTAATTTTAAATATAGGCTATGATTTAGGTGTGTTAACACCAGAAATTTTTGCCATGATGGTAATAATGGCTTTGGTTACAACCTTTATGACAGGTCCTTCATTGGATTTTATTAATTGGGTGTTCAGATCAAAATCTGATGAAGTGTATCAGGAAATTAGCGAAATTGGCAAATACAAAATACTTGTGTCATTTGGTAATCCTGAACGCGGAAAGTCTCTTCTGCGTTTAGCCCACAGCTTGACAAAAAAGTTGAAGGATAATGTAACCATCACAGCAATGCACTTAACAATGAATAACAAGTTGTCTCGGTTTAACGCCGAAGAATACGAAGCAGATAGTTTTGCTCCCATCATTCAAGAATCAGTAATCCTGAATCAAAAGTTCACAACTCTTTATAAAGAAACAAATGACATTGACGCTGATATTGTTGAAGTTGCAAATAAGGGAAAATATGACCTGCTTTTAATCGGTGTAGGTAAATCTATTTATGAAGGAAGCTTACTGGGGAAAATTTTAGGGTTCACCACAAAAATCATAAATCCCGAAAAATTGATAAATCAGGTAACTGGAAAGGAAAATTTGTTTGAAAGCTCTCCGTTTGATGACAGAACCAGAAATATAATCAGCAAAAGCGAACCTTCCGTAGGGGTATTGATAGACAAGGGTTTTGGAAAGATTGATCAGGTTTATATTCCTGTTTTCAGCGAAAAGGATATTTTTCTGATTTTGTTTGCTCAAAAATTAATCAAAAATTCGGGTTCCCAAATTACTATTTTGGACATAGCAGGCAGCATAAAAACGAATTCTGAAATAAAAGAACTAATCAGATCAATTGAACAATTTGCGCCAAATCATATTAACCTTGTTAATAAAAGAATTTTGGAAAAAGATGCTTTATCAAAAATTGATTTAATGCTAGTTAGCGCCGACAGTTGGAAAAAGCTACTTGAAGCCAAAAGTTTATGGCTATCCGACATGCCTTCAACGCTGATCCTTTCAAATAAAAACTAATCCTCATTCTGTGGTAGCCTCCTTAGAAAAAAACTCAATCGAACCAATTGGCAAATGATGTCGAGTTGTAAAAGGGTAATTATTAATAAATTTCATGCTCTTTCACAAAAAATGTATATTATTTCTCAGAATTAAAAAGCAGAAGTTTTTTCTACTTTTGCGTTCATTCACCCTTTACTAATGATCAAATCATTTTTGCAAATTCGTTTAATTCAGACAAAAAGAATAGCAGATCAGCTTGGTCTTCCTCGGGCGATGCTGTTGATCGGTCTATTGGTGCTGGCAGGTTTTTTTCTTTTTTACTTTGCAAAAGATTCTGCCAAAGCTACTTATGTAACGATCTTTTTTCTGGGGGCACTTTTGGTGCTGCATCTAAACCGACCTGACAGATTTTTTCTGCAAACCCACTTTGATCGCTACAAGGAATTGTTCTTTGCAGAATATTTGGTTTTTGGGCTGCCATTTGCTGCAGCATTTTTGTTTTATGAACATTTTCTTCATACCGCAGTTCTCATAGCAGGCATTATTGCAATCTTGCCGCTGAAATTGAAACTGCAACAAAACACGCTCAATACAGCCCTTCAGCGCCTTTTACCTGATCACTGTTTTGAATGGAAAAGTGGTGTAAGACGCAGTTTTTTCTTAATAATACCTGCATGGATTTTGGGTTTGAGTTTCTCTTTTTTGGTTGGCAGTATTCCGGTCACCATGGTTTTTATTGGGATTATCGTAACGACTTTTTATGAAAGAAGTGAACCCTTGCAAATGCTGCTCGCCTTTGAGACAAAGCCTGAATTGTTTTTAAAACAAAAAGCAGGCAATCACTTGCTGGTTTTTATGGTTTTGATGCTTCCGCTTTTTCTTGCATTTCTTGTTTTTCATGCCTCGCTGTGGTATATACCGGGAATAATTTTCGTTGTTCTGACCAGCATTTTGCTTTATGCAATTTTTACAAAATATGCGTTTTACATACCAAACAGCAAATCTGGAGCTGCCGGATTTTTTCAGGCTCTTGGAGCTGCAGCACTTTTTTTGCCAGTACTTATTCCATTGCTATGGCTGCTTACCATAAGATTTTACTTCAAATCGATCAAACAACTCAATCCATACCTGCATGATTTCGATTGAAAATTTAGTGGTTTCCTATAAGAAGGACATTTATGTGATTGATGTACTCAATCTTGAAATGCAAAAAGGGAAAATTCATGGCATTGTAGGTCTGAACGGAGCTGGAAAAACAACGCTTCTTCGCGTTATCGCCGGTTTAAAAAATCCTATCCGCGGCACTGTTAAAGCTTTTGGTGAGACGAAATTCAGAAAGAAAATAGCTTTCCTTGAAACCGAAAACTTTTTCTATTCATACATTACAGGTCGTGAATATCTGAGTCTTTTTAAGAACAACGATTTCAATAATGATGACTGGAATACCCTTTTTGCTTTGCCACTTGATGAAAGTATTGAAACCTATTCATCTGGAATGAAGAAAAAACTGGCTCTTTTGGCTGTAATTCGGCAAAACAAACCCATTTTGATTCTCGATGAACCCTTCAACGGACTTGATATTGAAAGCTGTGGCGTACTCAGAATGCTCCTTATCCAGCTAAAAGAAAAGAAAACCATCATTGTCACTTCTCATATAATTCAGACGCTGACCAACTTATGCGACCAGATTCACTATCTCGAAAAGGGGAAAATCAGTTTCAGCTCCGAAAGTCAGGAATTTGATGAACTCGAACAGAATATTTTCAAGACGATCGAAAACAGGCATCAAACACTTATAAATGCACTTTCGGAGAAACTCCAGTAAACAAACTAAAACAGCCGGATTTCCTGTAAAATATTTTTATCAAATTTTCGGTTAATGCTTGACGCTTATCGTTAAAAGACTACTTTTACGCACAAATTTTTCGAAAATGCGTTCCTTTATTGGATTTGAAATAGTTTGTCCAAACTGTGCAGCGAAGCTAGCCGGAAAAAGACTTAAAACAGATTCAATCAGTTTTTCAGAGCTATATTCTGATGGCAAAATGTTATGCAATGGCTGGCTTTCGACAGAACAGAAAGTTGTGATTTGTCCATCATGTTCGCATGCTTTCTGGAATCAGGAAATAAATAACCCAGATCTTTCAATCTCAGCCAGGGAGCAGGAGTTTGTCTCAGAGAATGCGGTATATCAGTTTAGTAACTGGTATCAATTTGGTTGTGACACAACACATTCTGAAGGTAAAAGGGCACTCATCGAGCGTTATCAGGATTTACTCATTCTTTTGAAACCATATTCTGTTGAACAGGAAATGATTCTAAGAAAAGAGCTTCTCTGGGCTATCAATGACCTCGTCAGGGAGAAAAGACTGTATCAGCTGAGAGATATTTTTAGTGGAAAATTCAACTTTTTTTCATGGAGAAACGAAAGAAAAGAGTGGTTTAGGCAACGTATTTTGTTTTTGAAATTCAATCAGCTTCGTATTTCAAACATCAAAAGACTTATCGAGCTGACCCGTATCTCGGAAGAAAAAGATATAAGCAGGGCATTTCTTGCTGAACTTTACCGGGAAAAAGGCAACTTTACTAAAACCATTCAACTTATTGGAGAACTGAGCCGGTCAACACACTTTGTTTCAATGATTCTGGAAAAAGCCAAAAAAGGAAACAACATGGTTTTTAAAGTTGCCGGATAGCATAAGCTTAATCAGATTTCAATGTTCTTGTTGCTGCCTAAATTTTAAGAATATCACAAGGAAGCATAAAGGATGATAGAAAAGCTAATTTGCAATAAAAACATAAGATGCCTATTACATCTTTAATTCAATATAGGACAACAACAGCTCGACTTTAAACTTTGCTGTTTCAAGTTACTTGCGCATTAATTCGGGCTATAAAAGCCAATAAAAGCTGAAGAGTATGATATTTAGTATATTGCAGAGAAAGTTTAAAAAGAAATTGACATAGACCACAAGTTTCTTGAAATAAATGAGTTAGAGCTAATATCCAAGGAATTTGTAACGTATAGCAAAATCAAAAGACGTTTTGGATATAAATTCGAGCCAATTTTCAATGAAATTTTTGATGACAATCAATCATAGAGAATTTTAGTAGTTGAACCTTTTTTATCGAGAAAAATAGTTTTAAAGCATGATACCTGACATTCATTATAAAAATTGGCTCAAAAGTCTGAAACATAAAATCAAATCTGCTCAATTAAAAGCCGCAGTAACTGTAAATACCCAGCTACTGGAACTGTATTGGGATTTAGGCAAAGACATTGCGCAAAAACAACAGGAAGCCAATTGGGGAGATGCTATTTTGGAACAACTGTCTATTGATTTGAGATTGGCATTTCCTGATATGAAAGGGTTTTCCAGAAGAAACCTCTATGCAATCAAACAGTGGTATAGCTTTTTTAGTACTGAATCCGAATTTGTGCCACAGCCTGTGGCACAAATTCCTTGGGGACATAATCGCTTGATTGTATCCAAGATAAAAAATACCGAAGAAGCCTTGTTTTACTGCAAAATAACATTGCAAAACAGCTGGAGCAGAGATCAATTGGAAATCGCAATAAAAAATAACTGCTTTGAGACAAAAGGCAAATCCATTACCAAAATCACCTTTGCCAAGTCCGAAGCAGGTAAACCATCGCTAGAAACTTATAGTTTCAAGATGCCTCTGATAACAACTGAAGCACAATAACAACCAAAGATGGCAGGCATATAGGAGATTGTTCCCACGGTAGACCTTTTGTTGAATTCGCCACGTTCGGCTATCACGGCACTTCTTGAAACTACTTCCGGCGAATAAACGGCAGTGATGCCTGTCCATACATCCAGTTTGTGCAGTTTTTTACGGATATAATAGGCCAGCCGGCAATTGTTGGTTTCGTTGATATCGACAATCTGAATCATTTGCGGATCAAATTTTCCTCCTGCACCCATCGAACTTACAACGGGCAAACCAAACTTATGTGCATAATAGAGAAAGAAAACTTTTGGTGCCAGCGTGTCGATGGCATCAATTACGAAGTCGTAAGGATGACTTAAAACATCGATCAGACTTTGATCTTTGATATAGTGATTCACGATGATAAGTTCAATTTCGGGATTGATATCACGGAGTCTTTCAGCAACAATATCAGTTTTATTTTTGCCCTCAGTGCTCAGAAGTGCCGGAAGCTGCCGGTTACGATTGCTAGCATGCACTGTATCTCCGTCAACAATTGTAAGTTTTCCAACACCTGCTCTTGCAAGTTGCTCTGCAGCATAAGCCCCAACTCCACCCAACCCGGCCACTAAAACATGACTTTGGTTCAATTTGTTCAGGTTTTCACTACCCACAAGCAACTCGGTGCGGGTTTGCCAATGTTCATTCATCAAATTTTATTTTAAAACAGCGGGCAAAATTAGCAAAGATGCCCGATTTTAAAGCATCCAATGATAGCATACGACAATCGGCTGCTTTTTGGTAAATCTCCTCAATGTTGCCATTACTTTCGTCTGTTTCTAAAAACAGCTGCTCATTCGGCACTATTATGAGTGCTGAAAGGAGCTTTTCATCCTCCTTGAGAAGAGCTGAACCAAAAGATAGGGAAATGCCTTGTTTTAACAGCTGAAGGGCAGTTTCATGTCCCCCTCTGAAACCATGCACAATCCAGATGCCTTTGGCTTTTGTCGATTTTCTGAGTTGGATGATCTCCCCAAACGTTCGTACAGCATGAATTATAAGTGGTTTTTTTGTTGTTTCCGCTAATTCTATCTGCATCCTGAAAACAGGAATCTGTGTTTCAATGGGTGTTTTAATGGCTTTATCGAGCCCAGCTTCACCAATTGCAACCACCTGAGGGTTTTTCACAGAATCCTGAAATGCCTGTTTCAGTTGGTCAATATTTCCATCTTCCAATTGCCAGGGATGAATGCCGACCGAATAAAATCTATCAGTATCATTCGGAATCATTTCTCCCGCCAGCAAATTCTGAACTGAAACAATGCCGGATTCAGTTTTTTTGTTGCCGTGGCTGTGAATATCGATAAAGGGTATTATCAGGCTCATTTCAGGCAAAAATACGAATGATGATTGCAGAAGTTATAATTATTTTTATCCGAAAATAGAAATGTCTCACAGAAATCAGCAACTTCTGTAAGACATTCAATATAAACACAGCAAAATTGAAATTGCTTAACAACCTCCGGCAACAGCTTTTATCTCAGTTGAACCCTGGGGTAATTGTGGGTTGGCAACAACTCCAGCCTTGCCTTTTGATTCGTTGCTAAAAAACCGTCCAAAATCAAAGCGGGCTTTTTCGGTATGCGTTTCAGCCACCTTTGGTTTGAAGTCATTAATAACAGATTTCTCAAAAAAGCTTGCATCATTGGCAACCGCAAAAACCTGTTGATAGCCTTTCGCCAATAATAGATGTACAGCGATCATCGCTTTTGATTCATCATCTGCAAAAAACAGTATTTTTTCATCCTTTTTCAGCTTTATCAGTTGATCTTTCTCAAGCAGCTGTGACAAAGGTATTTGAATAGTTTCCTTAAAAAGTTCAGATTTGGTGAGCTTTTCTGAACTCAAATCAACAGCTGTAAAAGTATTGATACTTCCATCATTGGCCATTTGCTTCAATTGCCATGGTAAAATCAATACATTCTTTGAAAGAATTTTTTCGTGAACATCTTTGTTCGTTCGTGAGTAGGAGGGCGCCAAAATCCATTGGATGAACATGGAGCCAATTATCACCAACACAAAAAGCAGTGCGGCGTTGGTGAGCATTTTATCGTTGAAACTTTTTTCCATTTTTTCCATTTTTTTGGTTTAACAACCACCTTTACCTGCTGGAGGTGCTCCTATTTCGACAATTGTTTTTACAGGAGTTCCTTTGCTAACAACCTTTTCAGCTGCTTGTCCGGTTTTGAAAGCCTCCATAGCGCGCTCGCGAAATCTGGCATCAAATTGCTCCATCTCGCTTTTGCTATCCGTTTTATGTTCTTTTGCAAAAATTTCTTCAAAGAACCCATTCAAACCACCTTTGAGAACTCTAGCATTTTTTAAACCATTTCTGCTTGCAAGCATCCATGCCTGATCAGCGTTTGTAGAACTAAAACTGTAAAATACTATGGAGTTTTTCGATTCAAAAAGAATGCTTTTGTATTGCGGAAGCATGATTTCACTCAAAGGAATATTTATTGCTCCCGGAAAGCTAAACTGTTGAAAAGCGTCTTTTTCTCTCACGTCAATCAGCAGAAGATCGTTCGCCTTGGGATTTAAAAGTTTCCATGCCACTTCATTTATTTCAGCATAATGCCCTTCAGAGGTTACTTTGGCAAGAATTTCTTTTGCATCTTCTTCATGCCATTTTGCTTTTGGTGTTTCGGGCAGGAACAGAACAAGCAGTGCCAGTCCAAGCATCAGAGAAAAAGGCCCGTTATAGGATGGATGAAACAAGCCGGGTGTTGAAGGAATTCCGTTTACTTTGTCTTCAATTTTTCGTGTTATAATAAAAGCTGTTAAAGCAATAGCTACAAGCATAAACGTGAATAAATCTCGGCTCATTCCGAGGGAATCATAAACAAAAATGCCTCCAAATGCGTATCCGGTATAAATGGGCTCAAAAACGACATAAAGCGAACCAAATATGAAAATGCCAATCATCATTCCGATGACGAAAACCATCGCATCGATCTTGCCAATAACAGCAGCAACAATACTTGTTCCGGGGCAAAAGCCACCCAGAATGAAGCCTACTCCCATTATCACACCACCAACGATGATGGACCAGAGGAATGTTGGATTGATATAGAGCAGGTCGTAGTCAATCCAACCTAAATATTGAAATAGCAACAAACCCAGCGCAGCCGTAGTGGCAGCGGTGAAAAACACGCGCAAAACCACAAAATCGTATCCGTAAAATACACCAGCCAGCTTACGGGAATTAGAAAAACCACCCTGTTCGAGCACATATCCAAAGCCAAGTCCGATGACAAAGGCAAAGAAAAGACTCAGGTCGGGGTTAACAAATCCTTGAGGAATTAAAGGTCCCATTGTTTCGGTGTTTTTAGTGAATCCAAAGTTTTCTGAAGAAATAGGCAACCACATATCCTGTCCCAAAAATTGCCATCATGGTCAGGAATCCAGCGCTGGAAAGTACAGCCATGCCGCTCAGCGCTGCACCACTGGTGCAACCGCGTCCAAATTGCGATCCAAGGCCGAAAAGTATTCCACCCATAGCGGCAAAAAGCAATCTGATGCCATTGCTGATTTGTGGTCCTTTATCAATCGCAAAACCTGCACGTCCCGACATAAAGCCAGAAAAGAAGGCGCCTCCCAGTACACCAATTACCAGATAAACGAGCCAGTTTTTCATCGGACGGCCATCGCCATCGGCAAAAAAAGCGGAATAGAAAGGATGTTCGGCAGCATAGTCGGGAGCAACTCTGCCTACAGTTTCAACGACAACACTTTTAGCTGCACCGCTGGCTCCCAATCCCCTTCCGGTGATAAAAAACGATGCCAAAAGCACCAGCCCCAGCAGAAATCCTGCCAGATAGGGGTTCATATAAGGTTTAGGTTTTTGTTCCATTGTTCTTGTTTTTTTTATTAACAACCACCTTGAACTGATTTCACTTCTGAAAGATCCGATGCAGCAGGCATGTTTGTTTGCTGACCTGCTACAAGCGGGAAATTATTTTTATGCGATTCAAGCCACATTTGTGTAGGTTTGAAGCCTGCATTCTGCATTTTGCTGTGGGCAAAACTATTGGCTCCATAAAGTAAGGAGTATGCGTTGTAACCGAGCATCTGTAAAAATGCCGCTGTATGTGCTGAATGATGTCCGGTATAGCAATACAAAACAATGGCCTTGTCAGTTGGAAGCGTCAGCAAACCGGCTTCTGGTTTCAATGACTTTTTCGGTACATATTGCACGGAACCCTTTAAATGACCAAAAACGCTATAAGCGTCATCAGGCCAATAACTTACATTGTAGTACTTTTCAGGATTACCCGTTACTTCCCTGTAATCAATCAGGAATTTTTCTGATGATTGTTTTAAAAGTACTTCTGCACGTGCTTTGGCAATTTCAAAGCCATTGGATTTGCCTGTGTTGATTTGTGGCAATTTCGTTTCGGGAAGTTTTGGGTTAGGAGATAGTTCAAGCGCAGATTCCAGCTCATTTCCAACAGCAATTTCCCATCCGTTTTTAGCAAAATCATGGCTCCAACCACTCAGTCCAAAACGAAAAGAGTAGGTGTTGTCGAATCCAAGCAAACGCATGATGCCGGTAACATAGGCTGAAAGTTGTCCGCGATTGCAAACAAAAACGATGTTTTCGAAGGAGGGAGCATCAATGACATTGGTAAAATAATCTAAAACACCGGCTGGTTCCACATTCACAGCACCGGAAATATGGGCTTGATCGAATTGCTCTTTTTCACGCAGGTCAATGAAAAGGGTGTTTTTATCCTGAAGTGCATAGGCTGCTTCAGCCGTGAGAATTGCCGGTGCATCCGGACTATTGATGTAATCTCCATTTTGAATGAGGTATTCAAGTAAAATCTGAGATTCGTTTTCTACAATCTGCATTTTTGTTTCATCGCTCTTCGAACTGCAGGAAGTAAAAAACAGCATTAAGAACGGAAGGGCAAAAAGCATTGATTTTATTAAATTTTCCTTTTTCATGACTTTTGATTTGTTGATTCAACATCATCTTTCTTTTCATCAACTTCATCTTCTTCCTCGAGATCTTCCCATCCTGTAATCATTGCCTTAAGATTGGAAGTGATTGTATGTCCTGTTGTAATAAGGTAGAGGTGAACTATCACAAATGCCAGAACAACAAAGGCACCAAAAGTGTGGATTACTGCAATAATTTCAAGACTTTCGATATTTGTGATGGCAATTTCGTCTCCCTGCGGATATCTGTAAAACATATAAATGAGGCCGGAAACGACCATCACGGGTATGATCAGTATTTTAAGACCAAGATAAACGATTCTTTGCAAAGGGTTTAGCTTACTGATAAGCGTTTTCTTTGTGGGATGAGGAGCCTTTCTGAAGATACCAAAAAGGTAAAATTCCACCTGGGCCTGAAGGTTCTTGGTTGTTGGAATATACTGTCTCCATTCTCCGGTTGTGAAATGCCAAAAGATGGCAAAAACGATCAGAATGATGAAGCCCCATGCAGCCTTATTGTGTATATCCACAGCTGTTTCAAAGCCGAAAAAGGTGTATGAGCTATGAATTTCAAATCCGGTGAGGGCGAGCAGAAAGATGAGCAACGACTGATTCCAATGCCAGAAACGCTCGAATCCTTTATAGACATATGCTTTTTTTGGGTTTTTCATGACTTAGGTTTTAGAGTGTTTGGATTGATTTTCTCCTTTTACGTGCAGCAAGGATGCGAATAAATGAGTGAACCATGACGCCGATAAAAGACAAGATTAACAACATTTGTCCGGCAAAATCAAGCAATTCGTTTCTGTCACGGCCTGGCATATAGAAATCTGTCAAGGCAGCCAACCGTCCGTTTTCGCGTGTATGACATTCTTTACAACTAACTACCTCCGATTTTGGAGAAACCATATGGTTCACGGGAAGATACATTTCTGTATCGATAAAATCATGCTTGCCGCTGTAGGGCATTCCCACATAAGCCATTCCTTCTTCGATAGCGCGTTCCCATTCAAGATCCAGCCAAAGTGCGCCTTTACCCGTTTCCTTGTCCCAAAGCTTGGTCTGAATAACTGTCAGATTTTCAGTGTCATAGGGTTGTCTTCCACGGTGAACTTTCATCGGAATAATCTTACTCTTCGGGTCGCTGTATTTTCCAAATAAGGTATTAATTTTCAAAAACGCCTGTGTTGTATCCACTTTATCGGTCATCAAATGGTGATCCGCTGTTCCATTGAACCAAGTATATTCAGGAACTACATTTTTTTCCCATACAAAATCACCTTTGATGGAAGTGTATAATTGGTTGCCATCTTCATCGAGCTCTTCATAACCTTTACCATCTTTTTTGCGCGTTGCTGTTGACCAATCCCAATACATTTTAGTAGCATTGACTTTGGCATAAACAGGGATATGGCAAGTCTGACAAGCGACTTTTATGCTGTGTTCATTGAGAATGCTTTTTTGGTGGGGGAATGCTGTATGACATTCCTCACAGCTCATGCGATCCTTATCGGTTGAAGAAATGCCATAATAACGACCTTTCATTTTGTGGTTTTCTGCTGTGTGGCAATTGACGCAACTCATATTCATCCCGTCAACACCCATATGTACATCCACATCGCGACCGGCAGTTAACAGTGCAATTTCAAGATCGCCATGTTTTACATTGTTTCCGCCGCCGCCACTAAAGTGACAACTACCGCAGTTTTCGCTTTTTGGTAGTCCCATACTTCCAAGAATGGCCTTAAAATCAGGACCGGTTTCTCCCATCACAGGATAGCCTGCGCCACCACTTGCTTTTAGGTAAGTGCCTGTATTGTCATGACAAACGATGCAGTCAATGTTGTAAGGGTTTTCAAAATCAAAATCTTTATCGTCCCATCCAAAGCCGGCATGGCATTTCATGCAGCTTCCTTCGTTGGATTGCACACCCGTGCAGAAATTATTCAATAGATTTTTTTTACCAATATAAGTAATACCTCTTCCGGGAATATATTCTTCACGTTCCCATTTAAAATGAGCACTTTGTAGCAGCTCATGTCCTCTTTCGGTGTGGCATGAAAGACAAGCTGCTGTTATTTCATGAGGATTTTTGAAGTCTTGCTGAAGAATTTCCATTTTGCTGTGGTCAACTCCGGACTGATGTTCCACAAGATACTTCTCCCTCAGATTATCTAACATTCTTTGGTCTTCTTTCGGCTGTCGGAGCGCTACCGTCACAATGATAAGAGGCGCTATCACAGCTAAAAAGAAGGTGATTGCTGTTGTGAATTTTTTCATTGACAGTTATTTTGCTTTTTTGTGTTATTCAAATAACAATGATTCATTTAAATCACTCTAATTCAGTTATATATAAATATATAGATGTTTGACATAGATATATGCAAATGTATATATATCAAATCATACAAGGGTGTTTTTGAAGTAATTTAGGTTGTTTCTAAATACCAACCTAAAAAAATGATTAACAATACATTACAGTTAACATATAATTTAGAATATTTCTAAATTAGGGATACTTAAGTTTTTAAAAGAAAAGGGTCAATGTGCTCTATGATTTTTTAATCTACATGAATTCAATACTTTATATTAAATTCTTCCATAATTCATAAAATACTTTTGCTTAAAGAGTATTTTTTGCATAAGAATGTTGAAGAATCATTTTTTATTAGGGTTTCAATCAAATTTGTGATACAAATCACAAACCATTAGTTCTAAATATATTTACTTTTGACAGATCTTAAAAAAGCCTTTTTTAAAACAAAAACGCTAAAAAAATAAGCTATGGACGTTGAAATACTATCACGGATTCAGTTTGCTTTCACCATTTCCTTTCATTATATCTACCCTCCGCTAAGTATTGGCTTAGGTTTGATGATGGTTATTTTTGAAGGTGCTTACATCCGGACACGAGTTAAAATGTATGAACAATTGGCAAGGTTTTGGACAAAAATCTTTGCAATCACTTTTGGATTGGGTGTAGCAACAGGTATTGTGATGGAGTTTGAGTTTGGAACCAACTGGGCTACATATTCACGTTTTGTTGGCGATGTTTTCGGAAGTGCATTGGCAGCTGAGGGCATTTTTGCGTTTGCACTTGAAAGCGGATTTCTTGGTGTTTTGCTTTTTGGCTGGAACATAGTAAAGCCAATCGTGCATTTCATTTCAACGATTGGTGTATTTTTTGGCTCAATGTTTTCTGCTGTCTGGATTGTTATTGCAAACAGCTGGCAGCAAACCCCTGCAGGATATCACATTGTGGGTGAAGGCACAGCAGCCAGAGCAGAAATAATTGACTTTTGGGCCATGGTATTCAATCCATCCAGTGTCGACAGGATTCTTCACGTATGGATTGGAGCGCTTATTGCAGGGGCTTTCTTGGTAATGAGCGTTCATGCATGGTATTTAGTAAAAGGAAGATATGTTGAAATGTCGAAAAAGGCTTTTGTGTTAGCACTTTCAGTTGCTGCATTGTTTTCGGTGCTTCAACTGGTCACAGGACATAGTTCGGCTGCAGGAGTTTCAGAAAATCAACCTGCTAAACTGGCAGCTTTCGAAGGGCATTATAACAGCACTGATGCTGCAGACCTATATCTTTTTGGCTGGGTTGATCAAAAAAATCAAAAAGTTTATGGTCCTTATGTTCCCGGCGGCTTAAGCTTTTTGCTTTACAACAATTTCGATACCCCTGTCAAGGGTTTGAATGACTTTCCGCAAGATGAGATTCCAACACAAGTAAATACCGTATTTCAATTTTACCATCTGATGGTTGCTTTTGGACTTTATTTTATTGGGCTTACGCTTTTTGGTCTTTTCCTATGGTGGAGGGGAAAACTTTTCGAGTATAAGTGGCTGTTGTGGGTGTTCGTTTTTTCGGTTCTGTTACCGCAGCTTGCCAATCAATTTGGATGGTTTGCTGCCGAAATGGGCCGTCAGCCCTGGGTTGTTTATGGCTTGCTAAAAACATCGGATGCGCTTTCTGTTGTTGTAACAGCCAATCAGGTTCTGTTTTCATTGATCATGTTTACTTTGATTTATGCACTACTCTTTGTTCTTTTCCTTTATCTCATGGACAAGAAAATTAAAGCAGGACCTTATGACGAAAGCAATACCGACATGCATCAGGGGCAAAAAGAGATCATGGAAGTGCTTGACACAAATGTTTCACATCAATCCTAAAAAGATAAATAATGGCAACAATATTAGGTATAGATTATCCAACACTTTGGTTTTTGGTTGTAGGCGCACTTTTTTCGGGTTATGCGATTCTTGATGGATTTGATCTTGGGGCTGGCGCATGGCATCTGTTTTTTAAAAAAGAAGAAAGCCGGCGAATAGCATTGAATGCAGTTGGTCCGGTGTGGGATGGCAACGAAGTATGGCTGGTCATTGGAGGCGGCGCGCTTTTTGCCGGTTTCCCGATTTTGTATGCTTCCATGTTTTCAGGGATGTATATTCCATTTATGCTGTTTCTGTTTGCCTTAATTTTCAGAGCTGTTTCCATCGAATTCAGGTCGAAAGAGCAAATGAAATGGTGGCGAAAATCCTGGGACATCAGTTATAGTGTCTCCAGTATTTTGATGGCAATTTTGCTTGGTGTTGTGGTTGGAAACATCCTTCAGGGAATAGCTATTGGCCCGGATTTTGAATTTCAGGGTCACTGGACTGAATTTTTGAACCCTTATGCAATATTGGTCGGTATAACAACATTAGCACTTTTTATGATGCATGGAGCTATTTATCTGGCAATGAAGACAGAAGGAAAGCTCTTCGAAAAAGTAAATGACCTGCTTAAGAAATCTATAATCTTCTTTATTGTAACATATTCTATAGTAACACTTTATACACTTATCTATTTGCCGCACCTTTCGGATGACATATATGAAAATGTAGCCCTTTTCATTGTTCCTTTGCTGGCATTTCTAAGCATAGCCAATATACCCCGATTGGTCAGTAAAAGAAAATATGTTCATGCATTTCTGTTTTCAGCATTGTCAATGAGTTTTTTGCTCATTCTTGTAGCAATTGAACTTTATCCCGTCATGATTTTTTCTACAATCTCTCCAGAATTCAATCTCACAGTTTATAATGCAGCATCTTCCGAAAAATCACTTGGTATCATGCTTCTTATGACTGCAATAGGGGCTCCGCTGGTCATCACTTATACGGTTTTTGTGTATAAAACTTTTTGGGGAAAAGTTAAAATGGACGAAACGAGCTATTAACATCCGATTGAAAATAACTCACGTTTTAACATTCTGTAGTTATTGTAAGTAAGATTTTTTCTTAGTGCTGTGTACTTCCATTTTCATAAAAAGCTAATTTTGGCATAGAAAAAGCAAAGTATTCTGCATTGGCTGTGCTATTGCTTTGAAGAAATTCTCATACATTAATAAAGGTACAATGAAAAAAATCGCTATTCTGATAATTTTGTTGATTTCAACCGTTATCTTACAATCCCAGACTCCTTCTGATTGCACCATTCCATATGAACTGATTGAAAATTATGAAAGGGATATCAAAAACCTTTCACTCAAAAGAATGGCAGAACTTAACAGTCCTGACTTTGCATTAATCAGTATTCCGCAAACCTGGCAAGATACCATTGCGGGCGGAATGGCTGCCATTATGAATGCGCTTTCATTGCCCGAAAGTGATTCGGTTTTCAATCTTTATTGTGTGCATGATCTCACGGGTCCACTTCAGATTTACAACGAAATGCTCATTCAGGTAGATGTTTCTTACCCCTGGACCCAAGCCTGGCAGAATCTCAATGCTTTAACAGGAAATCCGGCTATTGATGCATTGGTTACAAGATATGGACTAACAGTATCAGCATTTTACGACTGGAGTTTTGCAGATTATGCGCTTTTACACACAGATTCTTTATTAAACATTTATGCTTTGATCGACAGCCTTGTTGCTGTTGAAGGCGTTATCAGCGGAGAACCCAATGCTTTTTTTGGCACTGCCGGAAAAATTGAATACCAAAAACTTGGAGATATCCGGTATTACGATTTTTATTTTCAGTTTAACGATTGTTTTGATGGGTGCGACAATCACCGGAAATGGATGTTTAAAGTCAATGCCGATTGCTCGGTTGAATATCTCGGAGCTGAAAACTGGGGTGTTTTTGGCATTGAACCGCTGCCTGCTCCGGTCAACTGTAATATATTTACTTCGCTCAGAGAAAGACAGTTGCATAAAAGAGTCAGTATTTTTCCCAATCCTTCAGATGGTGTTTTCACCATCGAAAGGCTTGAAACAGGAAATATCCTGATAATTTATGATGCCTCAGGAAGAATTCTGCAAATGAAAAGGGTAGAGGGCACAACAACGCAAATAAGTATTCAGACAAAGGGCATTTATGTACTCGAAGTAAAATGTGTCAATGGCATCGAAAGGCATAAACTGGTTGTTCGGTAAGAAGATTTTGTAAAAAACCGTTTTGTAATCTCTTAAATGAGTGCTTCGTCATTTATTTGTATTACCCTTTTTCATCTGTATTGGTATCTCGGTTTAACTTCCAGCGCTTTCTGAACGAAATTCTTCTATTTTTGTAATTCAATCCTGTTAAGCTGAAATTCTATGAAGAATATACTTTTACTATCGTTCTCAATTCTAATCTTAAGCCACTTAAGCTTTGCTCAAAACTTCAAAGGAGGCGTAAATGCCGGGCTGGCTATTTCCCAAATTGCCGGTGATGGTCTGTCAGGATACAATAAAGCAGGTATCCATACAGGTTTTTTTGTTAATTATCTGGTGAAACCCAATGTTGCTGTACAGATGGAACTTGCGTATATTCAGAAAGGTTCAGCGCAAAGTGAGAATCCTGATAATCCGCAGGGTTTTCAGTTTTTGCGTCGCCTGAATTATATTGAGCTTCCGTTATTGCTTCAATATCAGTTGAAGCCATTGCTTTTGGAAGTTGGGGTATCAGCAGATTTTCTGGCAGGCACCTACGAAGAAATAAACTATCAATTTAATGAGCAACCTGACGTCTGGCGGAAATCAACTTTAAACACCGTTTTAGGAGTCAAATATATGATCGGAAATAATTTGATGATTAATATCAGGACAACAAATTCGATCAACTCAATTCGCAAAAATACTGTCCCACTCAATGTGCGTCGCTATACCAAAACCTATGGCGAATACAATGACGTGATTACATTTGGATTAAGCTATCAGTTTTAAGCCTTTTTCCACTTGATATTGCATCCCATCGAAGGTTGCTGCTCCGAAGGAATTGTGTCTCCATTCAACAGCTGATCGAGCGCTTTACGCATATCTGAGCCCGTGACCGGAATGTCATTTCCTGGTCTGCTGCCATCAAGTCTGCCTCTGTAAACACATTTTCCATTGGCATCAAAGAGATCGAAATCAGGCGTGCAAACTGCATCGTAGGCTTTGGCTACTTCTTGTGTTTCATCAAAAAGATAGGGAAACGGAAAAGCATGCTGTTTAGCAAAATCCTTCATTTTCTCCGGTGAATCTTCAGGGTAATTTTCCACATCATTTGAATTGATGGCAACAAAGCCAATTCCTTTAGTGATATAATCGTGTCCTAAAAGAACCAATTCCTGAATCACATGTTTTACATAAGGGCAGTGGTTGCAAATAAACATCACAAGTGTACCCTTTTCGCCTTTTACATCTTCGAAAGACATCATTTTGCCGATTGGAATATCCTGCAAATAGAAATCAGGAGCCTGAAAACCAAGTGGAATTTGTTTTGTGGGTGTAAGTGCCATTTTTTGAGTAATTTAGTGTTATAGATTAATAATGCTGCCTTTTATTTAAGTATTGTAATCCGTATGAAAGGTCAAGAATGAATTATTCTTTGTCGTCTTTCAAGAATTCAATATTGCGTTTCAATCCTTCATATTTTGTTCTTTCAACAGCTGAACCGCGAAAAAGTTTCTTAAATTTTTCCTTATCCAGCTTATGCCAGTCTTCTTTTTTCATGTTGCTGAGTTCTTCAGAAAGGGCAAAGAGTGGTTCCTTATGTGGCTTTGCAAAACGATTCCACGGACAAACATCCTGACAGATATCACATCCAAAAATATAATTATTGAAATTTTGTTTCAGGTCTGCAGGCAATTTTCCCCTGTATTCTATTGTCAGATAGGAAATGCATTTTCGCGCATCCAGCTGATGGGCTTCCACAAGGGCTCCTGTCGGACATGCATCAATACACCGCCGGCAAGTGCCGCAGTAATCTGAAACTGTCTGCCGTGTTTCTTCAATGGCAACAGGTAAAAAAATATGCCCGACAAAAAAAAATGATCCTTTGCGCGGATGGATAAGACAAGTGTTTTTTCCAATAAATCCAAGGCCGCTTTTTTCAGCCCATGCCCGATCCAAAGCAGGAGCAGAATCAGTGAAAACCCTCGCCTCCAGATGACCTGCAATCGTTTCGATACTTTGTAGTAACCGGCGTAGTTTTTCCCTTAATACATCATGGTAGTCTTTGCCAAGCGCATATTTTGAAATTTTGTAATTTTCCTCTTCTGAAGGGGTTTCCGCTGGAAAATAATTCTGCAAAACAGTGATTATCGTCCTGGTGTTTTCAACCAACTGCCGTGGATCATAACGTTTTTCTTTGTTTCGCTCCAGATAGGACATCTCTCCATGAAAGTCTTTTTCAAGCCATTGTTCCATCAGCTGTGCATGTTCCGGCATAAAGTCAGCTTTAGAAATGCCGCAATCATCGAAGCCAAGTGCTTGGGCTTCCTTAATTATAAATTCATGCAGAAAGTTCGTATTTATAGATTCCATTCTTCAAAACTCAGGGCTCAAAAAGCTTTCCCTGACTTGGATTTTTGATTTTGCCCAGATGCCTGTATGCCAGTTCTGTTGCTTCCCTGCCTCTTGGTGTGCGCATCAGATAGCCTTCCTTAATGAGAAATGGTTCGTAAACTTCTTCTATCGTACCTCCTTCTTCTCCAACAGCAGTAGCAATAGTAGTTAATCCAACCGGGCCTCCTTTAAATTTATCGATGATGGCAGAAAGAATTCTGTTGTCCATTTCGTCCAGCCCATGCTGGTCTACATTGAGTGCCGAGAGCGCATATCTTGAAATTGGCATATCGATACTTCCGTTACCTTTTATCTGTGCAAAATCGCGCACCCTGCGCAAAAGAAGGTTTGCAATACGTGGTGTTCCACGGCTGCGCCGGGCAATTTCGAAAGATGCTTCATCCACAATAGGTACTTTAAGAATGGAGGCTGAACGTTTTACGATTCCGGCAAGGGTTTCAGCATCGTAATATTCAAGCCTTGAAGTAATGCCAAAACGCGAGCGAAGTGGGCTCGTCAGCAAGCCTGATCTTGTTGTGGCACCAATTAGCGTAAAATGATTGAGAACGATCTGCACACTTCGGGCATTGGGTCCTGTTTCAATCATGATGTCAATCTTATAATCTTCCATGGCAGAATAAAGGTATTCTTCCACCACAGGACTCAGCCGATGTATCTCATCGATAAAAAGCACATCGTTTTCTTCCAGATTTGTAAGCAAGCCAGCCAGATCACCGGGTTTATCCAGCACAGGACCTGAGGTAATTTTGATATTCACACCAAGTTCATTGGCAATAATATGCGATAAAGTAGTTTTGCCCAATCCCGGAGGTCCGTGCAGCAAAACGTGGTCAAGTGCTTCTCCTCTTTGTGAGGCTGCCTTGACAAAAATTCGCAAATTTTCGACCACATTTTCCTGTCCTGCAAAACTGGTAAATGCATCAGGCCTAAGTACCTTTTCAATTTCTTTTTCTGCACTGGTGAGCTTTATTCCATGTGCATCAAGGTTTTCGTTCATATTTTATAAGTCGTAAACAAAACAAATGTACAAAAATGCATCAACAAGAGGTGTCAGACTTTGCATTTCTATCAAAATGCAGTAACTTAGCATCGTGTTAAGAGTAATCATTAAACTGATGGTAAGTTAGCTGGCAAAACGAATAAAATTACTGATTGTCAGATGTATAAACTTAATATGTAAAGCCATGAAACATCTGTTAGTCGCCTTCGATTTTTCGAAAAATTCCATAAAAACGCTTGAATATGCTATTATGGTAGCAAATAAAACCCGTACCGAACTAAGTTTGGTTTGGGTTGACAGCAGCAGCACACCAGAAAATGTGTTGAATATCGATCAGGAACTTCGTATCGAAACGAAAAAACTGTTTGATGAAATTTTACCTAAATACGAACCGCAACTTCATTGCAAAAAAATCAACATCATCTTAAGGAAGGGAAAAATTTACAGCGAAGTTGCTATGGCTGCCAAAATGATTGAAGCTGACCTTGTGTTCTCAGGAACGCATGGCGTGAGCGGTTATGAGCAGTATTGGATTGGTAGCAATGCCTATCGGATTGTTACACACGCACCCTGCCCGGTCATCACTTTGCGAGGTGATTACGAAATCAAAGGTGGAATCAATAAAATCCTTCTTCCTTTGGATAGCACACCGGAAACCAGGCAAAAACTACCTTTTGCAGCACAACTTGCAGAAGTCTTTGGCGCTGAGATTCATCTTCTGTTGCTTTATAATTCGCCCATCAAAGTGATAAGAAACAGAATGAAATCATACGCAGAAGACGCAAAGAAGTTTTTGAAGGAGAAGAATATCGCATATGTGCTTGCTGAAATAGAGGCTGACAATATTGTCAGCCGAATCCTTCAATATGCCAAAGAATCTGATGCCGATATGATCTCCATTATGACAGAGCAGGGCAGTACATCAGGAAGTATGTTTCTGGGGCCCTATGCACAACAATTGATCAATAACTCGTTTATTCCAGTACTGAGTTTACAATCGAAAATAAATGAATAGATTGCTTTTCGGATACAATTTTTAATAAAATAGACTGTTTTGACTTTATAATATATTCGAATGAAGAAAACATTATTTTTCTTTACAATGCTCATTCTGAACTCTTTCACTCATGTATTTGGGCAGACAGAAGGAAGTGTACGTATTTTTCAGGATTCACGTGTCGACACGCTCCTCGCAATAAGCAGGCAGTATACCGGCATTCAAAAAATAGATGGATTCAGAATACAGATTTTTATGGAATCAGGAAACGAAGCAGTGAACAGTGCCCACGCAGCAATTAAGCAATTTTCTGAATCTTTTCCGGATTTGCCAAGCTACCTCAGTTTTGGACAACCATACTACCGTGTCCGTGTCGGCGATTTCAGAACCCGTCTGGAGGCTGAAGGACAACTCCGCTTTATCGTACAGCAGTTCGGACAGGCTTTTATCATTAAAGACCTTATCGAACCACCGCAATTGTCATCATTTCCATCAAAAACCTTTGACCAATGAACAAAATTATTTTATCTGGAATTGATTTCTCTGACTGTTCCATCAACGCACTGGAACATGCAATTTCTATTGCCAATAAATCGCAGGCTGATGTAGCCATGATTTGGGTTAACCGTCCTGAGAATGGCAAGGAAATTTATATAATTGATCAGGAAAATATTGTCAGTGAAGCCATTCAGCGTTTTGAAAAATTAGTAGAAAAATATCAGCCGCAGCTTTTGAGCGGACATCTTTCCTATCAGATACGCAAAGGAAAAGTGTATCAGGAAATTGTTAGGGCCGCTGATGAAATGGATGCCTTTTTAATCGTTATCGGCACGCATGGATCTTCCGGCTTTGAAGAATTCTGGATCGGAAGCAATGCCAACCGCATTGTAACCTCCACAGAAAGACCCATCATCACCATCAGAGGTGGTGTAGATATCAGCAGGACGATAAGAAAGATTGTCATGCCAATCGACAGCACCATCGAAAGCCGGCAAAAAGTGCCAATGACAACCCTGCTCGCAAAGTATTTTGACGCAGAAATTTATGTAATAGCAGTCTTTACATCCCCTGCAAAGGAAGTACGGGATATGGTGAAAGAGTATGTAAGTCAGGTTGAGCGTTATCTTGTAGAAAATATGGTGCATTACAATATCAAGGAAATTGAAGCTGATAATCTAACCAATGCAACAATTGACTATGCGATTAAGGTAGGCGCCAATCTCATAAGTATCATGGACGAACAGGAAACCACAACTTCCAACCTCTGGCTGGGTCCCTATGCGCAGCAAATGGTGAACCATTCTCCCATTCCAGTTTTGTGCATACACGCCAAAGATTTGATTTCAAGTATTTCAAGGTAATTTTGACGCGTTTACATTGAAATTTAAAGATTTAAAGCTTATTTCTACTGCAAACTGAAATCTAAAGCTTGTAGCTTATCGATTATTGTTGTTCAGCAATATCCAATTTATTCAAGAAGTTTATCTGTTGTTTGATTGCTATTTTCCGAGTTTGAAACCAATACCAATATTGACGTTGATGGTATGATTTCCGGATCCCCTGTTGGTGTTTATCAAATCATATTTCGCTTTTAAATCTATAAAAACCTTGTCGTTTAACCACCAGGATAGCCCTGCTTCAGGGGCCAGATAAAAGTTGTATGGATTTCCTTTAGGATGAGGATCAGAATGATAAAACTGATAAAAATGGAGCCCTGTTGAAAGCCCTATGAAGGGCATCAATTTGCCAGTACCGAAATATTTTCTCATCTCCGGTGTGATCAGCAGCTCAAAGGTTTTAACTTCCCTGTTATAAGATGCCGTTTTAGTTTTGAACATTGAAAAGTTATTCTCGATACTTAGCCCCAAAGCAAAGTTCTCTTTTACAAAATAGAGCGCATAGGGGTTGAATCCAAAATTCAAGGAATTCGCAGAATGTGTTGACTGAAAACTGAAGTTTCCATTCATGCCTCCGATCGTACTTCCTTTTTCAATTTGAGCATAGGAGGCAGTAGCGCCTATCAGCAAAATGCACGATAACAAAATTTGTTTTTTCATTTGGGATATTTTTGGTTAGATAAATTTATTAACCAAAAGTATTACGTATAAATAATTGTAAATCATAACATAAGTCAAAAAATCAAAAGAAAAGTTAAGTGACTAAAATTGATTATTTAATTGAATTCGCAACTGCTTCCCGATGTTGTTACAAGGTCAATCTGATTACCTAATATGTATATTGGAAAAGATGTTGTGAAAAACAAAATGTCAAGAGTGAATGAAAAGTTAGATCCTATAAACCATAGAAGGCATAAAAAAAGCCGCTCCAAAAAGCGGCTTTAAGTTTATTGATTCGATAGATCTTAGTAGCGATTTACACAGTTTAAATCTTCGAAAGCAATTTTAAGACGTTCAATCATAGCAACTTCGCCTTCACGAAGCCATTTGCGTGGGTCATAATATTTTTTGTTCGGACTGTCTTCCCCTTCTGGATTGCCAATCTGACCCTGAAGATAATCATGGTTTTTCTTTTCAAATTTGCGGATACCATCCCAGTATGCCCATTGCGTATCGGTATCGATATTCATCTTTACAACACCATAATCAAGCGACTCTTTTATGAGCTCAGGTTCGGATCCTGAACCGCCATGAAACACAAAATTTACAGGATTGTGCTCGGTTTTGAATTTCTCCTGTATGTATTTCTGTGAGTTGAGCAAGATTTTTGGTTCAAGTTTCACATTACCTGGCTTGTAAACGCCATGAACATTGCCGAATGCTGCTGCAACGGTGAATCTGTCACTTACAGTGCTTAAAACTTCAAAGGCATAGGCAACTTCTTCGGGCTGTGTGTATAGTTTGGAGCTGTCGACACCACTGTTATCTACACCATCTTCTTCACCGCCGGTGATACCAAGTTCGATTTCGAGGGTCATTCCCATTTTTGACATGCGCTCAAGATAGCGTTTGCAAATTTCCAGATTTTCCTCAAGTGGCTCTTCAGAAAGGTCAAGCATATGAGAGCTAAAGAGTGGCTTTCCGTATTGGGCAAAATGTTTTTCGCCTGCATCAAGCAATCCGTCAATCCATGGAAGCAATTTTTTGGCAGCATGATCTGTATGTAAGATCACAGGAATACCATACATTTCGGCAATTTGATGCACGTGAATAGCACCAGAAATAGCTCCGGCAATTGCAGCTTTTTCGCCACTGTTCGACAAGCCTTTTCCGGCATAAAAAGCGGCTCCTCCATTGGAGAATTGTATGATAACAGGCGAGCCCGCAAGCTTGGCTGCTTCCATAACGCCATTTATTGAGTTGGTGCCTACAACATTAACGGCAGGCAAAGCGAAACGCTGTTCTTTGGCTGCTTTGAATATTTCCTGTAAAGCATCGCCGGTTGCAACGCCTGGAGCAACCTTAGTTGAAAGTTTTTCTGACATAATATTAGTTTTTTATCAATGAAAATTCATTTTTTTATCACTTGCTGCATCGGTCTGACGGTTATTCAGACACCATGCAAAAATACGAAATCAAAGCGAATTATTCATTTCGGCCTTTGATGTTGCTGAACTTATCCAACTGATTTTGTATGATTGACATCAGTTCATTTTTATTGATTGGTTTTGCGATGTAATCGTCAAAACCGGCATCTAAAAATTTCTCTCTGTCGCCTGCCATTGCGTAGGCTGTCTGCGCAATAAAAGGCACTAAGCGGTAGGCAGGGATTTCTTTTCTTACTTTTTGCATAATCTTTACGCCATCCCATGGTGAGGGTAAATTGATGTCGAAAAGCATCACCTGAAACACATGATCTCTTTTGAATCTTTCGTTGATAATTTTAAGTGCTTCGTCGCCATCCACCGCCATTGTTACGTTTCCTGTCTTTTGGAGGATTTTTTGCAAAACCATTCGATTCATTCTGTCATCTTCTACAACAAAAATATCAATCGTTCCCAATTGTGGCGCACTTGCAATCGAAGCAGTTTGCTTCGGCATTTCTGATGGGTTCCCTCCCTGACAAGGAATATAAATGTCAACGGTAGTTCCAACAGATCTGACCGATTGAATCTCGATGCTTCCATGCATAAGGTCAAGAAGGCGTTTGGAAAGTGGCAATCCTAGTCCTGCACCTTGATACTGACGCCCATAGCCCAAACTTTCCTGTCGGAAAGCATCAAAAAGATACTCCTTGTAAGCGTCGTCCATGCCAACACCAGTATCTTTAATCCTGATCTGAACAGCATTTTTTTCTCGAATATAGGTCGTAGCAATTGTTACAAAACCCGAATTTGTATACTTTATGGCATTATCAATAATGATGTTCACCACACGCATCAAATTCGCGTTATCTGCCACAACCTTAGGCACATCACCTGCTTTTGACTTGAACGTAAGACCCTTTTCGTTGGCGGCAAAAACATACAAATCGCAAACGTTTTCGATAATTTCATTGACATCACATGGATGCAATTCGACCTCTATATCATTGGCTTCAATCCGGCTAATATCAATGATATTGGTAAGAAGATTCAACAGGCGGTCGCCACTTTGTTGAATTCCCGATGCATATTCGAAGAGCTCTTTGTTTTCCAGTAATGCAAGCTCTGTTTCGAGCAGACTTGAAAAACCAATGATGCCATTGAGGGGTGTCCTGATTTCATGACTCATATTTGCTAAAAAAGCATTCTTCAAATAATTGGCGTCTTCTGCACGTTTGAGCGCTTTCTTAAGCTCTTTATCTTTTTGACGGCTTTCGAACAACTCTTTTTCAAGATGCTGAGTCTCCTTGCTAATTTTATTTTCAACCGTCTTTGACAAGATCTCATATTGCTCTTTCAAAACTTGCAGCTCATTTTTTTTGGAGGCTAATTGTTTCTTCATTCTGGTCCTGACAAGAATACTGTAGGCAAAAACAGCGATCAAGCTTAGAGCTATTATAAACAGTAAAAGTCGCTGAATGAAAGAAAAGCCTTTTCCAGCTTCTTTTTCTGCAATGATTTGATTCATGTTCTCCTTGAAAGTATATGCAGATTTTTTAAAATCGTTGTTCACAAGTTCATCAGCAGATTTCTGATAACGCATAGCTATTATCAAATATTTATTGGCAGAATCAGCCAAGCCAGCATTATTATACAGCTCAGAAAGCATTATCAGAGCTTGAGCCCGCTGTGCAGAGCTTAGTATAGAATCACCTGCATTTGATGCCAGCAAAAGATATCTTATGGCCGTAGCATCTGAAACTGAAGCCCCAAGTTTAGCCAATTCAATAAGCAACTTAGGTTTTTCAGTTTCTACGGCTTCTTGCAAAACATTTTTTAGACTATCCATCTGCATTGCAATACGTGCAGATTGTGCATTGATAATCGATTGACCAAGCAAGAAGAAAAAAAGAAATAAAAGCGTCTTTTTCATTTGTTTTTCATTCCATATTTGAATACAGTTCTTGAAGAAAGTGTGCAAAAACAAAAACATCTCAATTGATTTTAATCACTTTTACAATGAATTGATTTGTTTTCGACAACGACAAAGGTAGTTTTCTTTGTATTAAAACACAATATCATAAGGTTAAAAGGATAAAACCATCACTACCAACTTTTTGACATTGATTGATGATATTGAAGTAGTTCCAAAATTTTATCCGACACCATTTTTATTTAGTCTAAATTATCATATGTAAGAAATTAACTATATTTACCGGCTTTTTGAAACGAAAATTTAAACCAAATTGCAAACATCAAACAGTCATTTATGATCAAAAAAGTATTAGTAGCCAACAGAGGAGAGATTGCTATCAGGGTGATGCGTTCGTGCCGTGAAATGGGTATCGAAACAGTGGCAGTGTATTCAGATGTGGACCGGAAAGCCATGCATGTGCGTTATGCTGATGATGCCTATTTCATCGGACCTGCCCCATCTTCAGAAAGTTATTTAAGAATGGATAAAATTATTGAAGTGGCCAAAAAATCCGGTGCGGATGCCATTCACCCTGGCTATGGTTTTCTTTCAGAGAATGCCGCATTTTCTGCACTTTGCGAAAAAGAAGGTATCATTTTCATCGGGCCATCACCTTATGCCATTGAAACAATGGGAGATAAGATTACAGCCCGGAAAACGATGATTGCGGCAGGAGTACCAGTTGTTCCCGGTACAACCGAGCCTATCAAAGACATTAAAACTGCTGTAGCCAAAATTATGGAGATTGGTTTACCGGTGATGATCAAAGCCAGCGCCGGAGGAGGTGGCAAAGGGATGCGACTGGTAAAGCGCGAAGAAGACATCATCAATGCAGTAAGTGGAGCCCGCTCTGAAGCCAAGGCTGCTTTTGGCGATGATGCTGTTTATATCGAGAAATACATTTCCTCTCCACACCATATCGAGTTTCAGGTTTTAGGTGATAAACATGGCAATATTGTGCACCTTTTCGAGCGTGAATGCTCTGTACAGCGCAGGCATCAGAAAGTTGTCGAAGAAACGCCTTCACCCATAATGACACCGGAGGTACGCATGAAAATGGGGGCTGACGCAGTTGCTGCTGCTAAAGCTGTTAATTATTATGGTGCTGGCACGATAGAATTTATCGTTGACGACAACCTGAATTATTATTTTCTTGAGATGAACACAAGACTTCAGGTTGAGCATCCAATTACCGAGCGTGTGGTAGGCGTTGATTTGGTAAAACAGCAAATCAATATCGCCAACGGTCTGCCACTGGCTTTTAAGCAAGAGGATCTCAAGCAGCATGGTCACGCCATTGAGGTGCGTATCTATGCAGAAGACCCGGACAACAACTTCATGCCTTCGCCTGGTGTAATCAAGCATATTACTGAGCCACTTGGTCTTGGTGTGCGTCACGATGGATATGCGTATGTAGGGTATGAAATTCCAATGTATTACGATCCCATGATATCAAAACTCATTGTTTGGGCCGAAACACGAAGCGAAGCTATTGCGCGTCTGAAACGCGCCTTGTATGCCTATAAAATTACCGGTATTAAAACATCTATACCATATTTGCACAGAATTTTGCTCGTTCCGGCCTTTGTAGAAGGACGGTACAACACCCATTTCATTGAAGAAAATCAGCAATATCTTCAGCCAAAATCAAATTGCACTGATCGTTGCATGGATGTGGCTGCAATTACAGCATTTGTGGATTACATCAATAAGCTGGAGAAACTTCAACCTGAAAAACCAGCAAAGCATTTGGGCAATAATTGGAAGGACCTTGGACGTAAACGCTCAGTTCTTCGTTTTTAATTTTAAAAGGTATCAAAATAAACTTTTTATGTCATACGAAATCAAAATTAACGACCGCATTGCCAATATTGAACTGCTGAGCCGCGATGGTTCGAGTTACCAGATTGCTATCGATAATAAAATCTATGAGCTTGATGCCGAAGAAGTGGAGCAAGGAGTTTACAGCATTTTGCTCGACAATAAATCCTTCAATGTGGAACTCGTTCAAGGAAAAAATAGCAAGGCTTTTACAGTAAATACCCTGTACGAAACTTTCGACATCGAAATCATTGATGCCGAAACAAAATATCTGCAAAATCGCAAAAAGGACGACGGCGAAGATACAAATGTAATCACATCACCTATGCCTGGTAAGGTTGTCAAAATTCTATTTAAGGAAGGTGACGCTGTTATGGCCGGCGACACAGTTATCGTAGTTTCGGCTATGAAAATGGAGAGCGAATACAAGGTAAAACAAGACCGGATCATCAAGCGAATTCTCGTAAAAGAAGGCGATACCGTGAGCGGAGATCAGCCAATGGTAATCATTGAGTAAAAATATTGAAGAAATTATTAAAGCAATGTCAATAGAAAAAAAATTCAAACTTCTTGAAGAAAACAGCCGTCTTGCCGAACTGGGTGGCGGTGAAGACAGAATCAAAAAGCAACATGACGCAGGCCGCAAAACAGCCAGGGAGCGCATTCTTGAGCTTTTCGATCCAAATACTTTTGTCGAAATTGATAAATTCGTTACCCATCGGACTACGGATTTTGATATGGACAAACAAAAGTTCCTTGGCGATGGTGTTGTGACTGGTTACGGAAAGATTGACGGCCGGTTGATGTATGTTTTTGCGCAGGATTTCACTGTTTTTGGTGGTTCGCTCAGCAGAGCAAATGCCGACAAAATTGTTAAAATAATGGATCTTGCCATGAAAATGGGTGCGCCTGTTATTGGATTGAACGACTCAGGCGGCGCACGCATACAGGAAGGTGTTGAAAGTCTGGGTGGATATGCTGATATCTTTTACCGCAACGTAATGTCTTCAGGCGTAATTCCACAAATAAGTGCTATTCTTGGCCCCTGTGCAGGTGGAGCTGTTTATTCACCTGCCATCACCGATTTTATTATGATGGTAAAAGACACTTCCTACATGTTTGTTACCGGTCCGGATGTAATCAAAACCGTTACGCATGAAGAAGTAACCAAGGAAGATCTTGGTGGTGCCATGACACACAACAGCAAAAGTGGTGTTGCACATTTGCTTGCCGACGACGATAGTCAGGCCATGATGATGATTCGTGAACTGATGGGATTTCTTCCTTCCAACAATATGGAAGACCCTCCGGTGAAAGTTTGTACAGACAACATCTACCGTGAAGAGGATATTCTTGACTCAATTGTTCCGGACGATCCAAACAAACCATACGATATGCACGAAATCATCTCCAAGGTGGTAGATGATCATAATTTCTTTGAAGTGCAGCCATATTATGCAAAAAATATCATTATTGGATTTGCACGTCTTGCCGGTAAACCTGTTGGTATTGTTGCCAATCAACCTTCAATTCTTGCAGGTGTGCTCGATATCGACAGCTCAATAAAAGCAGCACGCTTTGTGCGTTTCTGCGATGCCTTCAACATCCCGATCATTACTTTTGAAGATGTTCCTGGCTTCCTTCCCGGCACTATCCAAGAGTTTGGCGGAATTATTAAGCATGGTGCGAAACTTCTTTATGCTTTTGCTGAAGCGACAGTTCCAAAAATTACTGTAATTACACGCAAAGCCTATGGTGGCGCCTATGATGTGATGTCGAGCAAACACATAGGTGCTGACATGAATTTTGCGTATCCTACAGCGGAAATTGCTGTGATGGGACCTGAAGGAGCTGTGAACATTATTTACAAAAACAAGCTTAACGAAGAAGAAAGACAAGCTGCCATTGACGATTACCGCTTGCGTTTTGCCAGTCCATACAAAGCTGCAGCGTTGGGCTATATTGACGAAATTATCTATCCTAGACAAACGCGCACCAAGCTAATTCAGGCACTTGAGATGACGCAAAACAAGGTGAAAACAAATCCGGCCAAAAAGCACGGAAACATTCCGTTGTAGGATTGGAAAACCAAACGAAAAAACCCCTGTCGAAGTGATGCGCTTTGGCAGGGTTTTTTTTGATATGTTGCAGGATGCGAATGTGCGACTACGGGGCATGCTCTTTTAGCTATTGTGTTTTTTTCTCTCAGTTCAAGTTTTTTGATGCGAGGTGTTTTAGCAGGCATAATTGTTTTTCAGTCCAAAGATTTTTTGGCATGATGCCTTTGAAATAAGGTTTTGGTTTTAGGTATTTTCCTCTGGCATTTTTATTTTTACGAAATCACGAAAATTTAATCTGTTTATTAAAAAGGTTTTTGCTTGATATGTTTCAACGAAATTTTGAGGAAAATTGGGTTTTTTGCTATTCCACTTGAATTCATAACCAACAAACTGTCCATTGCTTTCTTCCACAAAATCAATCTCTTGCTGCTGCTTGGTTCTCCAGAAATACATTTTGGAAAATGTGTTCTTATAGATATTTTGTTTTTTTCTTTCCGAAACCAAGAAATTCTCCCACAATGCCCCTTTATCTATTCTTAAATCAAGTGGATTGAAATTTCCTATGATCATATTTCTTATGCCGTTATCATAAAAATATATTTTTCTGTTTTGTTTGATTTCGTTTCTCAAGTTTCTACTAAAACTGTTTAGTCTAAAAACGATGTAGCCTTTTTCTAAAACCTCGATATACTTTTGAACAGTAAGCTTATTTATTCCAACGATCTGTGATAGCTCATTGTAATTGACTTCGTTACCCATTTGAAGGGCCAAAGCCTGCAATAATTTTTCAAGAACCTCTGGTCTTCTAATGTCTGAAAATGCCAGTATATCCCTGTACAAGTAGCTATTTACGAGACTCATCAAGGTTTCTCTTTCCTTTCCCTGACTGTTGATTACATCAGGATAAAAGCCATATAGCAATCGGCTCTCCAGTTGTTGCTCTGATTTTATAAATCCGATCTTATTCTCGTATTCTTCCCATGATAAAGGAAACATTTCATACTCCCATTTTCTGCCAGTTAAAGGCTCATTCAATACATTACCAAGGTCAAAAGAGGATGAGCCGCTAACGAATAGTTGAACACTTTTGAATTGATCAGTAATTATCTTAAGTGTAAGACCAATTCCAGGTATCCTTTGAGCTTCATCCAGAAAGACAATTTTATTGTCTGCCAGTATTGTTCTTATTTCTTCTGTGTTTGGACTTGATAATAAAGTCCTTATGGTGGGGTCATCTGCATCAAGGAACAAATACTCGAGTCCATCTAATATGCTTTTAATCAGTGTTGTTTTCCCAACTTGTCTGGCACCTGTCAAGACAATTGCTTTACCACTGCCAATCTTTTCCCTTATGCTTTTTTCCAATATGCGTTGAAACATTGTTTTTTCTCGCAAAGATATATAATAAATATTATAATGTCCAAAAGTTATAACCAAAAGTCATTATGATGTTTAATATATTATTCATCATTGTATCAGACAAACTGGATATTGCTGGAAATTTGACTATCGATGCACTTACGATCTTTTCCCATGTCTGCCGATTTAGATACAAAAACCTGGGCAGTCAAATGTTTATAAACGCGCACCAAGCTAATTCAGGCACTTGAGATGACGCAAAACAAGGTGAAAACAAATCCAGCCAAAAAGTACGGAAATATTCTATTGCAGGATTTAGTTTAAAATTTTTCAGAGAGGGCCTTATGGGTCGACTTTTTCATGTGCATAACTTTTGAATCAAAAGTCCATTTTTGAAGTTTGAAGTCAATTGAAGGAAATGAACTGAAAAGTCATCTTGTGAATTTTGACTGCTAAAATCCTGTTAAAGATGATGTTTTCTTGCAATACTTTCTTTTTTAATTAACTTTGTGTAAAACATAATAAACCTATGAAAAAGACTGTACTATTTTTTAGCATCGTGTTCCTTGCCTTTCTTTCTGTAAATGCTCAGCAATCCAAATCAACTTTAGAAGTGGTTGAAGTAGAGAGAAAAACCAGTGCAGGTGACGCCACAGGCTGGATAGTTTTCATACCTGATGCCCAATTGAAAAATATCGAAAACGACTGGAAGACAAAAGTTTTTCGTGCAGGGAAATACTCAAAAAAAGACGGTGATCCAAAACCCGTTTATACAAAAAATGATCTTGAAAGAATTGCTTTCCATACAAGCGTAGATGAGTTATATCCAAAACCCATTATTGTTTATGCATTTATCAGTAGTGCCGATGGAGGAGTCAAAGTTTCCGCATTCTTTAATGTTGACAATGATTTTGCCTCTGCCTCTTTGCATGAAGATTTATTTATTTCGGCTAAAAACTTCATGAATGATTTTCTGATTGAAAGCGTCAGGAAAGTTAAATCTGAAGATCTCAAAAAAGAGAAAAGCAAGCTTAAATCATTAGAGAAGGAACTCTCTTCGTTGAAGAAGCAAAGGGATAATTACGAAAAAAGCATTGTTAAAAGTAGTTCTAATATTGTGGATTACGAGAATCAGGTAAAGACAAACCTGACGGACCAGAAATTGGTTAATGATCATATCAGCGATATCAAATTGACACTTGCTTCTGTGGCTCCTGATACTGAAGCCCACAAGGAGTTCAAAAAACGACAGAAAAATGAAGAAAAGAAACTTAAGAGCCTAGTGTCGTGTCAACTTGATATTGTCGTATATATTTTGTATATTTGTCGGCAAAAAAGCCATGATAAAATACAAAGTCACTTTAACAAAAGAAGAGCACGAGGAACTGATGTCAATAGTAAGCAAAGGCACTCATACCT
>JAUXMV010000049.1 GCA_030683155.1 Bacteroidales bacterium
TGAAACAAATGCTATTGCCGAAGCAGTTAATAGTAAAATACAGAAACTAATATCTTCAAATAATGGAAACAGAGATAAGGATTTCTTCTTCTTTAGACTTAGTCAATTCTATGCCTAGCACATCAAAATAAGATTTAGCCGATTTCTCAATGAATCAAATCTGATATTTAAAATAAATTGTATTTTCGCCTGCTAAGAAACATTTAATATTTGAAGTTAAACCCAAAAATCCCCCTATGAAAACACTTAAATTTACCTTCCTCGCATTATTTATGACCCTGGCTTTCGCCGCCTGTAATCCTGCTGCAGAGAAGGTTCAGACGGAATCTGCTGTTGCAGAAAAAGGATCTGCTATCACTGAGAATGAGGTAGTTGCTATTCAACAGGTTTGGAGCGAAGGCATCGTTTCAATCGGTAAGGTTTATCTCGATGGTGGTGATTATGTAGCTGCTGCCGAAAATCATATCGATAAACTTTATGGATTTGAACTTGGCAAGGTGCTTTTCAAACCGACATTGGCATCTGAAAAACAGTTCAGATTGACAAAAGAAAGCGCACTATCCTATTTCGTTGGTAAAAATCCGGATTACACCGAAGATCATGGTTTTGCCATTAAACCATGGAGTGCAGTTCGCTGGGAAAGTGCCGGCATCACTGTGTTGGGCAATGTTGCGCTGGCTATGGGCAATTACTATTTCACACCCGCCAAAGGAGGCGATGAGGTGAAAGTTGAGTATTCCTTTGCTTATGTTAAGGATGAAAACGGAAACCTAAAGATTGTTTTGCACGATTCGCACGTGCCTTATGCAGCGCATTGAGGTAGAGGGATTGGCAATAAGTGATGTGGGGTTTGAAGTTTGCTTGAATTGGTCATTTGACATGATTTTTAATTACTAAAAACCAAATACCAAGATTCTCTGAAACCATATCCTCATGGCTGAAGGATAAAAGTTATTTTTGCAAAAATTTAAAAGAAATGTCAGAAAACTATACCGACGACAGCATTCGTACCCTCGACTGGAAAGAGCATATCCGCCTGCGGCCTGGGATGTATATCGGAAAGCTGGGCGACGGAACTTCCCACGACGACGGAATCTATGTGCTGCTCAAAGAGGTGATCGACAACAGTATCGACGAATTTGTGATGGGCAACGGCAAAACCATCGAAGTGACCATCGAAGAAAATAAGGTGAGCGTGCGCGACTACGGTCGTGGAATGCCCCTGGGCAAAGTGATCGACTGTGTGAGCAAAATCAATACAGGCGCCAAATATGATTCCAATGCTTTTAAAAAGTCTGTCGGACTGAATGGCGTGGGCTCGAAAGCCGTTAACGCACTCTCGTCGTGGTTCATGGCTCAGTCCATCCGCGAAGGCCAAACCAAAATTGTGGAATACCAACAGGGTGAAATATTACACGACAATCCCATCGTTCCAAGCGAAGGTCGTCAGGGAACAATCATCTCCTTCGTTCCCGACGAAGATACTTTCGGAAAATACCGCTACCTCCACGAATATGTGGAAGAGATGCTCTGGAATTATGTGTTTCTCAACAACGGTCTGACGATCGTTTTCAACGGACAGAAATTTCAGGCCAAAAATGGTTTGCTCGACCTGCTCGAACGCAATATGGCCGGCACCGAAACAATGATTTATCCGATCATACATTTCCGTGATGAGGATTTTGAATGTGCCTTCACACATAGCAACAACACCTACAACGAGGAATATTACAGCTTTGTCAACGGACAGCATACCACACAGGGCGGCACACATCAACTGGCTTTCCGTGAGGCCATAACGAAAACCATCCGCGAGTTTTACAACAAAGACTATGATACCGCCGACATCCGGAATTCGCTCGTGGCGGCCATAAGCATTAAGATTCAGGAGCCTGTTTTTGAGTCTCAGACGAAAACCAAACTGGGCTCACAGCTGATGGAAGCCAACGGCCGTTCGGTGCGTAACTTCATCGGCGACATCATCAAAAGGCAGCTCGACAACTACCTCCACATGAATCCGGAGACGGCCGAAGCCCTGCATCGCAAAATCATGCAGAGCGAAAAGGAACGCAAGGACATGGCCAACATCAAGAAACTGGCCAAAGAGAGTGTGAAGAAAGCGAGTCTGCACAACAAGAAGCTCCGCGACTGCCGCATACATTTCAACACCAACCACGAGAAACGCCTCGAAACAACGCTTTTCATCACCGAGGGCGACTCCGCTTCGGGCAGCATCACCAAAAGCCGCGATGTGCAGACACAGGCTGTGTTCAGTCTGAAAGGAAAGCCGCTGAATTCTTATGGCCTCTCCAAAAAGATTGTCTACGAAAACGAGGAGTTCAACCTGCTTCAGGCAGCCATGAACATCGATGAATCACTCGAAAACCTGCGCTACAACAATGTTGTGATCGCCACCGACGCGGATGTGGACGGCATGCATATACGGTTGCTTTTACTCACATTTTTTCTGCAGTTTTACCCCGACCTGGTGCGCAGCGGACATGTCTATATCCTTCAGACGCCACTCTTCAGAGTGCGCAACAAGAAGGAAACGATCTACTGCTACTCCGACGAGGAGCGTCAGGCAGCACTGCGAAAACTGGGCACAAATCCTGAGATAACACGTTTTAAAGGGTTGGGCGAAATCTCACCCGATGAATTTCGTTTTTTCATCGGGTCAAGCATGCGCCTCGACCCCGTGATTTTGCGCCGCGATGTTTCCATACCGGAAATCCTTGAATACTATATGGGTAAAAATACACCTGAAAGACAGCAGTTTATCATCAACAACCTCAGGCTGGAAGAAGATCTGACGGAGGAGAAGGTGAAGGTGTAGCGTAGGAGCTTTTTCTTTTTTAAAAGCTTTTCGCAAGGATGGGGTTATTGAACCCCTTCGGGGTTCTTTGGGTGATGGTGTGTTGCTTTACCCTGAATTGCATTCAGGGTTATTCACTTTCAACCCCTTCGGGGTTAGAGAGATGAGTTTCATTCAGAAATATTCACTTAAAACCATTCAGGGTTGGAGAGATGAGTTTCATTCAGGATTTTTCTCTTAAGACCATTCGGGGTTATGGACATGAGTTTCATTCAGGATTTTTCTCTTAAAACCACTTATGGTTGCTGAAATGAGTTTCATTCAGGAGAATTTTCTTATGACTCTCTGGAGTTGGAGATCTAACTTGTGTAAGATGAGCATACTATAGATTCTGTTTTTTATTTTGGCTAATTCAGGCTTTTTTAAGCTTTGCTTTTCGAAAGGATAGGGTTATTGAACCCCTTCGGGGTTTTTTGGGTGACGGTGAGTTGCTTTGCCCTGAATTGCATTCAGGGTTATTCACTTTCAACCCCTTCGGGGTTAGGTACACGAGTTTCATTCAGAAATATTCACTTAAAACCATTCAGGGTTGTGGACACGAGTTTCAATCAGGAGAATTCTCTTAAAACTCCCTTCGGGGTTGCGCAAATGAGTTTCATTCAGGAGAATCTCAGGACAAGACATTCAGACCTCCCGACCTTCAGACATTCAGACATTCAGACCTTCAGACCTCTGGCCATTCATTTACAGTTTTATAAACTCCACTCTTCGGTTTAAGGCTTTGTTTGAGGGCGTGTCGTTGGGTGCCACAGGTTTTGTTTCTCCCAGTCCGTCGGATTCGAGGCGTGAGGCATCGATGCCAAAGTTTTTTACGAGTTCATTTTTCACTGATGCTCCACGGCGTTTCGACAAATCGAGGTTCGCTGCATCGGCTCCATCACTGTCGGTATGACCAACGATATTAATCCGAACGGTAGGATTTTCTTTCAGCACTTCGGCAATACCCTTGAGTGTGCCATAGGATTCCGGTTTCACCACATCCTTGTTTATGTCGAAATAGATGCCATAACTTACCAGTTTGCCTTCAGTAATAAGTTTACTGCGCATATCAGGCAATCCGGCAGCCACCCTGAAATTGGCAATCAATGGATTCCCCGAATCCCAGAGCTCGAATCTCACCATGTTGATTTTAAGACCCGGCTCAAACACTTTTGGCAGATCAAAAATCTTCGTTTGATCGAGATAAACGCGCAATCTTGTTTTTTGCACCCAAAAGGAGAGGCGGTATTTCTTTCCGGCTTCCATAACAGCATCCTCCTTTTCCCCATGAAGGGTGTATCCTTCCGCGTTATAAGCACTATAGGTTGCAAGGTTACCAAAACTCATTTTGATTCCGCCGTTGAGGCCGGGTACAGCGCCACCTTCATTGAGGTCTTTTGGGTTTTCAGCGCTGAACATACAAAACCCGAATTCGAAATAGGGATTTCCGTCTTCAACTGGGTAGCCAATTACATCAAAATCAACAGTGAAATTGTCAGGAAGGTCCAGACCTCCGTCCACGACAACGCCACCTTCGCCAACCATCATAAACCAATTCCCCGGATGATCTTTTACAGCTACAACTTCGCCTGAGGCAGTTGTATTCCAGCTGACAGGAAAATCACCAATGTTCTCTGAGGTAAAATCATCGTAAAAGATGATTTTCTCTCCAGGGATGAAATCAAATTTACTGGTTATGCTAGCAGATGTTTGTGCAAAGCTCATGCCCGAAAGCAATGCTGCCAATAGCGTTAAAAAGATGTTTTTCATTTTGTTTTAATTTAATTTATTGTAGCAGAATAAATTTCTTTTTATGTTGGGTAACGATTTTACACCATCAAAGGTAAAGTACTTTTATGTGAAATTATTTGTTCTTTCATACTTTTTTATGTTTATTTTTAAATACATACGTTAATGCCATAAACCCTTGAAAATCATTCAGCATATATGACAACCAAATGCATCTTAAAGAACAATTAAAAATTAATAATAAGCAATTAAGTACTGATAGGCATTTTCAATTATTTCCAATTCACTGTCCTTTGGGGGATGATTGGGCTATTTTCAAATAGCATCGGGATTACTAACTTCTCCCGCCCGGCGTTGTCTGTGAATCCTTCGCTTTACATTACTCAGTCGCTTTGTTGGCTCAAGTCGGCCTGAGCTCGCTTTTTTTACTTGATGATAATCTGACCCTTTGCCTGAAGGCCTTCTTCGTTCAACAATTCATAGAAGTAAATGCCGGAAGAATAATTGAACAGTTCGATTTTAAACTGATTGAGGTTTGATTCTTTTTGCCCGATCAATTTACCGTTGCTGTGAAAGAGTCGGATTGTAAACCTTCCCTGCAAAGCCGGGCTTATATCGATGTTCAGAAAATCTTTAGCAGGGTTTGGAAACACCTTGATCAAAGGATTTTCCTTTTCCGGTTCTGCCACGTTCGCTGGAAGTACATCCACGTGATATACAGGTGCGCCTGACACAACACATCCTGCGCTATCAGTCAGCGTGAGGTAATAGGCTACAAAATGTTCTGGTTTGGCCCAGAATGAAAGACTTGTTGAATCTGTTAACCCATGATTGGGCCGCCAGAGGTATTCATAAGGAGGAAAGCCTCCTAAAACATTTTGCATGCCTGACAGAAATATAGAATCACCGGCATTTATTGTATAATTAGTGTAGCCAAGATGTGTCCCAAAATAGGAGAAACAAACCATGGCTGTATCAGTGTCTGTGATGCCGTTTGAATCTGTCACTGTGAGTCGAAAAGCAATCGTATCGCCAATTGCATAAATGATTTCGGGGTTCGCTGCTGTTGAATCGTTTAAAAAGTCTGAAGCAAAGTAGTGGACTGTGTGATTTCCTAAAATATAAGTGAATTGGGCTTCCCAGGCAATAGTATAGGGTGGAGTACCGCCATAAACTGTTGGGTTCCCGCCAACTGAAATAGTATCGATAAACCCATTGTAATTAACACATACAACCCTGTCGGGACCGGCATCTACGACTAGCTGAGCATAACCGGGATTAAAGGCCAACAGGCAGAAAACCGATAATGAAATGGCAAGTTTTGTCATGATTTGAGTTTTTATATTACGAATAGCCTTTGGTTTGTATCTCATTCTTTAAGACAAATAATTTTCTTCGCCATGTTTTTAATTTGAGACTATGATTTTCATTTCAGATCAAAACAGTCACAACCTTAATGCATTGCTAAATTAGCATTTTATTCTATCAATATTTTTCGTGTCATAATTTTTTCCCTTTCTGTTGCCACAGTTATTAGGTACAGGCCGGGTTCAAAGTTAGATGTCTCAATGTTTATTTTATTGACATGCAATGGATTAAGTGTTTTAACAAGCCGTCCTGTCACATCAAAAACGCTAATGCTCAACATTTTTGAAGTTGTTTCGAGGGATATGTCATTTCCTTTTTTCGCCGGATTGGGGCTTACGATAAAGTCATTTTCAATGGCTTTTTCGGCAACGCCAACAGTACTATAGTAACAGTTTGTTTCAAATGGCTTCATGTATTTCAATGTATCGTTTTCATGAAAACACAGCAATTCCCAAACAGGACAGATGATACAGTTCCAGTATTTTGAATAAAGTGGTCCGTTGAGGCTCCCGATCCCCTCCACCCAGATTTCATCTACTATTCCATTCTCACCGATAAGCCATCTTTTTCTGGATGTCCCAAAATATTCAACTGTATCAATAACAATAACATAAATTGGAATGTCGGAACAAAAAACATTGTTAATGTAGGTGGTGTCACCGATTTCCAGATTGAAATCATAAAGAATACCTTCAGCTCCACTCGGAGGGATGTAATAAACAATGTTCGATTCTTCTCTTAACAAACCTTTGAAATACCAGGTCGCTAAGGAGTCAAATGATGCCCATATTTTACTGTAAACGATAAAGTTAACTGTTGAGTCTCCATTGATTTTATAAATTTCTGTTGTATTTGAAAGCGGAAATGCTGTCAACATGACATTCCATTGCTTTTCTGTGGAGATGAAATTTTGTCCATGAACAGAAAAACTTATTAGGACAGCTAATCCAATAATCTTTAGGTTTTTTTTCATGGTTTTTATTTTTTGGTGATACTCAAATTAACGTTTTCAAAATGGCAATCAGGGGTATAAAGTAGTTTAGAAAGAGTACGCTTCCATGCACCGTCATAAAAGTTTATGCGGATCAGAAACCATCTTAAACCACTCATATCCAATTGTTTTAGGACCATTATTTAGTGAAAGCTATTCATTCAAATCTTCTATCCGATTTAGATTTATTCAATTTGTCAGTTTTATTTTCAATCCAACCGTTTTTCTCTGTTATATGCATATCAAAATCAGGAATATATGGCTTGATATCCAAAAGTGGTGTTTCGTCAAGCATATCAACATTTTCAATATAGAGGATGTTTTTTTCTATCCTCAACAGACGAACCACTGAAATCCCTATCGAATTTGGTCTTTTAGGTGCTCTTGTGGCAAATACCCCTCGCTTTTTATCGTCAAGAAATGGTATCGGTTGTAGTTCAAATCCAATTGATTTATGAAAATGATAGATCAAAAGAATATGAGAAAATCCATCAAGGTCTGTCAGACCAGGAATGAATTCATCTTTCACAATTATTTGTCCCTCAAGCCCTTTAGCTCCATTTGACTGAATTGGCATTCCATCCTTCGTCTTGAAGGATGTATAAATTGTTCCGATCGGTTCAAATGTAATAGGCATTTTTAGAAGTTTACAACTTTATCAGCCCAAACGACAAGGTTTACACAATCAACCATTGTCGAAATTGGACAAGCCTCCGTTTCATTTAATTGTCTTGATTTCAAACAAGTTCCACAAGCCAGTATTTCTCCGCCAATACGTACAAAGGTATTTAATTGTTCGTCAACATTGTATGTCTCGTGTGTCAAACCTTCACATTCAACGGCTTCTCCCATCAGGAAGACCTTAACCTGATGTCCTTGTTGTTTTGCTGTCACCGCGAATCGAAAAGCATTCCAGGCTTTTTCATACTCTTTTGTCTGTAAAATGATTCCAATTTTCATGTCTGTTTATCTTGATATTTGTATGCTCTTTTACATTTTTTGTCAACGACTGTACAACTGCCATCTCGCTGTCACTTCAGAATTATCTGCAACTCCAAAAGTATCAAAAAAAACTGAAATTGAGTGCAATAAAAATCATTCTGCGTTTCATAAATTAAATTCTGACTGACAAATTATAAATAACTGAAAAACAATTAAATGCATTTCATAAGTTTTCTTACAGTATCCTATTCGCCAGCTTTGCTTTAGAAGAAGAAATCGTTTTTCGAAAAAGGGAGTATTAACCTTATTCCCTGTCGTTTAATCAGATAGTCTGGTTAAGTTTTTATATGCTTTTGTATCAACTGAAATAGTTTGTCTTTACTAAACGGTTTCGAAATGTACCCATCGCAGCCGGCTGCCAGAAAACGTGGTTCATCTCCGGTTTGGGCAAAGGAAGTGATTGCGATAATCGGTAGTTTCGGACGGAATTCACGAATAAGTTTTATAGCCTCCAATCCATTCATTACCGGCATTTTTATGTCCATCAGCACCAGTGTAATTGTTGGATGTTGTTTGCAAAGTTCTACAGCTTCTAAACCATTTCTAGCCAGCAAATAATCACAACCTGCCTGTTCTAATAACTTTTCTATCAACAAGTAGTTTAATTCATCGTCCTCAGCTATAAGCAACAATGGCTTACTTGAAACAATATCATTTTTATCATCCATAGCAACAGGTTTTTCTGCGACTACAGTTTCACAGTAAGGCACGGTAAATGTAAATATCGAGCCTTTACCCTTTTCAGAAGTGACCGACATTGTGCCTCCAAGCAACTTAACCAATCCATTAGCAATAGAAAGCCCTAGCCCGCTCCCTTCATAACCACGCGTCATTGATGAGTCTTCCTGTGCAAATATCTCAAAAATCATTTCCAGCTTTTCATGGGCTATTCCTTTGCCTGTATCCTGAACGAAAAACTCAACAAAACCGGGTATAATCCGGTAACCACAGCTTATTGTGCCTTGCTGGGTGAATTTAAAGGCATTCACAAGGAATTTATTCATGATTTTTTGTATAATTTCAGGGTCGGAATGTATCGAAAAGTCAGCAGACTCGATGGGTGTATCAGCTTTGAAATCAATCTTTTTTTCCACTCCTAACTGCTTCGTGTTTTCGAATATTTTTTCGAATAATGATTGCAGAGAAAATACTTTTTTACGCATTTCTATTGTACCAGAAAAAATCATGGCCATGTCCATATAATCGGTTACAGTATTCATCAGTCTGAGACTTGATTTCTTGACATGTGCCAGCATTTCTTTTTTCTCTTTCTGGGAAAGGTCCATTTCCGCCAAAAACTCTCCAAAACCAAGTATCCCGTTAAGTGGTGTCCTGATTTCGTGCGAGATGTTGTTGATAAAAGCAGTTTTCAGTTTGTCGCTCTCTTCTGCTTTTTCTTTGGCTACAACCAGGTCTTCGACCATTTTTTTCCATTCTGAAATGTCCTCTTTTATTGCTACAAAGTTTGTTATAACTCCTTCACTACTGATTATTGGCGAAATAACGGCTTTCTCCCAATACAAATCGCCATTTTTCTTCTTATTCAATATTTCCCCTTCCCAGTCTTTGCCCGAAAAGATGGTATTCCAGAGTTCATTGAAGAATTCTTTAGGGTGATGTCCTGAGTTCAGTACCCGCGGATTTTTCCCAATTATTTCATCAATGCTGTAACCTGTTAGTTTTGTGAAGAATGGATTTACGTATTCAATAAACCCATCCTTGTTGGTAATTATGACTGAAACCGAACTTTGTTCAACTGCCCTGGAGAGTTTAATGGCCTTTTCCTCCGCACGTTGCCAGTCAATAAAAATACTCAGTTCGTGGGCTACCAATTCTAATATTTCAACGCTTGACTGATCATAAATATCTTTGTTTTCGTAGCTTTGAACAACGATAGCGCCGAGAGCTTTTCCTTCAAGTTTTAATGGAACACCGAGCCATGCTTCCGCTGTAGTGCCGATTAACTCAACAATACCTTCTTCGTGTAAACGAATGATGTCATTTTTTCGCAAAAGCACAGGTTGGTTTTGTTGGATAACATAGCCGGTCAATGATTTATCAGCAGGCCATACCGGCATCTTATCCTTTTCATCTTTATCTACAATTGAGCCAAGCATTCCTGTTTTTTCATTATACAAAGCAACAAATAGGTTCTTTGCCTCGATAATACTATTTAGCTCATTTTTAATAAAATCAAACAATTCAGTGAGATTTTTTGAGGTAATCACTGCATTGGCAATTTTGTATTGCACCAATCGTATCATCTCAGCCCGCTTACGTTGTGTTATATCTCTGCCAATGGCAAGTGCACCAACTATTTCACCTTTGTCATTACGCTCCGGGACCATTTTTATCCAATGGAATACTTCTTTGGGTAATAAGTCTGGTAATTTTATCTCGAATTCCACCTCCTGTCCGGTTGCGATAACTTGTTTTAGTTGTTTTTCATAATTATCGTACCGTCCGTCTGGTTGCATTTCAGTAGGCGTTAAATTTGCTATTTCTTCGAGGGATGTATCAAGTAATTTTTTAAGATTATGGTTTAGGTAAATAACCCGACATTCTTTATCGTAGCGCATAATGTTATCGGGTGTGTTTTCAGCTAAACTACGATAATTTTGTTCGCTTGCCTTTAAAGCCTTTTCAGCTAATCTGCGTTTAGCCCTGTTTTCTGATTCTTTTATTTCTCGTTCAATTGCAGGAACCAGACGATGTAAATTATTTTTCATCATGTAATCATGCGCGCCTGCTTTCATCATCTCAACTGCGACTTCTTCACCTATGGTTCCTGAAACAACAATAAAGGGGATGTCAATACCGGTTTCTTTTAAAAGGGCAAGCGCCTCCGGACCACTAAAACGAGGCATTGCATAATCGGAAAGGACAATATCCCATTTTTTATTATCGAGCGCAGCTTTCATGTTTTCAGCCGTTTCGACACGCTCCGAGTAAAGTTCGAAATTGCTCTTTTTAATTTGATGCAACAGCAAAACAGCATCATCTTCCGAATCTTCAACAATCAATATTTTCAATAGCTTTTTCATTTTTATTGTTCTCCTGTTTTAGTTGGCGGACCTTCATTGAGTAGCAACCAGTACAATCCAAGATGGCTGACAGCCTCAGCAAACAAGTTGAAATTTACTGGTTTGCGAACATAACTATTTGCCCCAAGACTGTAACTATTAATAATATCCTGTTCTTCTTTAGAAGAAGTAAGAATTACCACCGGCAAAAACTTTGTATGTTCATTTGCTCTTATTTGGCGCAATACTTCAAGACCGTCAACTTTAGGCAGTTTGAGATCAAGCAAAATTACTGTTGGCAATACTGTGCAATCACGTCCGGAATATTTTCCTGTTCCAAAAAGATAATCTAAAGCTTCAGCACCATCATTTACGACAGCAATTTCATTCTTGATCCTGTTCTTTCTAATGGCATGAAGTGTTAACTCTACATCATCGAGATTGTCTTCGATCAATAAAATAGTTTTATTTGTCATTATATTGTTGATTTTGGAATTGTGAAATAAAATGTTGTTCCTCTTCCGACTTCGCTTTCAGCCCATATTTTACCGCTATGTTTTTCTACAAATTCTTTGCAAAGCAATAATCCAAGACCTGTGCTGGGTTCACCTTCAGTGCCTTTCCTGTTGGATTGAACTTCAAGCTTGAATAAATTACCTATCATTTCCTTTCTCATTCCAATACCTGTGTCGCTGATTGAAATTTCAATGATATTGTTGCTGCAGCTTTTAGCTGAAAAAAGTATTTTTCCTCCTACAGGGGTAAATTTAATGGCATTTGAAATGAGGTTTCTAATTACTGTTTGTAGCATATCATTGTCAGCAAAGACCGAAATATCAACTGGAAAGTCGATAATTATTTCAATATCTTTGATTTTAGCGGATCCCAATTGCATTTCTATGCTTTCATTTGCCACTGGAAGTAATTTAAGCGCCTTCGGATTAAAAGGAATTAATCCTTGCTGCATTCTTGCCCAGTGGAGTAGGTTTTCGAGCAAACGGAAAAGATTAGTAGCAGAACCTCTCATACTAACCGAAATCCTTTGTATTTCAGCTGTTGTTAAATCACTGGCATATTCTGCCAATAATTGTGTAAGACCCAGAAAACCATTGAAAGGGCCGCGAAGATCATGGGCAATTAGGGAGAAAAATTTATCCTTTTCGGCATTTAGTTTTATCAATTTCTCGTTCATTCGTTTGATTTCAGCATCTGCCCTTTTACGATCAGTAATTTCACGTACAATGGCAATGACTTCATCAGAGTTGCTACATACCATTCGGGCCTCGTATTCACAAACTCCTTTTTGTGGCAATGGCAATTGATATTCAAACACCTGCATTTGTCGGGTTTGGAGGGTAAGTTTTATTTTTTCATCAATCAGGTCGGCAAAAGCAGGTGGCATCATATCGCGGTTTTTTTTACCTAAAATCGATTCTGCCTGGTATGCAAGGTCTTCTTTGGCAGCTTTATAATCAATGTAAACCCCCTGTTTGTTTAGTCTGAAGATCAAATCAGGAATAGCGTCAATAATTGCACGGGCACGGTTTTCACTGTCGATCAAAGCTTCTTCTGTTTGTTTACGCTTAGTGATGTCACGCACGATTGCCTGTAGTAATACGGTGTCATCAAGGTTAATACTATTGAGACTTACTTCAGCATCAAAAGGAGTTCCGTCGAGTTTAATATGTTTCCATTCAAATGATTGTGGTGTGCCGGATAGTGCAGCATTTATTTTTTCAAGTGCTTTTTCTTTTGAATCACGTCCGTCCGGCTGAAAAGGAGGAGAGAACTCATAAGGGTGTCGCATGAGAATATCTTCTCTTTCACATTGAAACATTTGGGCAGTTTTCAAATTACAGTTGGTAAATGTATCTCCATGCATCAAAAAGATCGCATCATTTGCATTCTCAAACAGTGTTCTATATTTGGCTTCACTTTGAAGTTTGTTCTTTTCTAAGCGTTTGCGCTCGGTAATGTCTCGAAACGACCAGACACGCCCTAAGATTTTATCATTTAGCTTAAGCGGAGCTGAATACCTTTCAAAAATACGACCGTCTTTGAAAAAGAGTGTATCTGAATCTTCATTTGTAGATTTATAAAGCTGCTGTACTTTATCAATAAACTGCTTCGGGTCGATCAACTGCTCCAGCACAAAATTCAATAAGGTTGCATCATCACCTGAATTAAGAACTGCCGGAGGGATTTTCCAAAGCTCAGCAAACCTATTATTGGTTTTAATCACTTTTCCATTGCCGTCAATGGCCAAAATTCCATCTGCTGTTGATTCAATAATGACCTGCAATTTAATTTCACTTTGCCTCAATAATTCTTCCGCCTGTTTTCTTTCGGTGATGTCTTCTACAAGCGCCTGAATTCTGGGCTGACCTTTAAAATGGATTAATGAAAGTGATAATAAAGTATCATAAGGAGAACCGTCTTTGCGTTTAAATTTTATAGGATGCTGATTAACAAATCCTTTTTCATTCATTAAAGTAATCACAGCCTCCCGATCCGACAAATTGTAATAAAGATTTTGCACGCTTCCGGCTCTGATAATATCATCACGAGAATAGCCTCCCGGTTTAAGCATTGCATCATTAAAAGCTATTATTTTACCGGTTAAATCCGAAACACCAATTCCAACTGGGGCATGGTCAAACAAGGTACGATATTGTTCCTCACTTGATTTCAACAATTCTTCTGCATGAATGCGTTCGCAATTAAGTACTGCTATTGCAATTTGGTCTGCGAGTTGACAAATAAATGAGATTTCATCAGGTTCCCAGTTATGTTTTTTTTCTACATGTTCGAAACAGAGAACGCCAATATTCCGATTGCCTTCCCTAATAACCGCATCAAGCATTGATGTAATCCGCAATGGTTTTAAATATCCCTCTAAATACCCGGTTGTCCGTGGATCGGTCAATGGTTCATTAGCGTCAATATATTTTGCAGTTCTCAGGGCTTCAAATACATCCTTGTATTCATTCTGAAGCAAGACAGCTCCGGAGGAATGATGATCAGAGGAAAGTTCATAAAGATCCGCACATCGCAATTCTGTTGCATCAGCATTAAACAACCACAGGCTAACGCGCTCCACCTCAACTGCTTTGGCTGCATTCTTGTTGAGTTGAAGTGCTAGACCCTGAACATCACCAGTAGCAAGTTGAGGTGAAACAGCTACAGTGGTTATCACTGCTTGTTGTCGAAGGCTACGCTCCAGAGAAGACTTCAACGCCTCCTCAGCCCGTTTGCGCTCGGTGATGTCTCTTACTACGTCCATCATGTAAACCGGATCGCCGTTTACATTTTTAATTATTACTGCTGAATATTCCCCGATAAACTCAGAACCATCTTTTTTTACAGATCTAACTTCACAATTTGTAATAGCACCTGTGGAAATAAACTCTTTAAAGTAAAGATCCATTTTCGGTTTATCTTCAGGATGAATTAGATCGAACCCGTTCAGGCCAATAAATTCGGAAGCATGGTTGTAACCAAATAGCTTAACTACTTGTTTGTTCGCAAAAACTATTTTACCGTTTAAATCTAATAATGATATTCCATCAAGAGATGTTTCAAACAATGCGCGGTATTTTTCTTCACTTTCACGCAGCGCTTCCTCAGCCCGTTTGCGCATTGTTATATCTTCCACAGTTCCGTCATAATACAAAGTATTTCCATTCGCATCGCAGATAGCTTGGGCGCTCTTTCGTACAAAAACAGGAGACTGATCTTTACGAATCCAAATTGATTCATAGTTTTCCACATCTCCTGTTTTTTCTATCTTCTCTAAAAATGCCTTTCGTTGGTTCGGTGGTTCGAAACTGTCAAGTTCACCATTCACCTTTGGAAGTTCATCAAATGAGGAATAGCCAAGCATTGTAACCAAAGCTTTATTTGCCAGCAGTATTGTTCCATTAGGAGCGATCCGGTAAAGGCCAATTTTAGCATTCTCGTAGAGTAATTTATATTGTTCTTCACTGCTCTCGAGGCGCTCTTGCTCCACTCGCTTGTGCTCTGTAATATCAACCATCGATATAAAGCATTGTTGCCCGTTTTCGGTAACAATACCGGTAAGTTGAACATACATGGTAGCTTCTGCCTGAGCCAACAGGGCAACCTCGCATGTTTCTTTGGCTTTGCCTTCAAATACTTGTCTGAGAAAGAGATTGAATGTGGGTTTGGTGTTGTCGGATACAAACAAACCAAACATATTGTTTATTAAATGAGCACGGTTTCTGCCAAGCATTTTTGCTCCGCTGAAATTTAATCCAAGTATTTCGCCATTTTTTGAAAGCGTAAAATAGCCTGTTGGAGCAAAATCGTATAATTCAGTATATTTTAAGGTTGCATCTTCTGCTTTCCTATAAGCCAGCATAAGTTCTTCATTTTGCAATTCCAGCTCAATTTGATGCACCATGAGCTCGTGTATGAGTTTCTGGGCATCAGCTTCAAGAAGTTGCGGATCAGTTGCCGATGATTTCCCCTTTAGTAGAGATTCTGCCTTTTTGCGAATATTTATTGATTGGGTAGTCGGTATTGTACTCGATGGCATCTTTTTCATATCCTAGTGTCGTGTCAACTTGATATTGTCGTATATATTTTGTATATTTGTCGGCAAAAAAGCCATGATAAAATACAAAGTCACTTTAACAAAAGAAGAGCACGAGGAACTGATGTCAATAGTAAGCAAAGGCACTCATACCT
>JAUXMV010000053.1 GCA_030683155.1 Bacteroidales bacterium
TTCAATCCTGAAAATCCTGCAACTCCTCGCTGTGAACTCCAGACAACTCAGAAAGCTGTTTACTGTGCTGTTTTCATTTTTTCTTAAAAGTGTTCTTGAATTTTATAATCTGTATTGATAGATTCTCGATTCCTCACCCCACGGATGGTAGCCTTGTCCTATGTATATAAACCCAAGTTTTTCATAATAACCGATATGGTCTGTGGATAAGTAAACATATTCAAATCTTGCAATTTTGGCATCCGTTTTTGCTTTGTCAATTAACAATGCGCCATAGTTTTTACCTCTGTGCTTTTCTTCAATATATATGGCACAAATCCAGGGGTATAAATCCATTCGGCTAATAAAATCATTTGTTATAAGACCTGCACAGCCGATTATTGCGTCTTCATTTTCCAATAAGTACCATTGAGGTAATGGATTCATTGCCCCTACGCAATGACTTATGCAATCCTCGTAAATTACCGGTAATACGCTTTGCCATTTCATCTGAAAATACTTGATAGCTGCGTTTTTATATTCAGGATTTTCGCGTATGGATATTACTTTCATGCAACCTACAGTTTTAAAATCATTGTTGGATATCCTTTTTAATTTTTTCTTTCCTTTTTTTTCCAATATTTGATGGAGCAGGGTTGACAGTATTTTGATTCTGGTCAAGGTGAAAACCAATTGGCAAATTGAATTGACAGCCTATCGGCTTTCCTCTTTGCGTTCCAGGTTTCCAGTTTGGCATATTCTTGACAATAGATAAACTGATACTATCCAAGTCTGGATGAAGACCTCTTAAAATATATGGTTCAGTTACTGCCCCATTCTTATCAACAAAGAATGATACATACACTCTCCCCGTCACTTTATCTTTCCTTGCTTGCTCAGTATAAACAGCTTTCGACTTAATGTACTTTTTTAAGGCCTCAAATCCTCCAACAAATTCAGGCATTGACTCTACCAATACTATTAATTCTCTATCATAATTTCGTCTGCTGGTATCATTTTGACCCATTACTGAAAATGCAATTAAAGATAAAACTGCTATAAGTATTTGTGTTTTCATAACTTCATGATTTATTTTCAATTAAGGCTACAACTCCTCACCAACCCCACCCCTTCGCTCATCATTTACACTTTATCCAAACTTGCTTCAAATCTCAAACCATTGTGAAACAGAGCATTTTAATCAATTTTCCTATTCATGCATTTCATGGCCTGTCTTTTGCATTTCAAAAATAAAACTTTATCGCATCCAAATTTCTATTGCACGCAAATAGTTTTAATGGCTTGCTTTTAACAAGCAAAGACTGTCTGAAACTGTCCTTTTGATTCATTTTCAATATAGTCCAAATTCTCAACCTTTGACGGATTGTTGAGCAATTTTCAAATGCATCTTCATTTTGACAATTGTAAATTATAAATATGGGTTGGAATCATCTCATAATTATAAGTTGATTGTCCTTAAAAAAACAAATTTGTGGGTAAGCAAAAAAAAGAGACTGTCTTTATAAGGCAGCCTCTTAAAATTAACCAAAACAACGACCCGTTTTTGCCCAGGCCAAAAAACTACATAATGATTATTCTTTTATTCAAAATCATCCCTTTGTCATTGACGAACCTGAGAAGGTAAGTGCCGCCAGGCATGGTGCCTAAGTTCCAGTTGAGGCTGGTTTGACCAGCTACATTCTCACTTTTAATTTCCTGACCAAATTGATTATACATTTTGATCACATTAATCCCTGTTGGGATTTTAATATATAGCATCCCGCTGGTAGGATTGGGATACACCTCAATGCCCGAAAGTTCATTTTCCTCAACATCCACAGTAATTGACATGATCACTGGAATTGTTAAAAGCGGTGTTGCAGGATCGTTACTGCTGAACTTAATGTTTGCAGTATATATTTGATTCTCAAGACCTGTGGCATCAAAATGTACTTCGATGTTAGCGGTAGTATTACCATCAACAATTCCCGAAGTAGGATTGATGGAGAGCCAGCTATACGAATTGTCATATAGATTGGCACGAATATTCCAGTTAGAGCTTATTCCAAAATCAGACAAATGATCCCAGCTTATTCCATCTGACGATATCCAGTCGCCGTTGGTATTGGCGGGACCGGCATCGCAACCTGCAGGATGGGTTCCTCCCGTGTGTGTTACTGTATAGCCAATCCATATATCAGAGCCGCTCAAAACCAACGGATTGGAAAGTTCTATCGTAAGCCAGCCTGTGCCTGAAAAACTTTGTTGATGGAGCAAAGCACCAGGTGTTGTTGTAGTTCCGGCATCCCAAATTTTCAATGCTACAGATGTTGGCACATTGTTGATATACACATCTACCGATTGAAGCTCATAACCTGTATAAGGAGCCGTCATGCTTGATGGATAGCGTGCTGCTACTTGGAAAGTGCCGCCCAAAGATAATCCGATGGCATCGTTATTATCTCCATCATAATGCAGCACTACTGTCTCACCACGGTTCTTGTCCTCAATTGCGTTTAATCTGTTGCTATTTCCTTTTGACAGGCTGATTTGAGTTCCGTTTGAGACAGGACCTTCAGGCACCAGCTTGACCTCATTCTTGCTCAGGTACTCTATACTGGCATTCCAATACAGTGCACCTAATCCGCTGTTGTTGATTTGAACAAGCTCTGTTGCCTGCCCATTGGGAATATTGATGTTTTGCACCATTGAAGTAGGATTGATCGCAACATTTGGGTAATCGGTCAGGACGATCATTTCAATCGTATTGGAAACCACTAGTTCAGCTGTAACGCACTCAAGCGAGCTTGCCATTTTTACATAAACATGGTCACCATTTGCAGGGGTATAAGTAAAAGATGATTCATCACTGGCGTATGCTCCGTTAACAAACCATTGATAGGTTGGTGTATCACCGCCGTTTACAGGGGAAGGGATGATAGTGACCGGGTTGCCTACAAAAACAGGGTTTCCACTGGCTGTGATAGTCACTGAAGGTGTAACAACTACGTTGACAATCATTTTAATAATATTTGACTCAGCACCAGCACTATTCCCCACACATGGAAGATTTGAGTCAGATACCATTACAACTTTAACCATATCCCAATGGGAAGGCACATAGGTAAAGGTTGGCTTGTTCGCTCCTACTGATAAATCATTGAGCCACCAGTAGTAAGAAGGATTATCACCACCGTTAACGGGAGTTGCTGTAAAAGTTACCCAAGTTCCTTCACAAACATTGTTATTGTCAACTACTAAACTAACTTCTGCAAGCACCATTGGCAACACATTGAGCTCATAAACTTCAGACGTTGCAGGATTGTTTGTGGTACACGTCAGGCTGGAGATTACCACTACGTAAACCTCGTCTCCAATAGCCGGTACAAATGAATAAGTGTTGAAATTATTACCTAAAACGGCTGTGCCATTTCTAAACCATTGATAGGTGGGATTATTGCCAGCGTTAACAGGATAAGCATAAAAAGTAATGCTAGTTCCTGTACAAATCGGTTCATGATCGGGTTCAATGGTAACACTTACCAGAAGATTTTCGAGCTCAACAATTACAGCATTGCCAGCCATTGTTGTTGTTGTATTTGCATTGGTGCCTGTAATGGTGTAAACCCCTTCAAATTGATTTCCGAAGGATATTGCTTCCCCTGTTCCTTCAATTGTGGATGACTGTGCAACAGCATTCTTGTACAAAGTATATAAAACGCCAATTTCCGAATCAGACAAGCCTACTGGTAAACCTCCGCTGCCTTCGCAATAATTGCCGCCACCGGTTACAGTATAAGCTGCCGGAATGCCATTGTTTACGATCATTTCTATTACATTGGAATGAGCAGTTGAAGCGGTAACACAATTCTCAGATGAGGTCATCACTACATATACTTGATCCTCATTGATGGGGAGGTACTCATAAATTTCAGCTGTGCTAACCAGTACATTGTTTACAAACCACTTAAATGAGGGCAATTCGCCGCCGAATACAGGAGTCGGGGTAAAGCTAACCGGTTCAGGACTGTAAACCGGGTTTTCGCTTGCCGAAATGCTTACTTCCGGTGTTACAAAACCCTTTATTGCAAGCGTGATGATATTGGATTCAGCTACATTCGCCGCACATGAATAGCTGGAAGTTAGTTTAGCATAAACCTCATAATCACCCGGTATCCAAGAGAAGTAGGTGTAGGTTGGCTGTTCTCCCATTTCCTGTCCATTTACATACCATTGGTAATAAGGAGAAGCTCCGCCGTTCACAGGATTGGCCATAAATGTCACGGTTTCTCCTGTGCAAACATTTTCATTATCAGCTACTATGGAAACACTTACCGTGATTGAGCTTACAGCATTAACTATGGCAGAGCCTTCCATATCCAGACTTCCGGCAACATTGCTCCCCACAATTGTATAGGTTCCGGCTGGCTGAGTGCCAAAGCTAATGGCTTCGCCTGTGCCTTCAATAGTTGGGGTTTGGGCAACTCCATTTTTGAATAGAGTGTAGGTTACCCCTTCTTCTGAACCGGACAGCCCCACATGTAATCCTTCATCGCTCTGGCAATAATCTCCGCCACCAATTACCGCATACACATCAATTGGTGCAACTGTAAGTTTATGAACCTCTTTACCTGTGCTACCAAAAAAATTATAACGTGCCGGGTAAAATAATGAACCATAACTTACTATAAATGTAAACTCGGAACCGCCAACAAGAGACCCTGAAGTAACAGAATTTTCTTGACCCGGAGTTCGAATAGTTCCCTCTTCTGTTCCGTCAGTTTCCCATAGAAAGACTCTACCTGTTACTGCTGCTGCCTGAAAATATAATTTGTTCTTATACTCCACAAACCCGGCAGGAAAATTTTGTTCTGGGTTACCATCTATTCCTACTGTTGGGTCTGGATTGATTTCTTTTATCAGGTGCGCTCCTCGGGCTTCTGACCAGCCATATAGTTCCCAGTTATTGTAATTGCTCCCCTCATACCCCAGAAATATAACCATATCTCCGAAGGCTTTTACATTGACTATTCCATGTATGCCTTCATCAACGGAAAGGTTAATTGTCCCCTCTTCGGTGCCATCGCTTTTCCACAGGTCGCCAATAACTTCATCGCCTTGAACATAGGAATTGGCTCTGAAATAAAGTGTCCCATTCAGGCATGTAAGGTATTTGGGGTAACTCGGATTCGGCAAGCCCGGAGCGGCATCGCCCGGAAAAATATCTTTTACCAGGTAAGTACCTGCTTCGGTGCCATCGGTGGCCCATAGTTCAAGTCCAAATTCTCCAGTTTGAGTCCTAAAATACATTTTGTCGCCGCAAGGGGTTAAATACATGGGCGTTTCACTATATCCTTCTTGCGCAATGTCTTTAACCAAGTGGGTGCCTTCTTCGGTTCCGTCGGTCACCCACAACTCACCTCCATGCCCGCCATTCACACCCTGAGCACCATCGTAAGCCACGAAATACAACAAGCCGTTAAACTCCTGAAATCGCTGTGGTGTGCTGCCGCTGGTGCCGTAATTTGTTGGGTCGTTAGGCCTTATGTCTTTTACCATATATGTGCCTTCTTCGGTGCCATCGGAACACCATAGTTCTATCCCATGAGATTCAGGGTCAAAATACGGATCCTGATCCTGTGCCGCAAAATACACCTTACCATTGTAAGCATAGAGTTGATCGGGAGAACCATAGCCACCTAATCCGCCGCCACTGCCAGGAAATATGTTTTTCACCATATAGGTTCCTGCTTGGGTTCCATCAGTTGCCCAAAGCTCGGCTCCATGAACACCATCATTTGCAATAAAGAACAGCTTGTTGTTGGCTGTTGCAAAATTATTTCGCCAACCGGCTTCACTTGATGCAGAACCAGGTCTGATATCTTTTAGCAATTGTGTACCTGCTTCTGTACCATCTGAAACCCAAAGTTCCATACCATGGATGCCATCATCTGCCATCATAAAAATCTTCCCGTTAGCTTTAGACATATAGTTATAAGTTGCAGATCCTGATGATCCCACCCTAATATCTTTAAGCAGTTCAATCACCTGCGCATTAACAGGCATCACATTACACACAAATGCCATCAACAGCATTGACAAATAAAGTAATAGTTTTTTCATTGTGTTTCTTTTTAAGTTTAAAATTAATTGCTTTTAATAAATTCCCTTGTTATTATTTATTTTGATACTTGAAAGTAGGATTTCGGTATTGAAGTTATTCGCCTTCATCCTGTGAATTACCATTGTTTGCATAAACAGCAGTTTTTATCTTTTCAAGTGCTGTATTTTGCAGTTTTAGTTTTTCCATGATGGCGGTTTCATCAGAGTTGTCGGTTTTAGACTTGTCGACTGGATTTTGGCCTGTTTTGCCCCGTACATTCATTTTTTTTTGCTTCATTTTTTTCAAATTTTGACGAAGCAAATATATCGCTGATAATGAGGGTTTTCCAAATGGTTTGCATCCACAATGCTTACACTCGATTGAATTTTGCCTATACATGGCTTACATACGTACCCCCACAACACCCATACAAGTGCGAAATTTTAGGCTTTTGATGTTTTTTTTTTGAAAAAGTGTTGGAAACAGTTCAGTTTTATAATATAAATCTGTACTGATAGTTTTAAAGTATTGTGTGTCGGCTAGCGGGTGGATGACCCAGACGATTACAAACGCTCGAGGAAGGACACCAACAATATGGATGGATCGTCAATCTGAAGTTTCTTCCGCAATCTGTGCCGGGCAACTTCCACACTATGCACACTTAAGTTGGTTAAAGCAGCAATCTCTTTGGTGGTCATGTTAAGGCGCAGATAGGCACACAGCCTGCGGTCATTCACGGTAAGGTTGGGATTGATTTTGTCAAGTTTTCTATAAAATGACTCATAGATCTGGTTAAACTGTAGCTCAAAATTCTTCCAGTCGGTGTCATCAGTACTTTCACGCAGTTCAACGATACACTTTTCGATAAATCCCCTGTTCTGCTCAGTAAACTGATGCTTCGCTTTCATAAGTTTATCGGCGATGCCTGTGAGTATTTCATTCTTTTTTTGTAACAAGATAATGTTGGAGGTAATTTCCTTGTTTCGCAATTCAAGCTGGTTGGCGAGATTTTGCTTTATCTTTTCTTTCTCCAGCATTTCGTTTTTGTGTTTAAGCTTTGCAGATGTCGCACGGGTTCTGATGTGTATTAGTAAAATAATAACCAGTATAATAATCAATACAGATGTAATCAAAGCCGAACTAAGCAGAATGGTTTTGCGCCGGTTTTTGGCTTCGATTCGCAGCGCTTCTTTCTCAAAATCATATTTAACTTCCAGCTCAGCCATTTTCCGTGTGTTTCCTTCACTTTCGAATAGTTTCAGGTTCTCGATATATTTTTTCATGAAATGAAGTGAGAGCTGCTCATTGCCTTGCTTTTCATAGATTTTAGCCAGCAATTCGGCGCTTTGCATGGCAGGTTCCGGCCAACCTGATTGTTCGGAAACTGTAAAAACCTCGTTTAGATCTGTGATGGCATGCTCTATATTATTTGTATCAAAATAGAAAACCCCTCTTCTTAACTGTAAGAGATTCCTGACCAGTACATTTTTATCTTTGCCTGCGTATTCGAGCGCCCGGCTATAATAAGCAGTAGCAGTATCATTATTGCCCATTGATGCATAAATGAAGGCCATGCTCGACAAAATGGTCGCAGCTTTAAAGTTCTCGTGAATGTCGAGACTGATATTTAGTGCCCTGTTAAACAACTCAAGCGCCTTGGTATTATCTCCAAGATGTCCATACATGGCAGCGACATTGTTCAATCCGGTAACAATAAGTTCCTTATCGTGGATGGCTTCAGCGCCTTTCAGCACTTTCTGAAATACTTCAAGCGCCTTATCATACCTGCTATTGTAAACATAAAGTGTTAAGCATATCCTGTTTTCTGCTTTTAAGGCTCTTGCTTTCTGGTTTTCGTTGGTAAAAATCTGTAAAGCGCTATTGTAATAATCATAGGCCTGGTCAAAAATCGATATACTCCCATAGATATCACCTCTGATAAGGTAGGATTCGGCAAGCAGAACTTTGTTGTTTGTTTTCGTGGCTAAGCGTTCAGCCTGCTCAACCAGGTGACTTGCAGTTTTAAAATCTCCCGTGTTGATGTAATAATCGCATTTTCGGTGCAATGCCAAAATTTCACCTTCAGTATAACCTGTCGCAACAGATCGTCTGAAAGCTTCTTCGGCATACGACATGAGGGAATCATAATGTATATAATAGTACTTGGCTGAAATTTCATTTAACAGATCAATCTGTTTTGTCTGTTCATTGGTTTTGCTGAGTACGGTTTTCAGACTATCCAGACTATTTGTCTGGGAATTGCCCGCAAGTGTAAAAGCACTTGTTAGAAGAAACAACAAATTTCTGAGATAAGTATATTGATAGATCTTCATATTTGCAAAAATAGTAACTTATTTTTCTTTTTACCCTTATTAAAAAAATCCTCAAGAAGAAATTGTTGGTAATAGACAGGCGCTTCTGTTGGTATATTCTGATTGTACTTTCAATAGATCTCCATCCATAGCAATCAGGACGTCCTATTCTGAAGGTTTGAAGGTTTGAAGGTCTGAAGGTTTGAAATTGAGCCACAGCGTGGCGATAATCTTTGTAGGAAAATCAAATAGAATTGAAATGAGAGGTGCAGCGCACCGAAAGATCAACATTCTGAGTTTTTCAGCAAGCCCTCTTTATAGAATCACAAGTTTTGGAGTGACTTAAAAAAGAAACTTACAAAAGAAGGCAGCGAGTTTGTCGATGGAAGCCTGTTGAGATGTACTTCAATCCTGAAAATCCTGCAACTCCTCGCTGTGAACTCCAGACAACTCAGAAAGCTGTTTACTGTGCTGTTTTCGTTTTTTCTGAAAAGTGTTCTCGATTATTATAATTTGTATTGATAGATTCTCGATTCCTCACCCCACGGATGGTAGCCTTGTCCTATGTATATAAACCCAAGTTTTTCATAATAACCGATATGGTCTGTGGATAAGTAAACATATTCAAA